>NZ_DASSCY010000048.1:0-34280 GCF_035697385.1 Mycobacterium sp. | reverse complement strand
AGATCTTTGCGAGCGCACACTGTAGAGCTGGGTCGCCAGGCCCCACGCCCGATTGGTGCCCAGCCTCGCGGGCAGCTCGAGCGACGCGGGGGAGACAATGACCAGGGTGCTGGTGTCGGACGAGCCGACCTGCAGGTGCAGCCGGTGATATCCCAGCGGCAGGTCGGCAGGCAGTTCGAAGCTGGCCTCGCCGACCATTCGCCCGTCGAGATCGTAAGGGGCCCTATTGTTTTCGAGCTGACGCAGTCCGGTCCGCACGGAGCCGTCCTCCAGTCGGATCCACAGACCGACCGGATCTCCGTGGGTGACGTGCACCCAGAACGACGACGCGCTGCCGGCGCGCCCGATGACCGCAGCGGGGAGCGGGCGCGTCCAGTAGGCGCGGTCATGCGCGGCGAGAGCCGCCGTTCGCTCATCCTCGGTGGCGGCCGACACCCCGAGGGCGTCGAGCACGGCGACGAGCGTGGACTCTGCGACCGCGGCATACCGCCCCGTCCAGTCTTGGTAATCGGTTGCGACGTCGTAACGGCGCGCCAGTTCGACCAACGACGAGGGCAGGTCAGTCATGAGGCCAATCTTGCCGGGTTTCAGTCCACATCGCGGATCAACAGGTCGTCCCAGGTGTCCCGGCGGACCACCAGCCGCGCATCCCCGTTTCGCGCGAACACCACGGGAACACGGCGTGCGCCGTTGTACTGGTTGGACATCGTGTAGCAGTACGCCCCGGTGACCGGCACCGCCAGCAGGTCGCCGACGGCCGGGTCACGCAGCGGAACGCCGTCGCACAGTTGATCGCCGGATTCGCAGTGCCTGCCAACCACGCTGACCATTTCGCCGCCGCCCACCCGGTTGACGATCGTCGACTCGAATCGCTGCCCGGTCAACGACACCTCGAGGTTGTCGCCCATGCCGCCGTCGACCGCGACGTGGGTGACGACACCGCGCTTGATGGTCGTGACGCGGTATACCGTGCACGCGCTGTTGGCGACCATGCTGCGGCCCGGTTCGACGATGATGCGGCTGCCCTCTGGCAGGAGCGCGCGGGCCTGCGTCACCATCGCCTCTGCGTAGTCGTCGAGGCTCGGCGGGTGTTCGCCGTAGGTGTAGCGCACCCCGAGGCCGCCGCCGAGGTCGTAGACCTCGAACGTGCCGAGCTGGGCGATCGGCTCCACCGCTGCCGCGAGCTGTTCGACGTTGAGCAGCTGCGAGCCGACGTGGGTGTGCACGCCGTCGAGGCGCAACTTGGCACTGCGCTCGATGCGCGCTATCGCCTCGCGAGCGTCCTCGGGCAACAGCCCGAACTTCGATCCTGCGTGGCCCGTCGCCTGGGAAGCGTGCGTGGCCGCCTCGACGCCGGGGATGACTCGGACCAGGCACGGCTGCTGGTGGCCGCGCGGCACGAGACGCTCCAGCCGGTCGATGTCGTCGAAGTTGTCGACGACGACAAGGCCGACACCGTTCGCGATGGCCAGGACGAGTTCCTCGTCGGACTTGGCGTTGCCGTGCAGGACGAGCTTGCCGGGGTCGGCGCCTGCCTTGAGCGCGGTGAGGATCTCGCCTCCGCCTGCGACATCGATGTGCAAACCCTCTTGGACCATCACTCGCTGAACCGCGGTGCACGGGAAGGACTTTGACGCGAATGCCACGTCGCAGCGTTGCCACCGGCTGCGGAAGGCGGACAGATAGTCGCGTGCCCGCTGACGCAGAGCATCCTCGGCCACGACGATCGCCGGGGTGCCGAACTGCTGGGCCACATTGTCGAGCCGGCAGCCGCCGACCATCAGCGTGCCGTCATTGTCGAGGCGGGTTCCCGGCGGGAAGAGGCCGATCAACTCCTCGGTGGTCGCCTCGGTATGGATCGCCATCGGCTCAGCGTGCCACCGAAGGGCGGGTGCGTGCTAGTGTTGCGTCTGTAACGATCCTTACAGAGGTGAACGTGACACTTCCACTGACCAAGAAGCAGCAGCAGGGCGAGCAGTCTCGGGTGCTGATCCTCGACGCCACCGAGCGTCTGATGGCCACGCGCGGCTACGCAGCCACCTCCATCAGCGATATCCGCAAGGCGTGCGGGCTGCCGCCCAGTTCGATCTACTGGCACTTCGGCTCCAAGGAAGGTGTGCTCGCGGCGGTCATGGAACGCGGCGCCGACCGCTTCTTCGCCGCGATCCCGACCGGCGGCACGGTCGAGCAGCAACTCGCGGTGACCGCGCGGCTTCAGGCCGAGCACCCGGACTTCCTGCGGCTGTTCTACATGCTGTCGCTGGAACGCAGCGACGATCCGGTGGTCGCCCAGGTGGTGCGACGGGTACGCGATACGGCCATCGAACGGTTTCGCGCCGGCCTGCGCCAGCTGCTGCCGGCCGACGCGCCGCCGAAGAAGGCCGACCGGGTCGTGACCGAACTCACCGCCTTCGCCGTCGCGCTCTCTGACGGCATCTTCTTCGCCGAACACCTCGAGACCGAGGCGACCGACGTCGAACGGATGTACCGACGGCTGTATCAGGCGGTCGCCGCCTTGGCCCCAATCCTTTTGGAGGACAGATGAATACGAGAACCGCCGTGATCACCGGCGCCAGCGCGGGTTTGGGACTGGACTGCGCACGCGCACTGCTGGCGACCGACGCGTCGTGGCATGTGGTGCTCGCCGTGCGCGACGCTGGCCGCGGCGCCGATGCCGTCGCGGCGCTCGGGGAACCGAAGCGGTGCACGGTCCTCGAGCTGGACCTGGCGTCGCTGCGGTCCGTGCGCGGCTTCGCGCAAGCCCTGCGCGCCACCGAACTGCCGCCGGTGCACGCGCTGGTGTGCAACGCGGGCGTTCAGGTGGTTTCGGGCTCGGAGGTGACCGACGACGGTGTCGAGATGACGTTCGGCGTGAACCACCTCGGACACTTCGCGCTGGTGCAAGAAGTGCTCGACCACCTGACACGACCCGCGCGAATCGTCGTCGTCAGCAGCGGTACTCACGATCCCGCCAATCACACCGGCATGCCTGCGCCGCGCTACACCTCCGCGGCTGAGATTGCCCGCCCAGTGGCCGGCGGATCATCCGGAGAGGGCCGTCGCGCTTACACCACGTCCAAGTTGTGCAACGTGCTATTCGCCTACGAGCTTGACCGGCGACTCGGCCACGGCGAGCAGGGCGTGACGGTCACCGCGTTCGACCCTGGCCTGATGCCCGGGACGGACCTGTCCCGCGACTATTCGCCGGTACAGCGATTGGCATGGCGTGCCCTGTCGCCGGTGCTGATGGTCCTGCCGAAGGTGCACAGCACTCGCACCTCCGCCGCGCGCCTGGCGGCGCTGGCCGCGGACGCGCGCTTCGACGGAGTGACGGGCCAATATTTCGAGGGGCGCAAGCCGATCCGGTCCTCGGCCGACTCGTATGACCATGGCAAAGCACTCGATCTGTGGACGACGAGCGAACAGCTGCTGACGCGCGCGATCAAGTGACACTTGGGGTTTCGGTAGTGTCTGGTTCATGGCGCCCGAACGGCTCGACGTAGCCGAGGCGCAGAATCGGAGGGCCCGGATCGCGGTCGCGGCGCTGTTCCTGACCAATGGGGCGCTCTTCGCCAACATGCTGCCGCGCTATCCCGAGATCAAAACGGATCTGCACCTGTCCAATGCGGTGTACGGCGCGGCGATCGCGGCGTTTTCCGGCGGGGCGCTGGTCGCCGGGCTCACCGCGGCGGCGCTGATCCGCCGGTACCGATCGTCGCGGGTGGCGGTGGCAGGCACCATCGGTATCGGGCTGTTCGTGGTGGTCGCCGGCATGGCGACCACACCCGTCGTCCTTGCGGCCGCGCTGTTCATCGCGGGGGCCTCCGATGCGGTCACCGATGTCGCGCAGAACGCCCATGGGCTGCGAGTACAGCGGAACTACGGCCGGTCGATCATCAACTCGCTTCACGCGGTGTGGGCGGTCGGGGCGATCCTCGGTGGATTGATGGGAGCCGGGGCGATCGCGCTAAACATGTCTCGCACAACGCATTTGGCGTTTGCCGCAGCGGTGTTCAGCACCGTCGTCCTGCTCGCGTATCCCTATCTGCTCAAAGGCGACGATCACGACGACCATCCGCCAGCGGGGGCGGGCGGCCGCGGCGGCGCCGGCATGGCGGTGTACGCGACGCTGGTGGCGTTGGTGATCATCGCGATCGCGGGGGCCACCGTGGAGGACGCGGGCAGTTCATGGGCCACGCTGTATCTGCGTGACAGCCTCGGCGCGCCGGGGCCGATCGCGGCGTTCGGCTATATCGCACTTGTCGGGTTCATGTTCCTTGGGCGGTTGATCGGCGATCGGCTTGTCGACCGGTTCGGTGAACGCGCGGTGACACGGGCCGGCGCTCTGATCACCGCCACCGGAATGGGCGCCGCCCTGGCGTTTCCCAGCGTTCCGGCCACCATCGCGGGGTTCGCGGCCGCCGGTTTAGGCGTCGCCACGCTGATCCCCGCTGCCATGCACGGCGCCGACCAACTGCCCGGCTTACGCCCGGGCACCGGGCTGACGGCGGTGACTTGGCTGATGCGCGTCGGCTTCTTCGGTGCGCCATTGATCGTCGGGGTCATCGCCGACGCGACCAGTCTTCGGGTGGGGCTGCTGAGCGTCCCGGTGGCGGGTCTGGTGGTAATCGCGCTGGCCGGCGCGCTCAGTGCACGACGCCGGCCATCTCGATCGTGAGGACGCCTGCCACGATGAGCGCAATGCCCAGCGCCATGATCCACGTCAGCGGCTCGGCGAAAAGGACTCGGGCGATGAGGGCGACAAGCGCCACGCCGCACGCCGTCCACACGCCGTAGGCGATGCCGACCGGCATGCCCAGCGACAACGACAGCCACAGCAGATAGAACGACACGAGATACCCGGCGACGACGGGCGCGATCCACAACTTCTTGCGGAAACCGTCGGAGGCCCGCAGCGACAGCGTCGCGACAACTTCGACGAGGATCGCGCCGGCCAGCGCCAGCCACATCACGGCTCACCCTCCGCGGCTTGGCGTGATCCGAACTCGACCAGCAGTACACCGCCGATGATCAGCGCGATACCGGCAACGATCGGCCAGGTGAATCGGTCCCCGAAGATCGCGGCGGCCAGCACCGCCGTCGCCGCGGTTCCCGAAGCCCCCCAGATGCCATAAGCGACCCCGACCGGCATACCGATGCGCAACACCAGCGTCAGCAGAACGAGCGATCCGACATAGCCGGCGACGACGACCGCGAGCCACGCCGAATGGTCTTGGGATGCGCGCAAAGACAACGTCGCCGCAACCTCGACCGCGATGGCCGCGAACAGCAACGCCCACTTCCGCACCCGACCAAGCTATCCGACTGCGCGGTTCACCATCGGCGTCAGCACCTCGTGCGCGAACCGCCGCAGTTCGTCGTCGTCGCCGAAGTCCGGATCGGTGGGCGGTATCGAGATGTAGGTGAAGAACAGCCTGGCGAACACATCCGCGACCCAGCGCACCCGCTGCGACGGCGTGCCGGTGGCCTCGCCGTGAATGTAGTTGGCGATGAATGCCGATCCCATCTTCAGCAGTTCGATCCAGTCGGCGATCGGCGCCGGCTCCACCTGCCCGGCGCGGCGCAGCATGGGGTGTTCGCGGGCGAATGTGACGGCGGCGATGAACGCCTCCGCCACTCCGTCGTGCGGATCGTCAACGGCGTCGATGGCGTCGGCGACCGCGGCGAGGAAACGCTGGGTTTCGCGGCGCACCAACGCCTCGACCAGATCGTCGCGACGCGGATAGCGGCGGTAGGCGGTCATCCGGGAGACACCGGCGCGACGAACCACGTCCTCGACCGTAATCCGTTGCAGCCCAATGGCTGCCGCCTCATGAAGGGCGGCATCCAGGATGCGCTGGCTGGTGCGGTCGGCGACTTCGTCGATGCTGCCGCCGA
The DNA here is from genome assembly GCF_035697385.1 of Mycobacterium sp. GTDB lineage: Bacteria > Actinomycetota > Actinomycetes > Mycobacteriales > Mycobacteriaceae > Mycobacterium. The sequence goes on along the minus strand of NZ_DASSCY010000048.1, from coordinate 28,382 downwards.
TGTTCGCGCCACCGACGACCTCGATCAGCTGGGCGTCGATCACGGCTCCGCCACCGTTGTCAGCGCCGCGCCTGCCGCGCGTTCGCGTGCCAGCCGGACGTAGCGGGGTGTTGCGAACGCCCACCGCAGCCGACGAGCGTCGAGTTGCAGCGCGGGCTCGATCATTCTGCGTGTCAGCGCCCCAGGATTGTCGAAGCCGATGAGCTCTTGCGCCCACTGCGGTGCGCGGCTCATGCCGGCATAGATGGCGAAGCGGTGCAGTCGGCGATCGAGCGGGCCCGGCAGTTCTCCGAAGAAGGGCGAGGTCATGAGGAAGTCGACGAACTCGCGGGTTTGGGCGTTCACGCTCAAACGGGGACGCATCGCTTCGACGTAGTCGTCGAGCTCGGCCGCCGTCGTCGGCACCCAATCGGCGCCGCCCATCCGGCCGATCACTGCCTGCTCACTCAAATAGCGGTCCCGTTCTTGTTGTGACAGTGGCCTTTTCGTGTGTTCGAACGCCTGCATGATCATCCACGGAATGGCTGTGTGCACCCACGCGATCAGCTCGGGGTCAAGCGCGCGGTAAGGAACTCCGTCGGGCCGGGTGCCCTTGACGTACGAGTGCACGTGCTTGACGTGGTCGATGAGCGCGGTGGCGGCGGTGGTGTTGCCGAACGTCGTCGTCAGCACATAGCCGAGGGTGGCGCGTGCGCGCTGAAACGGATCCTGCCGGTAATTGGACATGTCCTGCACTCCGGCGACGACGGAGGGATGCAGGATTTCCAGCACGATCGCGGGAAGACCGGCCTGTGAGACCGACGCCAGATCGGCGTTGATCTCCCATGACATGCTGCCCGGGCCGATCAGGCCGGCGTCACCCGGCGGACCGCCGTAGACAGCCGGATCGTCGTGGCGTCCGGCGCCCTTCTCGAAGTCGGCGACGATGCGGCGGCGCAGATCCATGAGATCTCCTGAAGCAGATGTTACGAATCTCATACCAGATATACCACGACACGTGATCAGAATCTCCCGGTGCTCTTTGCTAGCCGTCGGTAGCCTCTGGGCATGAACACCGTTGTGGATACCGCCTATGGGCCGGTCCGCGGCGTTGACGACGGCCGCGTCACGGCATGGAAAGGTGTGCGATACGCCGCCCCGCCGGCCGGCGACCTACGATGGCGCGCCCCGGAGCCACCCGAGCCATGGACGGAAGTGGCCGATGCCAGCGACTTCGGACCGGTCTGTCCGCAGCCGGTGGAACCTCGCATCCCCATCGATCTCGGCGCGCCACAGGGCGACGACTGCCTGACCCTCAACATCTGGGCTTCGTCAGACATCGCCGCAGGCGATCGGAAGCCGGTGATGGTGTGGATTCACGGCGGCGCCTATGTCCTCGGTTCAGCGAACCAGCCGCTGTACAACGGGCGCGTGCTGGCCGCGGGCGGCGACGTTGTCGTCGTCACCATCAACTACCGACTCGGCGCCTTCGGATTCCTGGATCTGTCGTCGTTCAGCACGCCGCGGCGCCGGTTCGATAGCAATCTCGGGCTGCGCGATGCGGTGCACGCCCTGCATTGGGTCCGCGACAACATCGCCTCCTTCGGAGGAGACCCCGAACGCGTCACGGTGTTCGGCGAGTCGGCGGGCGCCGGCATCATCACCACGTTGCTGACAAGCCCGGCCGCCGCCGGGCTGTTCGCCGGTGCGATCGCGCAGAGCTCACCGGCCACCTCGGTGTACGACGCGGCGCGTGGCCGCAGGACCGCGGAGCAGTTCATCACCGCGCTTGGCTTGGGGGACAACGACATCGACCGACTGGCGGCGGTGCCTGACGGTGCGGTGATCGCCGCGTCTCGGACGTTGTTCAACGACGTACCGCTGCAGTGCCCTGGCACACTGGCCTTCGCCCCGATCATCGACGGTGATCTAGTGCCCGACCACCCCGTGAAACTGGCGCGCCAGGGCCGGTCACACCCGGTTCCGCTGATCGTCGGCACGAACAAGCACGAGGCGGCGCTGTTCCGATTCATGAAATCGCCGCTGATGCCCATCACGCCCGAGGCGATCAACGCGATGTTCAGCCAGATCGCCGCCGAACAGCCGAATCTGGTACTGCCGACGGACGATCAGATCGACACCGCGTATCCAGGGCTACGGGGCAAGGCCCGGGGGATGGGAGTGGCGCGCGACGTCGGCTTCCGGATGCCGACGGTATGGCTGGCCGAAGGCCACAGCACCGTCGCGCCGGTATTCCTCTACCGATTCGACTGGGCCACACCGATGTTGCGACTGCTGCGGCTTGCCGGTGCACACGCCACCGAACTGCCGTTCGTGTGGGGCAACCTCGTCGCAGGCCCCAAAGACCCCACATTTCGGCTCGGCGGGATGAAGACCGGCAAGGTGGTTTCGGCCCGAATCCAGGAGCGCTGGCGCAACTTCGCAACGCATGGCAAGCCACTGGGGCTGGCCGACGAGCCCGAGTGGCTGCCGTACCAGGAGGCCGATCGCGCGTGCCTGGTGATCGACCGCCAAGATTCCGTCGTCAATGACGTCGACCTGCACATCCGATCGACGTGGGGCAGTGAGGTGCTCAGCTTCCGGTAGCGACGCGGCGGTTAAACTCGTCGCGGAGGTGTCGTCGTGGACCTGGCAAACGCATTCTCAAATGTGCTGCCGCCGCTCATGCACGACCCCGTCATGTTCGCGGTCCCGTTTTTCCTCCTGCTGCTCATCATCGAGTGGACCGCGGCGCGCAAGCTCGCGCATGAAGAGGCCGACCGCCCGCCCGCCGGTGCTTACCTGAAGCCCGACGCATGGGCCAGCATCTGGATGGGTCTGGTATCGGTCGGGACCAGCGGGGTGCTCAACGGGATCGCGCTGCTGGGGTATGCGGCGCTCTACGTCTACGTCGCGCCGTGGCATCTGCCCGCCACACAGTGGTACACGTGGGTGATCGCCATCGTCGGCGTTGACGTCCTCTACTACTGGTATCACCGGATGGCCCATCGCGTGCGGATCTTCTGGGCCACCCACCAGGCCCACCACTCCAGCCAGTACTTCAACTTCGCCACCGCGCTGCGGCAGAAGTGGAACATCAGCGGCGACGTGTTCCTGCGGGCGCTATTGCCGCTGTTCGGTGTTCCGCCGTGGCTGGTGTTCCTGTCCTTCTCGATCAATCTCATCTACCAGTTCTGGATTCACACCGAACGCATCGGAAAGCTCTGGCGGCCAATCGAATTCATCTTCAATACGCCGTCACACCACCGCGTGCATCACGGCATGGACCAGCATTACCTCGACAAGAACTACGGCGGCATCTTCATCCTGTGGGATCGGCTGTTTGGCAGCTTCCAAGCCGAAACCATCCGCCCGCACTATGGATTGACCAAGCAGGTGGATACCTACAACATCTGGACATTGCAGACACACGAATACGTGGCGATCGCCCGCGACGTGCGCAGGGCGACGCGTTGGCGCGACAAGTTCGGCTACACCTTCGGCCCGCCCGGATGGGAGCCTGCAGAACGTCGACTCGTGGCAGAAGAATCGGCCGGAGTTCGCGCATAACTCGACGCTCGAGGCAGCAATATTGACCCATGGATGTCAAAGAGACACTGCTGCCGGGCGTCGGCCTGCGGTTCGAGTTCGAGAACCGCGACGGCGACCGCATCGGCGTGGTCGCCAGGCGCTCCGGGGACTTCGAAATCGTCGTGTATCCCAAGGACGATCCCGACCAGGCTCAAGAGGTCTTCCGGCTGACCGGTGAGGAGGCCGAAGCGCTGGCCCAGATACTTGGCGCGCCACGCATCGCGGAACGGTTCGCCGATCTGACCCGCGAAGTGCCGGGGCTCAACGCGGGACAAGTGGCCATTCGCCCGGGCAGCCCGTTCGTGGACCGGCCACTCGGCGACACCCGGGCCCGCACACGGACCGGGGCGTCCATCGTCGCGATCGTCCGCGACGAACAGGTGCTCGCCTCGCCTGGGCCCGCCGAGATCCTTCGCGCCGACGATGTGTTGGTGGTGATCGGCACCGAGGAGGGCCTCGCCGGAGTCGAGGACATCGTGGCTCGAGGCCATTTGGCCGGCCCGCCTGCCGAAGGCTGACCGGTGCAGATCTCGGCGACGCTGCTTCTCGAGCTCGGCGTCATCCTCACGGTGCTCACCGTGCTGGGCACGGCCGCGCGCCGCTTCGCGCTGTCGCCGATCCCGCTCTATCTCGTCGCCGGCCTCGCACTCGGCGAAGGCGGCGTGGCGCCGCTTCCGGCTGCGGGGGAGTTCGTCCGCACCGGCGCGACCATCGGCGTGGTGCTGCTGCTGCTCACCCTGGGGTTGGAGTTCTCGCTCGGCGAGTTCGCCAGCAGCCTGCGCCGTCACCTGCCCTCGGCGTGGGTGGACGTCGTCCTCAACGCGGTGCCGGGAGCGGTCGCGGGCTGGCTGCTGGGTCTCAACGGCGTCGGCATCATCGCCCTGGCCGGTGTCACCTACATCTCGTCGTCCGGTGTGATCGCGCGGCTGCTCAGTGATCTGCGCCGGCTCGGTAACCGTGAGACGCCGGCCGTGCTGTCGATTCTCGTGCTCGAGGACTTCGCGATGGCCGCGTATCTGCCACTGCTCGCCGTGCTGGCCACGGGCGGCACCTGGTTGCAGGCTCTGCTCGGCATGGCCATCGCGGTCGCGGCGCTGAGTATCGCGTTCGCCGCGTCGTATCGGTGGGGCCACCACGTCGGCCGGTTGGTGGCGCACCCGGACAACGAGCAGGTGCTGCTGCGAATTCTCGGGCTCACGCTGATCGTTGCGGCCCTCGCCGAATTCGTGCACGCCTCCGCGGCGGTCGGGGCGTTCCTTGTCGGGCTCACGCTCACCGGTGAGTCGGCCGACCGGGCGCGCAAGGTGTTGAGCCCGCTGCGTGACCTCTTCGCAGCCATCTTCTTTCTCGCCATCGGCGTCTCGGTGAATCCGAGCGACCTGGTGCCGATGCTGCCCGCGGCGCTCGCGCTGGCGGCGGTGACCGCGGCGACGAAGGTGTTGACCGGTCAGTTCGCCGCCCGTCGTGAAGGGGTGGGCAGGCCGGGTCAGCTGCGCGCCGGAACCGCCCTTATCGCCCGCGGCGAGTTCTCATTGGTCATCATCGGCTTGGTCGGCACGACGATCGAAGCAGTCGAGGCGGTGGCGACGCCGTATGTGTTCATCCTCGCCATCGTTGGGCCCGTGCTGGCCAGGTTCACCGGAGGCGGGGTGCGCACGATGCGCGGAAAACCGGCGCCCGGCCCGGTATAGCGACACGAATCCCGTAGTGTCCGCTGGTGTGGAGACGGTGTTTGACGAGGACGTCGACCCCGGCCTGATCGAACGGTCGCTTGGGGCAAGCACCTTCGGATCGATGTGGCTGGACATCCCCAGGCCCGACTATCCGGCGCTGACCGGATCGATCGCCGGCGACCTGTTGGTTGTGGGCGGCGGGTACACCGGCTTATGGACCGCATTGCATGCCGCCCAGCGCAATCCGGATCAGCGGATCGTGCTGATCGACGCCGACCGGATCGGTTGGGCCGCCTCCGGCCGCAACGGAGGTTTCGTCGACGCCAGCCTGACGCACGGGTTGGCGAATGGAAAAGCCCGCTGGCCCAACGAAATCGACACGCTCAACGCGATGGGCATGGAGAACCTCGAGGGCATGCAGGCCGAAATCGAGAGCCTGAGCCTGGATACCGAGTGGCAGCGTACGGGCATGCTGTCGGTTGCCACCGAACCCCATCAGGTCGACTGGCTGCAGGAGGCCTCCGACGAGGGTGAGGGACGGCTGCTCGGACTGCGGGAAGTCCGCGATGAGGTTCATTCACCGACGTACCTCGCCGGGCTTCTCAACACCGACACCACCGCGATCGTCCATCCCGCCAAGCTGTCGTTCGAACTCGCCCGTGCCTGCGAGGAAGCCGGTGTGCACATCTACGAGCACACGAAGGCGACGGGACTGGATTCCGCAGGCGCCGCCCTGCGCATCCAGACCGACGCGGCGATCGTCACGTGTCGACGGGCCGTGCTGGCGACCAACGTCTTCGACAGCCTGCTGCGCCGAAACCGGCTCCGCACAGTGCCCGTCTACGACTATGTACTGGCCACCGAGCCGCTGACCGACACGCAGCTAGACCGCATCGGTTGGCAGGGCAGGCAGGGAATCGGCGACTGCGCCAACCAGTTTCACTACTACCGCCTGACCGCGGACAACCGCATCGTGTGGGGCGGATATGACGCCGTCTACCACTTCGGACGCAAAGTGAAGGCCGCCTACGAAGACCGGCCGGCCACCTATCGACGGCTGGCCGCCCACTTCTTCATCACGTTCCCGCAACTCGACGACGTCCGGTTCACTCACCGGTGGGCCGGTGCCATCGACACCAACACTCGGTTCTGCGCGCATTGGGGACTGGCCCGCGAAGGCCGCGTCGCCTACGTCAACGGGTTCACCGGACTCGGCGTCGGGGCGGCGAGGTTCGCCGCGGATGTGTGCCTGGATCTGCTCGAAGGCAGGCCCACGCCACGCACCGAGCTGGAAATGGTGCGCAGGCGTCCGTTGCCGTTTCCGCCGGAGCCGCTGGCCAGCATCGGTATCCAGGCGACAAGGTGGTCGCTGGATCGAGCCGACCACGCGGCAGGCCGACGCAACCTGCTGCTGCGCACGCTCGATTCGCTGGGCCTCGGATTCGATTCCTGAGCGGTATCACCCACGGGCAGAGCCGAAGTCAGCTGCGCTCGCTTTTTCGAATGCGGCTGTAGTACCACCAAGGCCGGGCCGGCGCACCATTGGCATGGTCGACGGCGGCGACGAACGTATCGAGTAGGCACGGGTCATGTCGTCGGCCGTCGAGGTCACACAGCCGGCGATACAGCTGATCTGCGGTCTGCCCGCGCAGGTCGTCCGGCCGCTCGATACCTAGGCGCATCAGCGTCTTGGCGATGGCCGGACCGATATTGGGTAGGGCTCGCAGCTCGCTTTCGGTCATGTCTTCTTGGTACCGAACGGATTAGGCGCGGTCTTGAACGAATCGGACAATTCGCGGCCGGTAGTCCCATTCCGGCTCTCGATATCACAAAGTTGAAGATCCATCGTTGCTGACATCTCGAATAATTGACGCGGTGGCGGCAAATTCCAGCCGATCGCCAACGCGCGCGGAATATCCAATACCTACCTGCTCCATTCGGGCAACGGGTTGAAGACTCCGTAACTGAGCGACGGACTTCCTTGGGCCACAACACGAATCAGTCATCAGCCGTTCGTCATACGTTTGAACTGCCTCGCGCAGAACGCCATACATGCACACGTTGGGTCAGTAGGCTCATCTATATCGTCTTCAACTTTCGAGAAAGGGGTAACGGCCGTGGCAGACACACTTGCCGAGGGACAAAAACTCGAAAAAGGGGGATCGCTAACTTCCAACAACGGCGCGTACACGTTGACGTTGCAGCAGGACGGCAACATGGTGCTGGCCGCGCGCGGGCAGGCGGTGTGGTCGACTGGCACCGACGGCAAGAATGTCGATCGCCTCGAGGTGCAAAAGGACGGCAATTGCGTCCTGTACTCACCGGATAAACCGGTGTGGCACACCGACACCAAGGGCAAGAAGGACGTAAAACTCGTCCTGCAAGATGACCGCAATCTCGTGCTGTACGCAGGCCACGGGGCGGCGTGGTCATCCAAGACGGACACGAAAGAACCTCCACCACCCGAGCCTGAAGCGGCGGCTCCCGAAGTCGCCCCCGCGGCTGCCGAGGAACCGGCGCCGACTCCGGCGCCCGAACCGGAAGCGGCGGCCGCGCCGCCACCTCCACCGCCGCCTCCGCCGCCTCCACCACCCGCCCCGCGGACCTACACGGTGGTCTCCGGCGACACACTGTGGGCTATCTCGGAGCGCTTCTATGGCGACGGCAGTAAGTATCAGCGGATCGCCGACGCCAGCGGGGTTTCGAATCCCGATTTGATACATCCTGGTCAGGTGCTGACGATTCCTGACTGAACGCAATGGTGGCCCGGGCCGAAAGGCTCGGGCCACCATTGTTATACGGTGCCCGGTTCGGGTTGCCGGATGGATCACTGGAGACTCGACGTTTCTGTAACACTGCCGCGGCCGGCGGCGATTGGCAATTTGAAGTACCACTGTGTAGTGGTAGCTGTGCCGCCGAAGCGATTGGCGATCCGATCGCTCGGGTATAGCAATCCTCAACACATCGGTACCCTGGACACCCTTGACACTTGATGATCGGAGGCGAGGATGCGCCGACGATTCTTGCGTCTTCTCGCCGCCACCATCGCGCCAATCGTCGCGCTGACGCTGCCGTCGGCGCCCGCACAGGCCGACCCGGGCGTGGTGGTCTTCCCGGGCATGGAGGTCATCCAGGGCACCAATGTCTGCACGTTGGGATACGTCGACCCGCAGACGCGGATCGCGTTCACCGCCGGGCACTGCCGCGGAAACGGAATGGTCAGCGACAAGGACGGTCGGTTCGTCGGAAACCAGGCGCTGTTCCGCGACAACACCCCTGACGGCACGACCATCGACACCAACCACCAGATCGCCGACTGGGAGGCGATCACCCTTGCCCCCGACGTTGCGGCGAACAACATCCTGCCCGGCGGCCGGCAGCTGGTCTCCGACCCGAGCATCGTTCCGGCGCCCGGTCTTCCGGTTTGCCACTTCGGTGTGGTGACGGGGGAGAGCTGCGGCACCATCCAGGCGGTGTACAACGGCTGGTTCACGATGGCCAACGGTGTCGTGAGCCAGAAGGGCGACTCCGGCGGGCCGGTGTATTTCCTCGCCCCGGACGGCCGGGCCGCGATCGTCGGGATGTTCAACAGCACGTGGGGGCAGTACCCCGCGGCGGTGTCCTGGCAGGCCGCCAGCCAGCAGGCCAGCGAGGACGTCATCTCCGCCGCATCAGGGAGTATCCCCGCACCGCTGCCGGTGCCTTAGCGGAGAAGCTCGAACACCGGGATCGACGGGGCAGTGGCGCGTAACTCGTCACCGCTTGACTGCGGCGTGAGCCCACCGACGTGGCCCTTGACCTCCCAGTGCCAGCGGTCCAGATAGCGCTTCAACAAGTCCGGCTTCGCGTCGTCGGCGACCTCGGCGATGCGCACGTCACGACTGCGCCACCGCGGGCCGACCTCGACGGCTCCAGCTGCTCGCGCATTCCGCGCCCACTGCGTGTTGCCGCGCGGCGACACCAGATAATCGCGTCCGTCGACCGTAAGTAGGTTGATCACCACGCCGCGGCGCTTGCCGGTCTTTCGCCCACGCACCCGCAGCGCCCGGGTTCCCGCGATGCTGATGCCCGCTTCCGCCAGTAAGCGGATGAGCTCGTTGCCTGCTCGTGCAGCCAGGTTCGGTGCCTCGTAGCGCGTGGTCATCGGAATTCCCTTCGTCGAATGCGAGTGAGAGCGGTGCTCTCTCTTCATGGTGGCACGCCGTAGCCGGAAATTCAAGAGCAGTGATCTCGTTTCGTGTCACACTGGTCGCATGGGCAAGCGACAGGAAACCCGCGATCGGATCGAAGGCCAGATCATCGAGCTCGGTCGTCGGCATTTGGTTACCGAAGGTGCCGCGGGATTGTCGCTGCGGGCCATCGCACGGGATCTCGGCATGGTGTCCTCGGCGGTATATCGGTACGTCGCAAGCCGCGACGAGCTGTTGACACTGCTGCTCGTCGACGCCTATACGGAGCTGGCGGGCACTGTCGATCGCGCTCGCGATGCGGCGAAGGGCTCATGGCGCGACGACGTTCTGGCGGTAGCGCGCGCCGCCCGGCGGTGGGCGGTCGACCAGCCGGCCAGCTGGGCGTTGCTGTACGGCAGCCCGGTGCCCGGCTACCGCGCTCCGCGGGAGCGAACCGTCGGGCCCGGCACCCGCGTGGTCGGTGCGCTGTTCGATGCGATCGCGGCCGGCATCGCCGCTGGCGACATCCCCCAGCCCAATGTTGCTGCAGCACAACCGTTATCGTCGGATTTCGACCGGCTGCGGGCCGAGTTCGAATTTCCCGGGGACGACTCCGCGGTGGCCAAGTGCTTTGTGCTGTGGGCTGGACTGGTCGGTGCGATCAGCCTCGAAGTTTTCGGGCAGTACGGTGCCGACACGCTCACCGAACCGGCGGCGATGTTCGACACTCAAGTTCAGTTGCTGATCGAGACGCTCACCGCATAAGTTCGTCGCCACGAAATCCGTGAAGATATAGCCTTGACTTATATAAGTGATGGCTATATCTTCAAAGTGTGCACGCGTTCGACGTTCTGGGGGATCCGGTGCGGCGCCGCATTCTGGAGCTGCTCGCCGGCGGCGAGATGCCGGCCGGTGCCATTGCCGCGACGATCCAGGGCGAGTTCGCGATCACTCAACCGGCGGTGTCGCAGCATCTAAAAGTGCTGCGGGACAATGGCTTTACAACAGTTCGACCGGACGGTCAACGCAGGCTCTACGCGGTGAACAGTGAGCCTCTGCGCGAAGTTGACCAATGGTTGGACGCCTTCCGCCGGTTCTGGACACCGCATCTGGATGCGCTGGCTACAGAAGTGGCGCGCGGCAAACGACAACGCAGAAATCAAGGGAGTCAACATGATTGACGTCAATGTGGACCATCAGATCAAGGCGGTTCAGCGGAACCTCGGGACCCGCACGATCGATTCAGGGCAGGCGCACGTCGTCACCGTCAGTCAGACCTACGACACCGACCCTGCAGACCTCTGGGATGCCGTCACCACAAGCGAGCGCATTCCTCGTTGGTTTCTACCGATTTCCGGTGACCTGAAGGTCGGCGGCTCCTATCAGCTGGAGGGCCACTCCGGTGGCACCGTCCTGACGTGCGACCCGCCCAAGAACTTCACCGCCACCTGGGAATACGGGGGCAATGTCAGCTGGATCGACGTCAGCGTCACCAGCGACGGCCCAGACCGGGCGCGATTGCTACTCGAGCACATCATGCCTGTGCAGGACGACGAGATCTGGCGCCAGTTCGGGCCAGGCGCCGTCGGAATGGGCTGGGATTCCATGTTGCTCGGACTGGCCATTCACCTGAGTACCGGAGAATCCATCGATCCGTCGTTCGGGCAAGAGTGGACGGCCACCGAGGACGGTCGCCGCTTTCTGTCCCTGTCCGGCGAAGAGTGGTACACCGCGAACGTCGCCTTCGGTGTCGATCCCGCGACGGCTCGGGAGATGGCCGATCGATGCGTGAAGGCATACCTCGGTGAGGAATGAACTAGAACACGTTCTAGCCAGCGGTGCACGCCGGAGATATCCTCAAGGCGATGCATGACCAGACACCTGTCCAGATTGCCTGGGTGACGCCGGACCTCGATGCCACCGAAAAGGCCCTGACCTCGTTGTTGGGTGCCAGGAAGTGGATCCGGATGCCGGGTGTCCACTTCGGACCCGACACCTGCACGTTGCGCGGGCAACCCGCCGACTTCGTCGCCGACATCTCCCTCAGCTATGCCGGTGACATGCAACTGGAGCTCATTGCCCCCGTGTCGGGCGAGAGCATCTACACCGAATTCCTCGAACGCGCCGGCGCGGGGCTGCACCACATCTGCGTGGAGGCCGAAAACGCCGACGCCTTCGAGGCGGCGCTGGGCGACGCCGAGAAGCAGGGCGCCGCCGTCGTGCAGCAGGGAGTGATGCCGGGTGGCATGCGCTTCGCGTACGTCTCCGCCGAGCATGCCGGAGTGCCTTACCTCGAGATCGCGCACATTCCTGATGAGATCCGGGCGTTCTTCGACTACGTGAAACAGGAGCAACAGTGACGACTGAGATCCCCGAAACCGTCAACGCCGCAGACGTGACGTCCTGGTCCGACGAGTTCGACGTCGTGGTCATCGGCTTCGGTATCGCAGGTGGATGCGCGGCCGTCAGCGCCGCCGCGGCCGGAGCACGGGTGCTGGTGCTGGAACGCGCCGCGGCCGCGGGCGGCACCACGTCGATGGCCGGCGGCCACTTCTACCTCGGCGGCGGCACCGCGGTGCAGCAGGCCACCGGTCACCCCGATAGTCCAGAAGAGATGTACAAGTACCTGGTCGCGGTGTCGCGCGAACCCGAGCACGACAAGATCCGGGCCTACTGCGAGGGCAGCGTCGAGCACTTCAACTGGTTGGAGGACTTGGGTTTTCAGTTCGAGCGCAGCTATTTCCCCGGCAAGGCCGTCATCCAGCCCAACACCGAAGGCTTGATGTTCACCGGCAACGAAAAGGTATGGCCGTACAAAAACCAGGCCGTGCCTGCGCCACGCGGCCACAAAGTGCCCGTGCCCGGCGACACCGGCGGAGCCGGCATGGTGATCGACCTGTTGCTCAAACGTGCGGACGAGCTCGGCGTGCAGATCCGTTATGAGACAGGAGCAACCGCGCTGATCCAGGACGACGATGCGGTCGTCGGCGTCACCTGGAAGAACTTCAACGACACCGGCGCGGTTCGGGCCAAGGCGGTGGTGATCGCCGCTGGCGGCTTCGTAATGAACCCGGACATGGTCGCGGAGTACACCCCGAAGCTCGCCGAGAAGCCTTTCGTGCTGGGCAATACCTACGACGACGGACTTGGTATCCGGCTCGGTGAGTCGGTTGGTGGCGCGACGAAGCACATGGACCAGATCTTCATCACCGCACCGGCGTACCCACCGTCGATACTGCTGACCGGGATCATCGTCAACAAGCTCGGCCAGCGATTTGTTACCGAAGACTCCTACCATTCGCGCACATCGGGTTTCGTGATGGACCAGCCCGACAGCGCCGCCTTCCTGATCGTCGACGAGGCGCATTTGGAGCGTCCCGAGGTGCCGCTGGTGCCGCTGATCGACGGTTGGGAGACCGTAGAGGAAATGGAAGCGGCCCTCGGCATTCCGGAAGGCAACCTGGTCGCCACGCTGACGAGGTACAACGAGTCCGCGGCCAAGGGCGAGGACCCGGACTTCCACAAGCAGCCGGAATTCCTTGCGCCACAGGACAAAGGCCCGTGGGGCGCGTTCGACCTGTCTCTTGGCAAGGCGATGTACGCCGGCTTCACGGTGGGTGGACTGGCAACTACCATCGACGGGCAGGTGCTACACGAGGACGGCAGCGTCGTGCCGGGGCTGTACGCGGCAGGCGCTTGCGCGTCGAACATCGCCCAGGACGGCAAGGGCTATGCCAGCGGCACGCAACTCGGTGAGGGGTCGTTCTTCGGCCGCCGCGCCGGCGAACACGCCGCTTCTCTGCGCTGACTTTGCCCGCGAACAGACACAGAATCGCATGAATTCGCGCGTGAGGATGCGAATCTACGTCTGCTCGGCCGTAGTGGTGAGCCGCCACCCGCCGCCTCCGAGTAGCTCCAGCCGCCGGTCGTGGTGCTGCTCGACGGTGCCACGATGACTGACGCTGACCACGATGCAGTCGGGAAGCTGAGCACGCAGCGACCGGTACAGCGCGTACTCCTGCCCCTCGTCGAGCGCCGACGTCGACTCGTCGAGGAACACCACCTTGGGTTTGGCCAGCAGCACACGCGCGAATGCGATCCGCTGCTGTTCGCCGGGTGACAGTATCTTCGCCCAGTCGGTCACCTCGTCGAGCCGTGTCTGGAGATGTCCAAGCGCCACGGTGTCCAATGCGACTTGGATTGCGGCGTCGTCGAAGTCGCCGGCCGCGCCGGGATACGAGACGACTGATCGCAGATTGCCAAGGGGCACGTAGGGTATCTGCGACAGGAACATGGTGTCGTCGGCGGGACTGTGCAACGTGCCAGAGGTGAACGGCCACAGCCGGGCCAGGCTGCGCAGCAGGGTCGTCTTCCCCGCGCCGGAGCTGCCGGTGATCACCAGCGAGTCACCCGGATCCAGCCGCATGTCCACCGGGTCGAGCAGCCGGACGCCCGCAGGGGTGCGCACCTCGACAGCGGCGAGCTGCACCGAACCGTCGGTGCTCGGCAAGGCCGTCAACGACGGTAGGTCCCTTGCCTTTTCGTTGGCGGTGATCAGTCCGTCGAGGCGGATGATGGCTGCCCGGTAGCTCGCGAAAGCGTCGTAAACCGCGCGGAAGAACGACAGCGAGTCGTGCACCGAGAGGAACGCGCTCGACGATTGCGTGATGTCGCCGAGCTGAATCTCACCTGCGAACAACCGGGGTACCTGGACAACCGTCGGCAGCGGGTCGACGATCTGGTGCACTGACCTGTTCCAGGCGAGAAATGCCACACCCCGTCGCACGAAGGCGCGATAGTTGGCGATGATGGCCGCGAATCTCGTTGTCAGCTCGCCACGTTCGGCCCGCTCGCCGCGATAGAGGCCGACCGCCTCACCCGCATCGCGCAGCCGCACGAGCGCATAGCGGAAGGCGGCGTTGGTGAGCTCGTTGCGAAACGACAGCCGGATCAGCGGGCGCCCTATCCAGAACGCGACGACCGTCGTGAAGAACACGTACACGAGTGCCAGCCAGAACAGCGCCTTCGGCACGGTGATGCCGAAGAGGGTGAGCGGCCCGGCCAGATTCCACAGAATCGGGGTGAACGAAACGACCGAGACGATCGACGTGACCGCGCCGAACACCAGCGTCTGGGATGTCCCGACGGTCGGTGTGTTGGTTTCCGGACCGGTACCGGTGGTGAAGATGTCGATGTCTTGCTGGATGCGTTGATCTGGATTGTCGATCGGATGGTCGATGAAGCGTCCGCGGTAGTAGGCGTCACCGTCGAGCCAGTCGCCGGTGAGTCGATGGGTCAGCCATACCCGCCACCGGATGATGAATCTCTGCATCAGGTACAGGTCGAGCACAGTGCGGACGATGTCGACGACGATCAAGGCGGCGAGGATCAGCATCGCGCCCCAAAAGCTGTCGATGGCCGACTCTTTGGCGGCCCCATCGCCCTCGAAGGCGGCCTGCAGCGCCGAGAACTGGTCGTTGCTCTGGTAGCTGAACAAGACGGCGAGGCGTACGTCGAGCATCACCGAGAGCAGCAGCACGCCCAGCCATGCCCACACCGGAATGCTTTGGCGCCCTTTGAAATAGTCGCCGGTGATCCGCCAATACTGCCGGCCCCACGTCGTGAACCGAGCGATCAGCGCCAGCGCGGCAAGCGTGCACGCGGCGCCGATCACCCAGGCTTTGGCCACCCACAGCACAGACGCGACCAACTCGCCGCCCCAGTCAAGGGACGGGGTGAAGGTTTCCATGCCCGGAAGCTACCCGGGTCAGCGTTACACGGGGACGGGCTCGTCGCCTTGGACTCGACCGAGCCGCCATTCGCCATCGCCGAGCAACTCGAGCTCGTGGGTGTGATGCTGCTCGACGGTGGAGCGGTGGCTGACGCTGACCAGGATGGTGTCCGGTAACTCCGTGCGGACAAGGTTGTAGAGGAGAAACTCAAGGCCCTCGTCGAGCGCCGAGGTCGACTCGTCGAGGAACACAGCCTTGGGCTTGGTCAACAGGATCCGCGCGAAGGCGATTCGCTGTTGCTCGCCGGGCGAGAGCACCTTTGCCCAGTCCAACACCTCATCGAGGCGCGGGACCAGATGCGGCAGAGCCACCTTCTCGAGCATGCGTTTCAACGTCTCGTCGTCGATGGTGCCTTCCTCACTTGGATAGCTCACCACGGCGCGCAGGTCACCAAGAGGCACATAGGGCAGCTGGGAGAGGAACATCGTCTCGTTGGGCCCGCACGGCCGAGTCAGGGTGCCGGTCGTAAACGGCCACAACTCAGCCAGGCTGCGCAAGAGCGTCGTCTTCCCACTGCCCGACGGGCCGGTGACGACCAACGTGTCGCCGACCTCCAAGCGCAGGTCGAGCGGATTGATCAGTTGCTTACCGTCGGGCGTCCGGACCTCGATTTCGTCGAGCTCGACCGTGCCGTCGACACACGGCGTCGTGGTGATCTGCGGCAGCGCCCTGCCTTCTTCGTTGGCGGTCACCAGGCCGTCGAGCCGGATGATCGCGGCCCGGTAGCCGGCGAACAGGTCGTAGGCGTTGCGGAACCACGACAGCCCGCTCTGGATGTTCCCGAACGCTGAAGCGGACTGCGACATCACTCCGAGCAGGATTTCGCCGCTGTAGAACCGCGGAAACTGAAGCAGGTAGGGCAGCGGCACGATCAGCTGACCCATCGACCAGTTCCAGCCGTTGAATCCGAGTGACCTCGCGACGTAGCGCTTGTAGTTGTCGACGACGGGCACGAAAAGCTTACGCAGCCCAGTGCGCTCGGCGACCTCACCGCGATAGAAGGCGACTGCTTCTGATGAGTCGCGCAATCGGACCAGTGCGTAGCGGAACGCGGCGTTGAACTTCTCGTTGTTGAACGACAGCCAGATGATCGGCCTGCCGATCCAGAACGCGATTACGGACGCGAAAACCACGAAGATGATGCCGATCCAGAACATCGCGCGGGGAAGTTCGTATCCGATGAGCGGAAGCGTCATGGGACCCGACAGGTTCCAGAGGATGGCGGTGAATGACACTATCGACGCTACCGCGCTGACCGCGCCGAACAGCAGCGTGTTCTGCGAACTGTAGTAGGGAACGTTGGGCAGCGGTCCGTTGTTCGCGGTGACGATATCGATGTCGCCCTGGATCCGCTGATCCGGATTGTCGATCGTGTCGTCGATGAAGCGGGCACGGTAGTACGCCTTGCCGTCGAGCCAGTCCCCCATAAGGTGGTCGGTCAGCCACGCCCGCCACGCCAGGCAGAATCGCTGTACCACAAACATGTCCAACAGCAGCTGGGCGATGAACAGTGTGGCGAGGATCGCGAAGACGACCAGCGAGTGATAGAAGCCGTCCTTGCCCGACTCCTTCAGTTCTTGATTGCCGGTTTGCAGCCCGCCTGCGACGGCTTGGAAGGCGGTCGAAATATCGCTGCTGTAGTAGCTGAGCAGCACATCGATCCGCACACCTGCGATCACCAGTAGCAGGATCCCGCCCAGCCACAGCCACACCTTCACGCTTTCGGCACCTGTGAAGTAGGCGCCGGTGATCCGCCAGAACTGCTTGCCCCATGTGGTCAGGCGGGCGATCGCGATGAGGACGATCAACGTCGCAATCGCTGCGTAAACCCAGCCTTTTGCGATCCAGATCAGCGATACCCAGAGCTCATTTCCCCAGTCGAGCGTGGGGGTGAACTTTTCCATGCGGGCAACCTACCGCGACAAGCTGAGGCCAGCTCTGCTGAGGGCTCAACTCCTGGTGGTGAGTCGGTCAAGCCGCCATTCGCCGCCGCCGACCAATTCGAGGTGACGGCTGTGAAACTGTTCGACGGTGGCGCGGTGACTCACGCTGACCAAAATGGTCTTCGGCAGCTCGGCTCGGATCAACTCGTAGAGCATCAGCTCGAGCCCCTCGTCCATCGCCGAGGTCGACTCGTCGAGGAACACCGCAGACGGCTTGCTCAACAAGATCCGGGCGAACGCGATCCTCTGCTGCTCGCCGACCGACAGGCTGTGCGCCCAGTCGCGGACGTCGTTGAGCCGGATAGCCAACTGTGAGAGGGCGACTTTGATCAGCGCCTGTTGAATCTCCCGATCGGCGACGGCGCCCTGTTCTTGGGGATAGGCGACCACGGAGCCGAGGTCGCCGAGGGGCAGGTACGGCAGCTGAGGCACGAACATCGTCTGGTGCCGGTCGGACGGTAGCCGCACGCTGCCGGAAGCGAACGGCCACAGCCCCGCCAGGCTCTGCAACAGAACGGTTTTGCCGATCCCAGAGGGGCCGCTGATCAACAGCGACTCACCTGATTCGAGGCGAAAGTCGAGGGTATTGACGAGGTATTCGCCGTCGGGCGTGCGTACTTCGACCCCATCGACCTCCAGCGCGCCGTCCTCCGATGTCGCCGTCTTCACCTGCGTGAAGGCACGCGCCCGCGAGTTCTCCTGCCGCAACCCGTCAAGGCGGATCACCGCCGCCCGATAGCCCGCAAACTCGTCGTACGCGTTGCGGAAGAACGACAGTGAATCGTGGATCATGCCGAACGCGGTCGCCGACTGCATGACGTCGCCGAACGAAATCTGCCGGGAGAACAGCCGCGGCGCCTGGACGATATAGGGCAGCGGGTTGATGACCTGGCTGACCGACACGTTCCAGCCCGCGAACACCACCATGCGGTTCAGCCAGTGTCGGTAGTTGGTCATGACCTCGGCGAGCCGGCCCTTGAGAATTCGCCGTTCGGCGTTCTCACCCCGGTACAGGCCGATGGCGGCGCTGGCGTCTCGCACCCGCACCAGCGCGTAGCGGAAGCCCGCATTGCGAAGCTCGTTGACGAAGCTCAACCGGATCAGGGGCCTGCCGATGATGAACGCGATGACGGTCGTAGCGAGCACGTAGACGACGACAATCCAAAACAGCGCCTTGGGCACCGTGACGCCAAGCAACGTCAGAGGCCCGGAGAGCCGCCAGAGAATCGCGCCGAAGGCGAATACCAACAGCAGCGCCTCGACCGCGCCGAACAGCAACATGTGAGACGAATCCTTCGACGGGTTGTTCGGCTCGCCGCCGAAGCCCGCGGTGAAGATGTCGATGTCATGCTGGATGCGTTGGTCAGGGTTGTCGATCGGGCGGCGCGAGAACTGGCGACGAAAGTATGCGAAGTCATCGAGCCAGTCATCGATGAACCGACGGCTCAACCAGATTCGCCACCGCATGATGAACCGCTGCACCAAGTACAAGTCGAGAAGCCACCGCACGACCGAGGACGTAGCAAGGACGGCGAACACGATCATCGTCGACCAGAAACCGTGCACTCCGGCTTCCTCGCCCTGGAACGAGACCTGCAGAGCGGAGAACAAGTCGTTGATCTGGTAACTGATGAGCACGCTGAGCCGCACCGAGATCACCGTCGACAGCAGCAGCAACGCGAACATCACCCATACCGGCAGGGCTTCCCTGCCCCTGAAGTAGTCGCCGGTGATGCGCCAGAACTGGCGTCCCCATTCGGTGGTCCGGCCGATGACGACGAGGACCACTAGGAGGCACGGCGCGGCGATCGCGAACGTTTCCAGCACCCACCGGATGGAATTGACGAATTCGTGGCTCCAGTCGATCGTCGGCCTGAAAGTCACGGTGTTCATCCGGCGACACCTCCCTGGGGTGCGAGCCAACCTGCGGCGAAGCTACCGCAGCACCGCCGCTGTTGTGGCCGACGCGCCTAGGCGAAGGTCCTCTTGAGGTGGGTCACCAAGCCATTCACGTCGACACCGGCCGACGCAAAGCCGACATAGCCGTCGGGGCGAACGACGTAAGCCGACGACTCGGAGACGGCGTAGGCACGGGCGAATTCGCCATCGCTGTCGCGCACCAACGGCAGCACCGTGTCCGCGACGTCGGCGCCGAGCGCGGCGATCACGTAGACATTCAGGTGGCCGTGCGCTGCGGTGACCGCGGCGTCGGCGGCCTTCTCGAAGAGCTCGACGTCGGCGGGTCCCGAACTGTCACCGGCGTACAGCAGCGCGGTGTGCTCACGCCCGCCGAGCAGCGAGAACAGCCGCAGCGGCCCGGCGACCGCGTCGCGGGTCAGGCCCGTCGCATCAGGTGCCCGTCCGCCCGCGCCGGTGACGATGGGACTGTCGGCGTAGTTGATCAGCAGTTGGGCCTCGCGACGAATGACGTAGTCGGCGTCGGCCGAGTCGGCGCCGATGCCCTCCCGCGCACTGCGCACCGTGCGGCCGACGACTTCCTCACCGACGGGACGCCGTTCCGCGTCATAGCTGTCCAGCAGGCCGAGCGCGGCGTGGCCGGAGACCGCGAGCGCCAGCTTCCACGCAAGGTTGTGCGCGTCCTGGATGCCGGTGTTCATGCCCTGGGCGCCGGTCGGCGGATGGATGTGCGCGGCGTCGCCTGCGACGAATACTCTGCCGCGGCCATATGCGTCGACGATGCGATGGCTGATCCGGAACACCGACGACCATCGCAGGTTGCGTGCGGTCGTGGGCTCGGGCGACAACCGGTCGAGCACGGCCTGGATGTGATGAAGCTCGGGCTTGCGGGCGCCCTCGAACCCGTGAACGACGCCTGTCGTCGGTGCGGCGGCCAATTCCTCTGGCACGAGCATGGACATGCGGTACCGGGGGTGGCGGCGATGAGCGCTTGCGTGAAGAGCATCAAACGGGGGTAGGGGGATGCAGACCAGCAGGTCGTCGGTCTTACCGTCCGTCTGGTGCATGGCGCGGATGCCCCAGCCCCGCGGCATCGACCAGTCCACCTCGACGTCGCCGAGCATGTACTGCTCCTCGAACGCCGCGCCTTCGAACGTCAGGCCCAACGTCTTGCGCACGACGCTGTGCGCGCCGTCGGCCCCGATGAGATAGCGCGCCCGCACGGTGTGCTCGCCGCGGTCACCGGCAAGCGTGGCCGTCACTCCGTCGGCATCTTGGTCGAACCCGGTGAGTCGTTGTACACGCTCGACGTGCACGCCGTTGTTGGCCAGTTCTTCGCGCAGGATCCGTTCGGTTGCGTACTGCGGGATCGCGACGAAACCGAACGGGATGTCGGCGGGCAGCGTCGTCTCCAGCTGCGCGGTCTGCTCGCCGTTGACGTAGACGATCTGACCGCGCATCTGGATGGCCGCGTCCAGCACGCGCCGCAACACTCCCATGCCCTCGAATACCTCGAGCGTTCGAGGTTGCACGCCAACGGCTTTCGCATACTGCGGCGCCTCGAGCAACGGGTCGACAATCCGGCAGTCGATACCACGGCGGGACAATTCGATGGCGGCGGTCAAGCCGATCGGTCCAGCGCCCGCGATGAGGACTTGCGTTTCTGAGGAGTCGGCCACGGCCGTGATTATGCTGCGGCCATGAGCATCGACGCTACAGTCACCGTCAACGCGGGACATCTGATTGCCCGACGATTGCGGGCCAGCGGCATCGACACGATCTTCACTCTGTCCGGCGGGCACCTCTTCTCCATCTACGACGGGTGCCGCGCCGAGAACATCCGGCTCATCGACACCCGCCACGAGCAGACAGCCGCCTTCGCCGCAGAGGGCTGGTCGAAGGTGACCCGGGTGCCCGGCGTTGCCGCGCTCACCGCGGGACCCGGCGTCACCAACGGGATGAGCGCAATGGCCGCAGCGCAGCAGAACCAGTCGCCGCTGGTGGTGCTCGGCGGCCGTGCGCCCGCGCTGCGGTGGGGTCAGGGATCGCTTCAGGAGATCGACCATGTGCCCTTCGTTGCGCCGCTGACCCGGTTCGCTGCGACCGCGCAGTCGCCGGACGAGGTCGGCCAATTGATCGACGACGCACTGAAGGCCGCGGTTGGGGCGCCGTCGGGGGTGTCGTTCGTCGACTTCCCGATGGATCACGTCTTCAGCGAGGCGCACGACGCGGGCCGGCCGGGCGCTCTCACCGAAAAGCCTGTCACGGTACAGCCGGACGGTGAGGCGTTGGACACCGCGACACGGCTGCTGTCGCAGGCGCAGCGGCCGGTGATCATGGCCGGCACCAACGTCTGGTGGGGACACGCCGAAACCGCGCTTCTCGACATGGCCGAGGCGCTACGCATCCCGGTGCTCATGAACGGGATGGCCCGAGGCACCGTGCCAGCCGACAACGAGCTCGCGTTTTCGCGGGCACGCTCAAAAGCGTTGGGGGAAGCCGACGTTGCGATCGTGATCGGCGTGCCGATGGACTTCCGGCTCGGCTTCGGCGCGGTATTCGGCGCCGAGACCAAACTCATCGTCGCCGACCGCGTCCAACCCGACCGGTCACCTCCCCGCGAGGTAGCGGCCGGGCTGTATGGGGACCTGACGACGATCCTGTCCGCGCTGGCGGGCGCGGGAGCGACCGACCACGAATCCTGGATCAGTGAGTTGCGGGCGGTCGAGACAGCAGCACGGGCAGGCGAGCAGACCGAACTCGCCGACGATCGCGCACCGTTGCACCCGATGCGGGTGTACTCCGAGCTGAGCGCGCTGCTGGACCGCGACGCGATCGTCGTCGTCGACGCCGGTGACTTCGGCTCCTACGCCGGCCGGGTCATCGACAGCTACGTACCAGGGGCGTGGCTGGACAGCGGACCGTTCGGCTGCCTTGGCTCGGGGCCCGGTTATGCGCTGGCCGCCAAGCTGGCTCGACCCGACCGGCAGGTCGTGCTGCTGCAGGGCGACGGCGCGTTCGGCTTCTCCGGCATGGAGTGGGATACGTTGGTGCGTCACGGAGTTCACGTCGTATCGGTGATCGGCAACAACGGAATCTGGGCTCTGGAAAAGCATCCCATGGAGATGTTGTACGGCTATTCGGTGGTGGCCGAGCTGCGACCGGGCACTCGTTACGACGAGGTGGTCACTGCACTCGGCGGGCACGGCGAGCTGGTGTCGGCGCCTGCCGAGCTACGTCCCGCGCTGGAGCGTGCATTCTCTGCAGGCATGCCCGCGGTGGTGAACACCTTGACCGACCCTGCGGTGGCGTATCCCCGCCGCTCCAACCTCGCCTAGTTCTTTCCCGCGAGCGACCGTGTTTGCACGCGACACGCCGTGCAAATCCGTACAAGAGCGGTCGCTCGCCCTCCGCGAGCGCGACGAAATTCACTGGACCCGTTTGGCATTGGCACCCATGCTGTAAACATGGAGGTGCGATTCCACGGGTCCGTCGACGAGTTCCGCGCGATTGCGGAGCCGATCTATCGCCGCGACCCGGTCACGCACACCATCGAACTGACCGCGCTGCTCAACGCGCCGCCGGACAGCACGTTGCTGACGGTGTGGAACGCTGGGATTCCCATCGGAGCGGCGATGCAGACGCCGCCATACCCGTTGGCGTGCAACGCAATCCCCGCCGATTGCGTTGACGCCGTCGCGGAGGCGGTCGCCCGAGTGCGTCCCGAGTTGACCGGCGCGCGTGGCGCGCGCGACGCGACCGTCGCGTTCTCCGATGCCTGGGGCGCGGTCACCGGACGGACTGGCCACGTGTCGGTTGGGGAGCGGCTCTACCGGTTGGGGACACTCCGCCCGCCATCGGGCGTTGCCGGTCTTGCGCGCACGGCCCATGACGGCGATCGCAGACTATTGGTGGACTGGGTCGAGCGCTTCTTCGTCGAAACCTTCAGCCATCAGCGGAACGACGCCGCGGGCGAACGTTTCATCGACGCAGCCGCCGACAAGGGTGATCAGTTCATCCTCTGGTCCGTCGACGCCACGCCCGTCAGCATGGCGATGCTGCGGGCGCCCGCGGCCGGCGTGTCGCGAATCGGGCCGGTCTTCACGCCGTCGACTCACCGGGGACACGGCTACGGATCCGCCGTGACCGCTGCCGCCGCAGCCTTGGCCCTGCGTCGTGGCGTCACCGACGTCGTCCTGTTCGCCGATCTGGCCAATCCGACGTCCAACGCCATCTACCAGAGGATCGGCTTCGAAGCTGTCGGCGATTCGGTGCGCATCGACTTCGTCACCGTCGAGTGACACGCACACTCGCGGGAGTTGGGCGGCCGCGTACCGTAATTGTGTGGCGAAGACGAAAACCCGCACCTCAGGTCGTGTCGGCAACAGGTTCTGGAAGATGCTCGGCGCGAGCACCGAAAAGGACCAGGCCCGCTCGTTGGCGCAGGTGCGCGACGCGGCGGAGTTCGACGACAAGGCCGCAGACCTCGACGACGAGCAGCTGCGCAAAGCCGCCAAGCTGCTGAATCTGAAGGACCTTGCCGAGTCGGACGACATCCCGCAGTTCCTGGCCATCGCGCGCGAAGCCTCCGAGCGCACCACCGAACTGCGGCCATTCGACGTTCAGCTGCAGGGCGCGCTGCGGATGCTGGCCGGCGACGTCGTCGAGATGGCCACCGGTGAAGGCAAGACGCTGTCGGGCGCCATCGCCGCCGCAGGCTATGCCATCGGCGGCCGCAACGTGCACGTCATCACCATCAACGACTATCTGGCTCGTCGCGACGCCGAATGGATGGGTCCGCTCATCGAGGCGCTCGGGCTGACCGTCGGCTGGATCACCGCCGATTCCACGGCCGAGGAGCGCCGCAAGGCCTACAAGTGCAACATCACCTATGCCTCGGTCAACGAGATCGGCTTCGATGTGCTGCGCGACCAACTGGTCACCGACGTCGAGGACCTGGTGTCGCCGAACCCGGACGTGGCGCTCATCGACGAGGCCGATTCGGTGCTCGTCGACGAGGCGTTGGTGCCGCTGGTGTTGGCAGGCACCAGTCACCGCGAGACACCGAAGGTCGAAATCATCCGGCTGGTAGGCGAACTCGTCGCCGGCAAGGACTACGACACCGACGCCGACAGCCGCAACGTGCACCTCACTGAGACGGGCGCTCAAAAGCTCGAGGCCAAACTCGGCATCGACCTGTACTCCGAAGAGCACGTCGGCACCATCTTGACGGAGGTCAACGTCGCGTTGCACGCGCACGTGCTGCTGCAGCGCGACGTGCACTACATCGTCCGCGACGACGCCGTTCACCTCATCAACGCCTCCCGTGGTCGCATCGCTCAGCTGCAGCGCTGGCCCGACGGGCTTCAGGCCGCCGTCGAGGCCAAGGAGGGCATCGAGACCACCGAGACCGGCGAGGTCCTCGACACCATCACGGTGCAGGCGCTGATCAATCGGTACCCGACAGTGTGCGGCATGACCGGCACCGCGCTGGCCGCAGGCGAGCAGCTTCGCCAGTTCTACAAGCTCGGCGTGTCGCCAATTCCGCCAAATACTCCCAACATTCGCGAGGACGAGGCCGATCGGGTGTACATCACCGCGGCCGCCAAGAACGACGCGATCGTCGAGCACATCGCCGAAGTGCACGCGACCGGCCAGCCGGTGCTGGTGGGTACCCGCGACGTCGCTGAGTCCGAGGAGCTCCACGAACGACTCGTCAAACACGGCGTACCGGCCGTGGTGCTCAACGCGAAAAACGACGCCGAGGAAGCCGCCGTCATCGCCGAAGCAGGCACGCTGAACTCGGTCACCGTGTCCACGCAGATGGCCGGCCGCGGCACCGACATCCGGCTCGGCGGGTCCGACGAAGCCGACCACGATGCGGTCGCCGAACTCGGCGGGCTGCACGTCATCGGCACTGGGCGTCATCACACCGAGCGGCTGGACAACCAACTGCGTGGCCGCGCCGGACGCCAAGGCGACCCCGGTTCGACGGTGTTCTTCTCCAGCTGGGAAGACGACCTGGTGGCGTCGCATCTGGAACCCAACAAGTTGCCGATGGAGTCCGACGGCGACGGCAAGATCGTCAGCCCCAAAGCGGCCAGCCTGCTCGACCACGCCCAGCGCATCGCCGAAGGCCGGCTACTCGACGTGCATGCCAACACCTGGCGGTACAACCAGCTGATCGCCCAACAGCGGGCGATCCTGGTGGAGCGGCGCGACAAACTGCTGAGCACCGCGACCGCCCGCGAAGAACTCGAGGAGCTGTCCCCGAAGCGCTTTGAGGAGCTGGCCGACGAGATCGGTGAGGAGAAGCTGGAGAAGATCTGCCGGCTGATCATGCTGTATCACCTCGACCGCGGTTGGGCCGATCACCTGGCCTACCTTGCCGACATCCGGGAGAGCATTCACCTGCGCGCGCTGGGCCGGCAGAACCCGCTCGACGAGTTTCACCGAATGGCCGTCGACGCGTTCGCCTCGCTTGCGGCCGATGCGATCGAGGCGGCCCAGCAGACCTTCGATACCGCCCCATCGATCGAGGACGAGCCGGGGGTCGATCTGTCCAAGTTGGCCCGGCCGACATCGACGTGGACATACATGGTGCACGACAACCCGCTGGCAGACGACACGATGTCGGCACTGAGCCTGCCAGGTGTGTTCCGCTAAGTTAGGCGCATGAGCGGCGCGCCGGCGGGCAGGAGCGCAGCGACCGGGGGGTCGACCGGAAGGGTGCGCGATCGGGTGCTGACGGTGCCCAACGCACTGTCGGTGCTGCGCTTGGCGCTGGTTCCGGTCTTTCTGTATCTGCTGCTGGTCGCCCACGCCGACGCGTGGGCGGTCGGAATCTTGATGTTCAGCGGGTTCTCCGACTGGGCGGACGGCAAGATCGCGCGGCTTGTCGACAATCAGTCGTCACGGCTCGGGGAACTGCTCGATCCGGCCGTCGACCGCATCTACATGGTGACGATCCCGGTGGCCATGGCCCTTCACGGTTCCCTGCCGTGGTGGATCGTCCTCACGTTGCTCGGCCGCGACGCGATACTGGCCGCGACGCTGCCGGTGCTGCGCAGCAGGGGACTGACCGCGCTGCCGGTGACCTACATCGGCAAGGCGGCGACCTTCGCGCTGATGTCCGGGCTGCCCTTGATACTGCTCGGCCAGTTCGACGGGCTGTGGAGCCGCGTCATCCTGGCCTGCGGCTGGGCGTTCCTGATCTGGGGACTGGCGATGTACCTGTGGTCAGGCGTGCTGTACCTGATCCAGGTGACGATGGTGGTGCGGCAGATGCCCAAGGTGGCGCACCGGTGAGCACGCTGGGTGGTTACGACCCCGACGCCGGGCGCAACGCCCACGATGCCGACAAGCCGACGCTCATCCCACTGCCGTCGCTGCTGCGGTCCCTGCTAACCGATCATCTGGATCCCGGATACGCCGCGGCGGCGGAGGCCAAGGCATCGGGCCGTCGCCGAACGTGGTGGCAGGCCTGGGCGTGGCAGATCGCAGGCGCGCTGGTGATCGCCGCGGTGTTCGCCGCCGCGGTGGCGCAGGCACGCTCGACAGCCCCGGGTGTGCGAGAAACCCAACAGGTGCTTTCAGGCAGCGTGCGATCGGCGGAGGACGCCACCGACGAAATCGCCGACCGGCGCGATGCATTGGCCGCCCAGGTGGACGCCGAACGGCGAAGCCGCCTTGAAGGCGATGAGCGGGGCCAGCAGCTGCTGGCCAACCTCGACGTGGCGAATTTCGCGGCGGCCGCCACACCGGTGATCGGGCCGGGACTGACCATCACCGTGACCGATCCGGGGATGTCCAAGGACCTCAGCGATGTGTCGAAACAGCGCATCGAGGGCAGCCAGCAGGTGATCCTGGACCGCGATCTGCAGCTGGTGGTCAATTCACTGTGGGTCAGTGGCGCCGAAGCGATCTCGGTCGGCGGAGTCCGTATCGGACCGAACGTCACGATCCGGCAGGCGGGCGGCGGCATCCTGGTCGACAATCAACCGATCAGCAGCCCGTACATCATTCTCGCGGTCGGACCGCCGCATGCAATGCAGGACGTCTTCGATCGCAGTACCGGCCTGCAGCGCCTTCGGCTGTTGGAGACCTCGTACGGCGTTGGGGTGAATGTCAGTGCCGGCGACGGTCTGACATTGCCCGCAGGCTCGGTTCGAGATGTCAACTTTGCCAAGCAGATTGGGCCTTGATGATCGGAATTGCCGCACTTGTCATCGGGATCGTGCTGGGTTTGGTGTTCCATCCCGACGTGCCCGAGTTCGTCCAGCCGTACCTGCCGATCGCGGTCGTGGCCGCGCTCGACGCGGTGTTCGGCGGGCTGCGGGCCTATCTGGAACGAATCTTCGACTCGAAGGTGTTCGTGGTGTCGTTCGTGTTCAACGTGTTGGTCGCGGCCCTCATCGTGTGGGTCGGCGATCAGCTCGGAGTGGGCACCCAGCTGTCCACCGCGATCATCGTGGTGCTCGGTATTCGGATCTTCGGCAACGCAGCCGCCTTGCGGCGCAGACTGTTCGGCGCATAGCCATGAGTGACCACGAGCCCAACCACGCCGGAGGGCAGGAGCGCAGCGACCCGGGGAAACACGCCGCGGAGCCGGAGCACCACGGTCGCCACGAGTTGCCGCCGGACGAGCCGGCACCCGAGATCGGCGAGTTGCACGGCAACGGTGTCGCGGGTGTGATGCGCCGCGGCCGGACCCAAATCGTCTTCGGGACGTTGGCGGTGGTGCTGTGCGTGTTGCTGGGTATCGCAATCGTCACACAAGTTCGGCAGAACGAATCCGGTGACTCGTTGGAGACGGCCAGGCCGGCCGATCTGCTGGTGCTGCTCGATTCACTGCAACAGCGCGAGGCCGCGCTCAACACCGAAGTGACCGATCTGCAGCGCACGCTGGCACAGCTGCAGGCCTCGGGTAGCAGCGATCAGGCAGCCATCGAAAACGCGCAGGCCCGGCTGGCCGCGCTGTCGATACTGATCGGCACGGTGCCAGCGACGGGGCCAGGTGTGACGCTCACCATCGAAGACACCGCGCCCGGCGTGCCTGCTGAAACCATGCTCGACGTGATCAACGAGCTCCGAAACGCAGGGGCTGAGGCGATGGAGATCCGCGGGGGATCCGCCGCCGTGCGGGTCGGCGTGGACACGTGGGTGGTCGGGGCGCCCGGTGCGCTAGTCGTCGACAATGCCACCCTGAACCCGCCGTATTCGGTTCTCGCCATTGGCGATCCACCGACTCTGGCCGCGGCGATGAACATCCCCGGCGGTGCGATGGACAGCGTCGAGCGCGTCGGCGGCACCATGGTG
>NZ_DASSCY010000047.1:0-4405 GCF_035697385.1 Mycobacterium sp. | reverse complement strand
GTAGGCGGCCAGCAGTTCGGCGTCCGTGCGCGGTGATCCGACTCCGGCCTCGGCCAGCGCCAACTCGGCGGCGTCGATCACCTGACGCAAGCTCATGCCTGCTGCAGCCTGGCTTGCTTGTCGGCGACGGCCAACGCGTCGAACAGCGCGTCGAGATCGCCGTCGAGCACCTGGTCGAGGTTGTGCGCCTTGAAGTTGATGCGGTGGTCGGCGATGCGGTTCTCCGGGTAGTTGTACGTCCGGATGCGCTCGCTGCGGTCGACGGTGCGGATCTGGCTGGCGCGGTCCGCCGACGCGTCGGCAGACGCCTGCTCCTCCGCAAGTGACTGCAAGCGAGCGGCCAGCACCTGCATGGCGCGGGCCTTGTTTTGCAGCTGCGAGCGTTCGTTCTGGCAGGTGACGACGATGCCGGTGGGCAAGTGGGTGATGCGCACTGCCGAGTCGGTGGTGTTGACGCCCTGGCCGCCCTTGCCCGACGACCGGTAGACGTCGATGCGCAGATCGGACTCGTCGATCTGGACCTGCTCGACTTCTTCGGGTTCGGGGTACACCAGCACGCCTGCGGCCGACGTGTGCACGCGGCCCTGCGACTCGGTGACGGGGACCCGCTGCACGCGGTGCACGCCGCCCTCGAACTTCAGCCGCGCCCATACCCCGTCGGGGTCATTGGCCTTGCTGGCGATGGACAGCGTCGCGTCCTTGTAGCCGCCAAGATCTGAGGTGGTCTCGTCGAGCATCGTCACGTTCCAGCCGTGCCGTTCGGCGTAGCGGATATACATGCGCGCCAGGTCGGCAGCGAACAGCGCCGACTCCTCGCCACCCTCGCCCGACTTCACCTCGAGCACGATGTCGTCGCCGTCGTGCGGGTCGCGGGGCGCGAGCAGATCGGTCAGCTGGGTGTCGAGCTCGCGCTCTTTTGCGGCTAGCTCCTCGACCTCGGCGGCGAAGGATTCGTCGTCGGCGGCGAGTTCACGGGCGGCTTCGAGGTCGCCGCGGGTGGTTTCCAGCTTGCGGTAGGTCGCGACGATGGGCGCGAGTTGCGCGAACCGCCGTCCAACCCTGCGGGCCATTGTCGCGTCGTTATGCAGCGCCGGATCGGAGAGCTGACGCTCGAGATCGGCGTGCTCAGCCAGCAGCGCATCGATTTGCATCATGTTGCCCTCCTTCCCCGCAACTTCCCCGCAACGCAAACCGACGCCCGGCCTGCGCTAGCGCGACAGATCGGGCGTCGGGAAGACAGCTATTTGTCGGCTGAAGCGTTATCGGCAGCCTTGCGCTTGCCGTAGCGCTTCTCGAAGCGGGCCACACGACCGCCGCTGTCGAGGATCTTCTGCTTGCCGGTGTAGAAGGGATGGCACTGCGAGCAGACCTCGACGTGGATCTGTCCACTCTTCTTGGTGCTGCGCGTGGTGAACGTGTTGCCACAGCCGCAGTGCACCGTGGTCTCGACGTAGTCAGGGTGAATACCCGATTTCATGGTTTCCTCTTCGATCGTGGCCCCGGGTCGCCCCTCCGTGATGTGGAGGTATCAGCGTGAACCGGAGCCGAGGGTCGACGGTCCATTATGCCAGTTCAACCGCCAGCAGCCTAAACGCGCGGGCTGGGTCAGCTATTCCGGGCCCATGGCGCAGAAGCGGGTGCCGTCGCGCTTCCACAGCACACGGCCGTCGGGGTCCACGCCGCGAGCCGTCAGTTCACGCTTGATCACCTTATTGGTCGCGGTGCTCGGCAGATCGACGGCGATCCATACGTAGCGTGGCCATGCCTTCGGCGACAGGTCGCGTTGCGCGGCGAGAAACTCTCCGAACTCCTCGGGGGTGAGTTCGGCGTCGCGCTGCAGGACGATCGCGGCCATCACCTGATCGCCGACCAGTTCGTCGGGCACCGGGTATACCGCGACACGGTTGATGGCTGGCAGCCGCAACAGGATCCGCTCGATGGGGGCGGTGGCCAGGTTCTCGCCGTCGACCCGCATCCAGTCAGCGGTGCGCCCGGCGAGGTAGATCCAGCCGTCGGCGTCGCGGTAGGCCAGATCGCCGGACCAGTACATGCCGTGGCGGAGGCGCTCGTCGGTGGCGCCGGAGTCGTTGTAGTAGCCGCGGAACAGGCCGCTGCCGCTGGTGTTGACCAACTCCCCCACCGCGGTGTCCGCGTTGGTCAGCGCACCGTTGTCGTCGAACTGGGCGACCGCGCACTCTTGCAGCGTGTCCGGGTTGTAGATGGCAACGCCTGGAAAGCCCTGGCCGATCGAGCCGGGTGGCGTGTTGTCTGGCCGGGTGATGATGATCGCGATCTCGGTCGAGCCGAAGCCATCCCAGACGGTGCAGCCGAAGCGCCTGCCGAACTCCTCGATGTCGCGGTCGGCGGCTTCGTTGCCGAACGCATTGCGCAGCGGGTTGTCGTGGTCGTCGGGCCGCTCAGGTGTGGCCAGGATGTAGGCCAGCGGCTTGCCGACGTAGTTCATGTAGGTGGCGCCGTAACGCCGGATGTCCGCGAGAAAGCGCGATGCCGAGAATTCCGCGGGCGCCATCGCGGAGCCGGCGCCAAGCGCGACACTCCAGCCCGCGTACACGGCGTTCGAATGAAACAGCGGCATGGCCAGATAGCACGTATCGGAGCTGTCCAACTGATACCGGTCCACCAGCGCGCTGCCGGCGAACAACACCGTCGAGTGCGGCACCTGCACGGCCTTCGGCTCGCCGCTGGTTCCGGACGTGAAGATCATCATGAAGGTGTCGTCGGGGCCGACTTCGCGGTGCGGTGTCAAGGGCGGCGCACCGGACAGCAGCTCCGCCCACTGAGGGGTTGACGTGTCGAGCACGGTGACGCCGGGCAGGTCGAGGTCGTCGAGCAGATGCCGGTGCTCGGCGTCGGTGAGCAGGATCTGGCAGTGCACCTTGGCGATGTCGCGGGCCAGGGCGTCGCCTCGGCGGGTGGTGTTGATGCCGCACAGCACGTATCCGCCGAGCGCGGCGGCGGCCAGCGCCGTCAGCATCTGCGGCGTATTGCCGAGCAGCGCTCCGACATGCAGCGGCCGGCTGGGGGCGGCAGTCGTGATGAGCGCCGATGCCTGGGCTTTCGCCTCGGCGATGTGCTCGCGCCACGTCCAGGTGCGCTCGCCGTGTTTCACCGCGACGGCGTCGTGCTCGGCGCGCTCGCGAAGCAACTGCTGGAGCGTATCCGCCATGGCTCACCTCTCCACACTGAACAGATTCCGAAATGTGTCTACCATGACACAATGCTCTGACCAGCCCTGCTTGGGGCGAGAGTAGACGAGGAGCCCACCGGGTGACGAGCAGTACAGCCACCAAGAACGTCCGCGATCGACTGATCGATGCGGCGGAAGTCTGCTTGCGCGCCAAGGGCATTCGGTCGACAACGGTCTCCGAAGTGGCCGAGGTCGCCGGCGTATCGCGCGGTTGGCTGTATCGCCACTTCCCCGACAAGGTCGCGCTGTTGGGCGCCGCGATCGTACGTCTCAACGATGCGTACTGGTCCGAGGCGCACGCGATGCTCGAGCGCTTCGACAGCCTCGACCGCCAGATCGCCGCCGGCATCGTCCACGGCCGCGGCGCCTACGACGATCCGGGAACGTTGTTGATGAAGCTGCGCATGGAGGAGCCCGAGGAGTTCGCGGCGTGTGCAGGCGCTGGCGTGCAGGGGCTGGTGCCCGATCTCGCCGAATTCTGGAAGCGCTACCTGGTCGCAGCTCGCGACCGTGGCGAGATCCATGCCGACACCGATATCGATGAGGCCTCGGAATGGGTTGCGCGGGCGCTGCTTTCGCTGACGACCGTTCCTGGCGACACACTTGATCCCAGTGACGCCGACGCCGTTGCAACCTATGTGCGGCGCTACGTCATTCCCGGACTGCGCGCCGATCCCGCGGCTGGGTGACCCCCGCGGGGCGGCCGGCGAGCAGCATCAGGATGTCGCGGATCGGCGCCTCGACAATGCAACCTGTGCCGACACGGAAATCGGCGTCGGTCGCGACGAGCTCGACCCCGCGCAGGCGACGTTGCGGGTTGAGCGGAAAGCGCATCCGCCACAGGCGTTGTGCTGCCGCGACGGCGGCATCGGCGGGCATCGGCAGATCGATGCCGAGCGGTACCGCGATGTCCTGGCCGTGCACCAGGACGTCCATCAACGGATCGCACACAGTGGTGCCCGGCGGACGCTTGCGTGAACCGCGCATGCCGCGCAGCGCGGTGGCGAGTTGAGCCGGTGACCTGGTGTCCTCGATGGCGACGCGATGCACCATGGCGTTGAACCGGAAGCCCGAACGAACGGCCTCGATCACCATTCGCGGCTTGCTCATGTGCGATTGCGTGAGGTGAGCCGCCACGTCGCGCACGGTCCAGCCGTCGCAGAGCGACGGCGTCGACCACCGCACGGTGTCAATGCC
>NZ_DASSCY010000046.1:0-4059 GCF_035697385.1 Mycobacterium sp. | reverse complement strand
CGCCTGCCCAAGCTGGCCCACCCCAGGCCGGTCGATCGAGTACGGCGGCTGCTGGCCGACGACGCCCACACCCGTGCCGGGATCGCCCGCCAGCGCTTGACCCGCCTGCGGCAGCTGCACACCCAGATCGCCGAACTCACCACCCAGATCACCCAGCTGGTCCAGCGGTTCGACACTGCCCTGACCCAGATCTGCGGCATCGCCGCTGTCGCCGAAGCTGAGCTCCTCGCCGAGGTCGGTGACATCAGCCGCTACGGGACCAAGGCCCAGTTCGCCATGAGCAACGGGACCGCGCCGCTGCCGGTCAGCTCCGGACGTACCAACCGCCACCGGCTCAACCGTGGCGGCAACCGCCAGCTCAACCGGATCTTGCACTACATCGCCCTGACCCAGATCTCCCGCGACCCCCAAGGCCGCGCCTACTACCACCGCAAGCTCGCCGAGGGACGGACCAAACCCGACGCACTCAGGTGCCTGAAACGCCGTATCTCCGACCGGGTCTACCAGACCCTGCGGCGCCAACCCCCCGCCGGTTGTTGACATAGGAGCTCGAGTGGCTGGTCGCCCGCCGCTACCTGTCGGAGTCATCCATGGCCATGGTGCTGGCCGGCTCCGGCCACAACGACCACCACCAGACCGACCCCGATCATCAGGAGGTGCCTCAGCTCACTGCTTCCTGACCACTGTGCCAACGACGATCAGGAGCTACACCACAAGACGCGACTTGACTGGTGCGAGTGGGGGATGTGCCTAGGTGTCGCTACATCTCGGCGATAGGACATCCTAGACGTCTACGAGCCGACAGCAACCCACACGCGGTCACCGTCAGAAGCGGTCGCGCTGCGGCCCTCTTCGAAATCCGGCTCGGTCAACAAACGAAGCCCGGCCGGAATGGCCGGGCTTCGTTGTTTCCGCGAGATGCCTCTAGCGAAGGCGCGCGACGAGATCGCGCTGACCGTGGGTCGCCTGCTGCCGCCGCACCTGCGCCTGAGCCGGCGGGTTGGGGACGCCGGGGAACAGAGCGTCGCCGATCGTCGGGATGAACTGCGGCGGGACGCGAACGTGCGTCGCCTGCTCGTAGTCGTAGGCAAGGCCGATCAGCTTCGGCTCGGCCCAGCGGCCGCCGATGAAGGTGATCCCGAGCGGCAGTCCCGCGTCGTAGCCGGCGGGCACCGTGATGTCGGCGTAACCCGATACCGCAGCCGCCGTCGACGAGCCCACGAAGTACTCGAAGTGACCGTTGAGGTCGCCCTCGTTCGGGTTGTCGTTCGTCGGCCATGCCGGGCCGTTCGTCAGGGCGATGATCGCGTCGAGGTGGTTGTCGGCCATGAGCTGGTTGATTGCGTCCTGAACGGGCGGCGTCGTCTCCTGGCGGAGTTGAGCGCAAGCAGCGTCACGGCCGTTCGTCGCCTCGGCGGCCTCGAAGACCGCATCGTTCCACGGTCCTTCGAGGTTCTGATGGGCCTTATTGAAGGCGATCAGGTCGGCGAGCGTTTGCGGGTACGCGGCGCCCGACACCGGGTTCGTGCCGTGGACGTAGGTGTGGAGGTACCTCGCGATGTCGGTCTTGAACTCGCACAGAAGGGCCGGGAACTCGTTGGCGGTCGCCGACAGGTCGATGTCGGTCGGATCGATCACGGTCGCACCTTGAGCCTTGAGCGCCGTGATCACGTTGTTGAGGATCGGTTCGACGACCGGGCCCACCAGCCCCTGGTCGTAGGTGCCGGCGCGCCACACGCCGATTCGAGCGCCATTCAGCGCCTTGTCGTTGAGGAATTGCGTGTAGTCGGTGTGTGCGTTTCCGGCCTGAGCGGCGGTCGCGGCGTCGTTCGGGTCGACGCCGGTCGCTGCGCCGAGGAGTACCGCAGCGTCGGTCACGTTGCGGGCGATCGGGCCGGCCGTGTCCTGGTTGGCGCTGATCGGGACGACGCCCGCGCGGCTCCACAACCCGAGTGTCGGCTTGATCCCGACGTCGTCGTTGGCGCCGGACGGGCAGACGATCGAGCCGTCCGTCTCCGTGCCGACGGCTGCAACCGCGAGATCAGCAGCAGCGACGACGGCTGAGCCGGAGCTCGAGCCGCAGGGGTTGCGATCGAGGACGTAGGGCATATTCCCCTGGCCACCGATGCCGCTCCAGCCGCTCGACGACGGGCCGGACCGGAAGTTGGCCCACTCGGACAGGTTGGCCTTGCCGATGATGATCGCGCCGGCGGCCTTGAGCCGCTGCGCGATGAACGCGTCGGCGGGCGTGCTCCCGGCGAGTGCCCAGGAGCCGGCTGTCGTCGGCATACCGGTGGTGTCGACGTTGTCCTTCACGATGATCGGAATCCCTAGCAACGGACGGTGGTCGCCGTTGCGCCGCGCCTGGTCGGCCGCCAGTGCGTCCGCGTGGGCCGTCGGGCTGACCGTGATCACCGCGTTGAGCTCTGGGTTGAGTTGGCGGATGCGCCGGAGATAGAAGTTCGTCAGCTCGACGGCGTTGATCCGGTGCGAATTCATCAACTGCTGTAGCTGCGGGATCGTCGTCGCGTCGACGTCGATACCGGAGACCTTGGTGTTCGGCGGGTTGGCTGCGAGGCCGATCGGCGCCGCGGCGCCGTATGCCCCGAGCAAGAGGGCCAGTACGGTCGTGAGAAGGAGAGAACGCCGAAGTCGGCTGCTCATCGCGTGACCTCCTCGGGATCGAGTGGGCTGGACGACCGGACACGGAGGGCTGGGCCTGGCGATCTGGGGGCTGGATTCTATTACCGTCTCGTCCGAGCTGCGGTCAACGATTGCCATCGCCGCCAACTCCCCGCTGACGGCGGGGAAGATGGAGATGGCGGGACTCGAACCCGCGGCCTTCTGCTTGCAAAGCATCCAACACCAAGCGGCATGCTACGCAGCGAAAACGCAGGTCGGCGGTGAACCGCTCGGCGTCGCGGCCAGGCCGACGTGGGTCACACGATCAACACATCACCAGTTCCGGTCGCTGCTGGACCGCCTGGACCTGGCCGCCACCGTGGTCACTGCCGGTGCGCTCCACAGCCCATGCCAGCATGCCGACTGCCTGATTACCGGCAAGCATGCAGGGATGCGTTCTCCGACCGCTATGCGCGGGCGACCCACCGGAGCAGTTGCGAGTGAAAGGACGCCTCTGGCGTGTTTGCCCAGGTCAAAGGTGGTGCAGTGGGCCTGGCTGGACTTGAACCAGCGGCCTCATCCTGAAACGAAAATCGCCCGCGCAGCAACGGGCTCTGCCGCACCAAGGAGAGCCGAGCTTGGCCGGGCCACCCGATTCTCATCCCTCGTGGCGGCCCCCGGCCATGGGGTCTGAGTCGAAAATGCCTGAGGTGGGCGCCGCCTCGCGTTGGGTGGTCATGCGGCCCCGATGGGTTGCAGGGTGACCTTGTGGCCGAGCCGTTCGAGTTGGCGGACGAGCTGCCGCTGGTAGTGCTCGGCGGAGTGGCGCTGCTGGAAGTAGTCGTCGCCCAGCTCCTGGTAGGCCACGCCCTGGTCCAAGACGTGGTCGGCGATCACCAGCACCGAATGCGCCACGGCCATGGTGGCCTTGCCCGGGCCGCGGCGGCCCCGCAGGCGGTGGTATTGGGCGTTCAGGTAGGTGCCCTTAGTCCGGCTGGCCGCCTTGGCGACCTCGCTCAAGCAGCCGCCCAGCCACTTGGACCCCTTGCGTGTCCGACCTGAGCGGTGCTTGCCGGCCGACTCGTTGTTCCCAGGACACACCCCCGCCCAGGAGGCCAGATGGGCCGCGCTGGGGAACTGGCCCATGTCCGGGCCGATCTCGGCCACGATGACCTCAGCGGCGCGCTGGTCGAGGTCGGGGATGGTGTCCAACAGCGCTACCTGCTCGGCGAACGGGGCGATCACCTGGCTGATCCGCGCACACAGCACCGCGATGGCCTCGTCCAGGTAGTCGATGTGGGCCAGGATCTGAGCGACCAACAACCCGTGATGGTCGGTGCGGAACCGGCCGACCAGGGCCTCCCGCAGCGCTGGCAGCTTGGTCCGGAGCCGGCCCTTGGCCAATGCGGCCAGCACCTCCGGGTCGTGGGTGCCGGC
>NZ_DASSCY010000045.1:0-18827 GCF_035697385.1 Mycobacterium sp. | reverse complement strand
ACTGCGTCGGACTGGCGATTCCGCAGATCCGATGGCTAGCGACCTCTGCACGCCGTGCCGGGCTACGCGTCCTGCCGCCGCCCAGGTTGAGCTCTTAGCTGTCAAACACCTCGCGCGCGACCTTGCATGCCGTGTTGGCGGCAGGGAAGCCGGCGTAGCCGCTGGAGTGGTAGATGACCTCTGCGATCTCGTCCTCGGTGAGCCCGTTGTTGCGGGCGATCTGGACGTGGAACTTGAGCTCCTCGGTGGCGCGCAGTGCGATGAGGATCCCGAGCGTGACAAGGCTGCGGTCGCGCCGGCTCAGACCCTCGCGGGCCCACAGCCTGCCGAAGACGTTGTCGATTCCGATCTCGAGAAGCTCGTCGGCGAACTTGCCGTCGCGGAAGTTCACCTCACCGTCTGGCACCGCACCCGGCACCAACTCGCGGAAGACCTGGAGACCCTTTTCACGCACATCTGTCATGGCGTCCACTGTTGCACGGCCACCTCCGTCGACACCGGGCCGAACGCCGGCAAGCTCCCTG
Source organism: Mycobacterium sp. (assembly GCF_035697385.1). Taxonomy (GTDB): domain Bacteria; phylum Actinomycetota; class Actinomycetes; order Mycobacteriales; family Mycobacteriaceae; genus Mycobacterium. The sequence goes on along the minus strand of NZ_DASSCY010000045.1, from coordinate 18,303 downwards.
CCATCTGCTTGTCGATCTCGCCGAACGTCGTCAGCAACTTCTGCACGATCGTCGTCCAGCCCGCCGCGGTCCCCTTCAATACCGACGGAAGAGTGGGTGGTGGGGTCGCGACACCGTTGTCGGAGACCTGCCAGCCCTGCCCGCGCAGGGCGTTCACGATGCCCACGATCGCCGACTTGGCCTGCGCGAGGTGCGTTCCACCTATCTGCAATACCTGTTGTGCCTGCGCGAGTCGATTCCGGAAGCCCGCCTGCTTGGCGAGGTCGCGTTCGGCTCTGGACACCGCCGCGTCCGCCGCCGAGCCCTGCCAGCCGCTCCTCAGATCGCGTATCGCCTGGCGCTGCACTTCAAGCGCCGAGTCCAGCTGCGCCACCTTGCCACCCAGGCTGCCCGCCGCACTTGTCAACGCCTCGGGGCGCGTGGCCTCGACCACCGACAGCGACACCGACATTTGCTCAGTATCGCCCAGCCAGAACTACTTCGGTGCCAGGAATCCGACCGGGCCGGCCGCGATGCACACCGACAGCGCAGCGGTGTTGGCCTGCACGTGGATCGCGTCGCCCGCGCCTGGCAGCCGCACATAGACGCGGTTGAGGCCGGGCCGGACCGGCACCTTCGTTTCGGTGCCCTCCGACAGCGACAGTGTGAGCGAGCCGTCACTGTTGGCCAGATAGTTGATCTCGACGGTCCAATCCGCCGGCAGCAGCGGACCGTCGAGCGGCATCCGCACTCCGAAGTCGGGCTGGACGAAGTAGCCACACTGCGGCGCAGGCCCTTCGACGATCGACCGCACCCAGGTGACTTTCGCATCGACCAGATGTCCGCTCGAATCGAGCATCCGCAGTTCGGTTGTGGCGCCCGCGAATTCGGGTCTCTCGCGAAGCAAGGCGAACATGTGGCTTGTCAGGTTCTCCGGCCAGGCGACCCGCTGCAACACCATCGGATCGACTTCCTGGTCGAGCATCGGCGCATCGGACGCAGCATGCGCCGCCGCGAGACTCGCGCGAGCATTCTGCAGATACGGCTGCGCAGGATTGTCCCGCCAGCTCGTCAGGAACGTCGCCGTCGAATACAGGCTACTCACAACGAATGCCACTGTTACACAAGTAATTACCGCTGTCCGCGCCGCCGATGCATCCAGCCACCGTGGTCGCTCGCGGTTCGGCGCGCACAACCCGATCGCCGCCAACAGCGCCAGCACCACCACCAGGTCCGGCAGATAGCGCAGCGTCTGCGCCAACTCCAGCGCGGTGAACCGCGATGATCGCATGAGGTAGATCGGGATCTGGCACGCGACCGCATAGCCCAGTGCCGCCAACCACACCACACCGATGCGTTCCTTGCGGACCAGCGTCATTGCGATCACCGCCGCCAGTGCGACCCATCCCAGCACCATCACCGCGACGGGCGGCGTCGCCCACGGCGAAGCCGGCGCCCACCGCTGCCAATCCCACGGGCCCCCAACCAAACCCGGGACAATGCCGTGAGTAAACGAGCGACTCAACAGATCCCACGTCATCGACAGGTCAAAGCTCCAGCGCTTCTGATCGACGACGACCAGATACACGCCGATCCACGCCGCGGTCACGGCCAGCGACGGCACCCACAGCCGGATCCCGCGGCGCCACACCTGCATCACAGACCCTGACCCCGTGACATAGGCGTATAGCGCCGCGACGGCGAAGGCGACAAACGGTATGACGCCGGCCTTCTCGAAGAACAGCAGTCCACCGACGTACACCAGCAGCCCGGTGATCGCGTAGCGACGCTGGCCGGTGCGCACCAGCTGTAAGGCGTCGGCGCACACCCAGGCCAGCGCGGCCAGCATCGGCAGTGAATTCAGCGCCGCCGCCCACCAGGCAAACCCCGGCACCGCCAGAGGAGTGAACAGCGCGAACGTCAGCGGCAACAGCAGCACCGGGCGCCAGCCCAGAATGACGTGCAGCGCCCGCAGCAGTGCCAGTGACGCCAGCAGCTGCAGCACCACCAGGCTGATCGCCGGCCCGATCCAGTTCAACGGCGCCAATCGGGTGATCCCACCCGCGACGAGGAACGCTCCCGGCATGACGTGGCCGTCGTGGTCGTCGAACAGATAGCCCGGCGACAGCAGGCCCTGCGTGCCAGCCCGGCCGACGAGGATCAGGTCATCCCAGTAGAAGTAGCCACCGAAAGCGAGCACAGCCCGGATCACCAGCTGCACCGCTATCAGCGCGGCGGCGGTGCGGACGACCCAGTTCACTCTTGCCGACCTTACGGTCCAAGCCTGCGCATAACCGCCGTCGGTATGGTGTGCCGATGCGCACACTGGTGACGGGAGCGGCCGGTTTCATCGGATCAACGCTGGTAGATCGCCTCCTGGCGGACGGACACTCGGTCGTGGGCGTCGACGACCTCAGCTCCGGTCGCAGCGAGAACCTGGGCCCGGCCGAACGCCGCGACGACTTCGAATTCGCCAAGGCCGACATAGTCGACGCCGACCTGATCGGGCTGCTCGCGGACATCCGACCGGAGGTCATCTTCCACCTCGCCGCCCAGATCTCGGTGCGCCATTCGGTCGACGACCCGTCGTTCGATGCCGCCGTGAACGTCGTCGGCACCGTGCGCCTCGCCGAGGCGGCCCGCCGCGCGGGCGTCCGCAAGATCGTGCACACCTCGTCGGGCGGGTCCATCTACGGCACGCCGCCCTCGTACCCCACCAATGAGGACACTCCGACCGATCCGACCTCGCCGTACGCCGCGAGCAAGGTGGCCGGCGAGGTCTACCTCAACACGTTCCGGAACCTCTACGGCCTGGAGTGCTCACACATCGCCCCCGCCAACGTCTACGGCCCGCGCCAGGATCCGCATGGTGAGGCGGGCGTGGTGGCGATCTTCGCCCAGGCCCTGCTCGCCGGGCGGCCCACCAAGATCTTCGGCGACGGCAGCGACACCCGCGACTACGTGTTCGTCGACGACGTTGTCGATGCCTTCGTCCGGGCGTCAGGCGAGGCCGGGGGAGGTCAGCGCTTCAACATCGGCACTGGCGTGGAAACCTCAGTGCGCCAACTACATACGGTCATCGCATCCGCTGTCGGTGCACCAGACGAGCCCGAGTTCCATCCGCCCCGCCTCGGTGATCTCCAGCGGTCCTGCCTGAACATCAGTCGTGCGGAGTCGGTGCTGGGGTGGCGGCCCAAGGTGAAGCTCGACGACGGCGTGGGCCGGACGGTCGATTTCTTCCGCAAGCAATAAAAGATTGTAAGTACTCACTATCTCTTGTAGGCTAGCCGCCATGTCCTACGACGTCATCATCCGCAACGGCCTGTGGTTCGACGGCACCGGCGCCACTCCGCAGACCCGCACGCTGGGCATTCGCGACGGCATCGTCGCCACGGTGTCCGCCTCACCACTGGACGAGGCGGGCTGCCCCGACGTCATCGACGCGGCAGGAAAGTGGATCGTGCCGGGGTTCATCGACGTGCATACGCACTACGACGCCGAGATCCTGCTCGACCCCGGCCTGCGGGAGTCGGTCCGGCACGGCGTCACCACGCTGCTGCTCGGCAACTGCTCCTTGTCGACGGTGTACGCCGACTCCGAGGACGCCGCCGACCTGTTCAGCAGGGTCGAGGCGGTGCCGCGCAAATTCGTCCTCGGCGCACTGGAATCCAAGAAGACCTGGTCGACGCCCGCCGAATACGTCAGCGCGCTGGACGAGCTGCCACTTGGCCCGAATGTCGGTTCCATGCTTGGACATTCGGACCTGCGCACCGCCGTGCTCGGCCTCGACCGCGCCACCACAGACGGCGTCAAGCCGACGGACGCCGAGCTCGACAGGATGGCCGAACTGCTCGAGAAGGCCCTGGACGCCGGACTCCTCGGCATGTCCGGAATGGACGCTCCCATCGACAAACTCGACGGCGACCGCTATCGGTCACGTGCGCTGCCGTCGACGTTCGCCACCTGGCGCGAGCGCCGGAAGCTGATTTCCGTGCTGCGTAAGCGACGCCGCATCCTGCAAAGCGCACCCAATACCAAGAGTCCGGTGTCGGCGCTGATGTTCTTCCTGACCAGCAGCCGGATGTTCGGCCGCGGCAAGGGTGTTCGGATGAGCCTGCTGGTATCGGCGGACGCCAAGTCCGCTACCGGCGCGGTGCACGTATTCGGCCCCGGCACACGGCTACTCAACAAACTCTTCGGCTCTTTCGTGCGGTTCCAGCACCTGCCGGTGCCATTCGAGCTCTACTCCGACGGCATCGACCTGCCCGTCTTCGAAGAGTTCGGCGCCGGCACCGCGGCATTGCACCTGCGTGACCAGATCGAACGAAACGAGTTGCTCGCTGATACAGAATATCGCCGACGGTTCCGCCGCTCGTTCGACCGCCGCAAACTCGGGCCGACGTTGTGGCACCGCGACTTTCACGACGCCACCATCGTCGAGAGCCCCGATAAGACGCTGATCGGCAAGACCTTCGGCCAGATCGCCGACGAGCGCGGACTCCATCCCCTTGACGCGTTCCTCGATGTGCTCGTCGAAAACGGCGAGCGCAATGTGCGCTGGACGACGGTCGTGGCGAACCATCGCCCCAAGTACCTGGACAGGCTCGCCGCGGAGCCGTCCATCCACATGGGCTTCTCCGACGCCGGTGCGCACCTGCGCAACATGGCGTTCTACAACTTCTCGCTGCGGCTGCTCAGGCGAGTCCGGGACGCCGAGCGTGCCGGGCGGCCATTCCTGTCCGTCGAGCACGCGGTGCATCGGCTCACCGCCGAGGTCGCCGACTGGTTCGGCCTCGACGCCGGCACGCTGCGTGAAGGCGAGCGCGCCGACTTCGTCGTCATCGACCCTGCCGGACTGGACGCGTCGGTCGACAGCTATCACGAGGAAGCGGTTCCCTTCTACGGTGGACTGTCGCGAATGGTCAACCGCAACGACGCCGCGGTCGTCGCGACCGGCGTCAACGGCACCGTGGTGTATCGCAACGGTCAGTTCTGCGAGGGATACGGAACAACAGTGAAGTCCGGTCGGTTCCTGCGGGCAGGCGCCGGCCAGCCCGCGAAAGTGCCTGTCTGACATGGCAAGAACTCAACAGCAACGGCGCGAGGAAACGGTCGCACGGCTACTCGACGCGAGCATCGACACGATCATCGAAATCGGCTACGCGCGGGCGTCGGCCGCGGTGATCGCCAAGCGGGCGCAGGTGTCCGACGGTGCGCTGTTCCGGCACTTCCCGACCATGGGCGACTTCATGGCGGCCACCGCCCGTGAGGTGATGCGCCGTCAGCTGGATCTGTTCACCAAGCAAGTAGCCGAGATACCCGCCAGCCAGCCGGCGCTCGAGGCTGCGCTGACGATCATGCGGGACGTCACCGGCAACCCGACCAACACCGTGATGTACGAGCTGCTGGTCGCCGCACGGACCGATCAGAAGCTGAAAGCCACGCTGCAAGAGGTACTTACCGAGTACGCCACCAACATCTACGACGTCGCGCGGTCGTTGCCAGGGGCTGATCAGTTCCCGGAAGACACGTTCGTCGCGTTGGTCGCGATCCTCACGAACACGTTCGACGGCGCGGCGATCGTGCGGGCGGTGCTCCCGCAGCCGGAGATAGAAGAGAACCGCATCCAACTGTTGACGTCTTTGCTGGACGGGCTGGCAACCAAAGCCGACTGACGCCCCGCGGCGAACCCTATTTGGGAATTCCAACACCTCGGACGCCTCCCCTCTGACACGATCGTCAATAAGGGGGTGTTCGTGGCAAACCTGAACGCATTAGCGCCGATGGGCGCGCCATTGGGTGTGGCGGAACTCGGCACTGATGTAGAAGGTGCTCGGCCCCCGCGACGGGCACGGATCGTCGGGCTGGACGGCGTACGCGGACTGCTGTGCCTCAGCATCGCTATTACCCATGTGACCTGGCATTATTCTCCGAAGACCGCGGTCGACTGGAAGATGAACGTCTTTGGATTCTCACTCGTCTACTTCTTCGTCCTGAGTGGTTTCCTCCTGTTCTTGCCATATGTCCGGAATTTGGTCGCGGAGCGCGGGTCAGCGCGGATGCCGAATGTTCGCGACTACACGGTTCATCGCTTTGCCCGGATCATGCCGTGCTATCTCGCAATCTTCCTGGTCGTCAACTTCATCCTGCAGCTGTCGTACGTCGACAATCCGGCGAGGGCGGGCGGAGCGTCCGGCGCCGACGTCGGGATGATCACCGACCCCTTGCAGCTGTTGGCAAACCTGACGCTGGTTCAGACGTACTTTCCGGAGTACATCCAGACCGGCATCGGCCCGTCGTGGTCGTTGACGCTGGAGTACGCGTTCTACGCGTCGCTGCCGTTGCTGGGTATCGCGCTGTTCGCGCTTCGCAAGCGCAGCGCGGTGCACCCGCTGGTGCTGGCCACCCTGGCCCCCATCGTCTTGTTGGTCGTCGGGTTGGCCGGGCGGGCCCTGATCCCGCTGGTCTTCGCCAGCGAAGGCGCCACCGACGTGACACTGCAATATTGGGGGCCGAACTGGGCCGCGGTGTTCACGAAGAGCTTTCTGACCAATGCCGACAACTTCGCACTCGGCATGTTCGCCGCGCTGGTGTTCGTGGCCATCGAGCAAGGCGCGCTGCCCGAACGTCTGAGCCGGCGCGTACGTGCGCTCAGCGCGGCTGCGATTCTTCCCGTGCTGATGGTGTGTGCGTTGCTCTTCGTCGTGGCATTGCATTTCGTCACCGCCGCGGTCGGCGTCGTTGCCGCGCTGATGATCATCGTGATCGTGGCGCCGCTGGCCCGTTCCGAGACGTCCAGGCTGGCGATGTTGTTGGACGTCAAGCCCATTCGCTACGTGGGAGAGATTTCGCTGTCCGCCTATCTGTGGCATTTTCCGATGCTGTTGTTGCTCGGTCGGCTGGGCTTGATGGCAGGTGACGACGGCCCGGGAATGGTTCGCAACATCGTCTTGCTGCTCGCCGCCACGATCCTCGTCGCAACGGTCACGTATTACGGGATCGAGAAGCCTGCCATGAACTACGCGAAACGGTTCCGCAGGAAGCCGGCTTAACGCTGCTCCGGTACACGCGCGCTCTGCAACGCGACCGCGCGGGCCAGCCGCGCGTACTTCAGCTCGATGTCCTTGAACCGCATGTAGGCGCTCAGCGTGGTGAACGCGAACGCGATGACCAACGCATAGAGCATCAGGTCCGTACCGCGGTCCACCCCAACCCAATTCGCGACAATGGTGGTGTCATCTGGACGGAGGATGGCGTAGATCCCCGCCACCACGAACAGCACGTAGCCCACCTTCACCCACGCCTTCGACTTTGCGGTGCGACGTCCCCGCAGCAGGAACACCAGCAGCGCGAGTACCGAACCGATCAGCAGCGCCTGTATCCAGTTCATCGCGAAATCCTCCCTCGCAACAAGCCGTCGAAGATGATGTTGACTCCGTTGAGCAGTGGCTGACCCTTCGACTTCGAGTAGTCGGTGTAAAGAATCTCTACGGGCTCTTCGGTTACCCGCCAACGGTTTTCGTAGGCCAGGGTGATGATCTCGCTCGCGTGGCTCATCCCGCTCATCGTGATGTTCATTGCGTCTGCCACCGTCCTGTTGAACACCCGCAGCCCGTTGTGCGCGTCCGTCAGGCCGAGTTTGCGGCTGCGTGGGCTCAACCAGGCCACCGACCGTAAGACGAGCCGCTTCATCAGCGGGGCGCCGCTGACGACACCGGGGTTGGCGAAGCGGGTGCCGATGACCAGGTCGACGTCCTCGGCGGACAGCCGGTCGATCATCCGGATGACGTCTTTGACTTGATGCTGTCCATCGGCGTCGAAGGTGGCGAACACGGCCGCCCCCGGCTGGCTGCGGGCATACTCGACGCCGGTCTGGATCGCGGCGCCCTGGCCGAGGTTGACCGGATGGCGCACGACATGGGCACCGGCGCGAAGCGCAACCTCGTCGGTGTCGTCGCGGCTGCCGTCGTCGACGCAGACCACGTGATCGAAAACGGAGCGAACGTCAGAGATGACGTCGCCGATAACGCTCGCCTCGTTGAAGGCGGGGACGACGATCCAAACGTCGTGGTAGCGCGTGTCTGGCATGTTGATGCATCACAAAATACAGGCTCAGGATCGCGAGGCCCTGGCAAGAGCGCCCAGGTGTACGGCGATTCCTACCAGCGGTCCGCACAGCAGGGCGATCACCGTGCGGGTCTGCAGGCTCACCGGCAACAGCAGCAACAACGTCGATGCCACCGTCGCCGAAACCCAGCCCAGCGAATACGCCCGATGCAGCGCCGCCGCGACCGTCGCCGCGCCGGTCAGCGTCAACAGCGCGATCGCGACGGCCCCCGCGGTCAGCCAGGCCAGCAGCGGGCCGTCGGCCAGGTAATCGTCCCCGAATGCGCTCCGCAGCAGCCAGGGACCGAAGACCCCCGCGAGCAGAACGCCGAGCAAACCCACGGCCGTCACCACGGCGGCCGGCGTCACCAGTGCCCGCAACCGATGCGTGCTCTCGTCGACGAAATGGGCGATCAAATTGCCCTGCATGGCTGTCAGCGGCACAAGCAGCGGTGCGCGCGTCAGCGTCACGGCGAGGATCACGACGCCGCCCGCCGCCCCCAGATCACCCGATGTCGCCTTGAGCAGCACCGGAAACCCCATCACCAGGATCGCGCTGGCCCCTGCCGCGGCGATCGAGTGCGACGCGCCGCGCAGGAACGTCACCGTGCCGCCCGGCGTCAGCAGCCGTGCCGCAGCGCGGGTGGCCGGCGAGGCGATCAACAGAATCAGCCAGGCCACCGAGCCCACCACGGTGGCCCAGAGATATCCGACCAACTCCCAGCTCAGCAGGAACGTCGCCGCCGCCGCCACCACCCGCATGACGGCATCGGTCACCATCAGCGACCCGTACTGGCCCCACTTGTTCACCCCCGCGAGCATCCCGAGCAGTGTGGCGTGCAGGCAGAAACCGGCCAGCCCGACGCTCAGCAGCGCCACGCTCAGCCACCGCGACTCGACGAACACGTGGCCCGACCACAACGGTGAGCTCGCCGCGATCACCGCCGCGGCCACCACGCCCACCATCGCCGCCACCCGCATCGGATGCGTACGCGGGCCCGCGACGACCTCCGTGTAGCGGGCCGCCCGCACCTCCCGCGTCGCCTCCTGCAGCAGCCCGAATGCTGCACCGGTGGCCAGCCCGAACGCCCCCCAGAACACACCGAACACCGAGAAGCCGGCCGGCTCGAGGTCACGGGCGGCCAGGTACAGCACCGCGTAACCGCACAGCGCGGACACCACGGTCGCCATGCCGACCCGGGTCACGCTCGCGCGCGTGATGGGACCGGTCGGACTTCCCGCGTCGGTCACGGATCGTCCAGAGCGGGCAACTCTGTCGAGTACAGCCACCCGTCCCACAACGGTCGCAGCGACTCGTGCGCGTAATTGGCGGCAAGGCCGGTGAAGTCGTCGGTGACAGCGCTGCCGTGACGGTGACGCGTCGTCCAATCCCGCAGCAGCGCAAAGAAATTCTCGTCGCCCAGGTGGCGCCGAAGCACATGAAGTGTGAGCGCACCGCGTTTGTACACCCGGTCGTCGAACATGTCGCGCGGCCCGGGATCGGACAGCAGCAGGTCCTGCGATGAGTCCGCCAGCCGCTCGTAGTAGTGATGCGCCCATTCGTCGGCGCTGCGCCCACCGCTGTGCTCCGACCACAGCCATTCCGCATAGCAGGCGAACCCCTCGTGCAACCAGATGTGTCGCCAGCGCTTCGCGGTCACCGAATTGCCGAACCACTGGTGCGCCAACTCGTGAGCAATCAGCCGCTCGGTGCCGCGCTGCCCGTCGCAGTGGTTGGCTCCGAAGATCGAAATACCCTGCGCCTCAAGCGGTATCTCCAAGTCGTCATCGGTGACCACGACGGTGTAGCCGGTGGCAAGCGGGTACGGTCCGAACAGCTTGACGAACAACTTCATCATTTGCGGCTGACGCGCGAAGTCGCGGTCGAAGTTGCGGCGCAACCGATCCGGCAGCACCGCGTGTATCTGGACGCCGTTCTTGGCAAGTCGATACCGGTCGTAGGGGCCGATCTGCAGCGTCATCAGGTAGCTCGACGTCGGCTCGGCCTGTTCGTAGGTCCAAGTGGTCATGCCTGCCCGGGCGCGGCGGGATACCAGCTCGCCGTTGGCGATTGCGTAATAAGGACTTTCGGTGCTGATGCAGACGCGGTAGCTGGCCTTGGCGCTGGGGTGGTCGTCGCACGGAAACCAGGAAGCGGCGCCGTTGGGCTGACCCGCGACAAGGACGCCCTCGGACAGCTCCTCGAAACCGACTTCGCCCCAAAGGGATCGGATGGGCTGCGGAGTTCCGCCGTAACGCACGGCGACCGTCATTGCTGCGCCAGCGGGCAGCGCATCCTGCAGCGTGATGTGCAGCTTGCCGCCCGACGATCGGAACTGCGCAGGCCGCCTGCCATTCACCGACACCTTCGTCACCGACAGCGCGTCGGACAAATCAAAGGTGAAGGTGCGCAGCGACGCGAGCGTCACGGCGGTGATGGTGGCCGAGCCGGTCAGCCGGTTGATCGCCACTTTGTATTCCAGGTCCAGCTCGTAGCGCGACACCCGGTAGCCGAAGTTGCCATTCGCGGGCAGGTACGGGTCGATCACCACAGGGGATTTTCCCGGGTCGCTTCGCTCTCCCCTGCTGGCGCGTGGGCCCAGCCCGCCGGAAGGCGCAGATCTCTTGGCGGCCTTCTTGCTCCTCGTCACGCGGCGGTATCTTCTGTTTTCTTCGGCGCCGACGACTCGCCGCGCTTCTTGCGGAACACATTCCACGGCGCAATCGGATTGCCCTGCCAGCGTGTCGACGGCGGCACCTCGTCACCGCGCATGACCAGTGACGCGGGCCCGACCGTCGCTCCGGCGCCGATGCGTGCCGCCGGCAACGCGACGCAGTGCGGTCCTAGCGTCGAACCAGCTTCCAGCACAACGGTGTCCATTCGCATGATCCGGTCGTGGAAGAGGTGCGTTTGCACGACACAACCGCGGTTGACGGTGGCGGACTTGCCGACTGTGACCAGATCCGCCTCGGGCAGCCAGTATGTCTCACACCAGACACCGCGGCCGATCGAGGCGCCCAGCGCCCGAAGCCACAGGTTCATCACCGGCGTGCCGGTCGCAGCTCTGGCGAACCACGGCGCGGCGACCGTTTCGACGAAGGTGTCCGAGACCTCGTTGCGCCATACGAACGACGACCACAACGGATGTTCGATTGCGCGGATGCGGCCCACCATAAGCCATTTCGCGATGACCGCGATACCGCCCGCGGCGGCGCCCGCGGCCAGCAGCACCGCACCCCCGGCCAGCGCGGCCCACAGCCAGCCGAACGACAGCGCCAGGTGCTGAACGGTGAACAGCACCGCCACCCCGATCGCGAACGTCACCACCACCGGAATCAGCCGGCACGTTTCGACCATGGCCCGTAAGAACTTCAGTCGTAGCGATGGGTGGAAGGTGCGCAGCACGTCGGCGGCGGTAGGCTTGCGGCGCAACCGAACCGGCGGGCTGCCCAGCCACGACGAGCCGGCCTTCGCCTTGTGCGGCGTCGCGGACAGCACCGCCACCAGCCCGTCGTCGGGAACCCGCCTGCCTGGCTGAGTGATACCGGAGTTCCCGAGGAACGCCCGCCTGCCGATGGTCGCCTTGGCGACGTGGATCCAGCCGCCGCCCAGCTCGTAGGACGCGACCATGGTGTCGTCGGCCAGGAACGCGCCGTCTTCGACGACCGTGAACTTCGGAATCATCAGCGCGGTCGAAATCTCTGTTCCCCTACCGATTTTCGCGCCGAGCAGCCGCAGCCATCCCGGCGTGAGCAGGCTGGCGTATATCGGGAACAGATAGTTGCGGGCCGCATCCATCAGCCGCTCAATGGCCCACAGCTGCCAACCGACGCGGCTGCGTACCGGGTGATAGCCCTCGGGCAGCCACAGCGATAACGCGCGTACCCCGATGACCGTCAGCAGCGCATACGTCACGACCGCGGCCAGAGTCGCCGCCGGAAGCCACAGCGCCGCGGGTGCGATGGCCGCGCTCAGCGAGTCCGTCTCACGAATGGCCCACGCGATCACCGCAAGCCCGGCGGCCAGCGCGACCAGGGGCAGCCCGCCCAGAAGTACCGACGTCACGCCGTAGACAGCCACCCACACAGGTGCCCGCCGCGGACGTTCGTCCGGCCAAGGGTGGCGGGCCTTGCCGGACTTCACCGCTGGCGAGCCCTTCCAGTACTGACCGTTCTTGACCTTGCCGACCACACCCGAGCCGGGCGCGACGTCAGCGTTCTTTCCAATGACGGCTCCGGGAAGCAGCGTGGTGCGGGCACCGATGGTGGCGTCGTTGCCGACGGTGATGCGGCCGACGTGGAATTGGTCGCCGTCGATCCAGTGCCCGGACAGGTCGACCTCCGGCTCGATCGAAGCGCGGTGCCCAATCTTGGCCATCCCCGTCACAGGGGGAGCCGAGTGCAGGTCGACGCCCTTGCCCACCTTGTTGCCCAGTGCGCGGGCGTAGTACACCAGCCACGGCGCGCCGGCCAGGTTCTCCGCGCCGCTGGCCGCGGCGAGCCGTTCGGCGGTCCACACCCGCAGGTGGACCGGCCCACCGCGCCGGTAGGTACCGGGTTCCAATCCGGACAGCAGCAGCCGCGCGCCGAGCACGGCGATGGTCATCCGGCCCAACGGGCTGACGACCAAGACGAATCCGCCGGCGATCCACCACCACCCGACGGTCACCGTCCACGGCAGCAGGGCCAGCGTGGCCGCGACGTTGTTGGCCAGCGCCAGCCACACCACCCACTGCAGGCCGGTAAGCGTGGCAAGCGGCAGCGACAAGGCGACCTGCGCCAGCTGCGTCAGCCGCGGTGTCGGTTTCACCATGCGGGTCTCGACCTTGGGTGGTGGGTCGAGCTCGTCGAGGAACCCCGCCAGCGATCCGAGCCGGGGATGGTCGTACAGCTCGGCCACGGTGACCTGCGGATATCGCTGTCGAAGCGCGGCGACCAACTGCGCCGCCGACAGCGAACCGCCGCCCAACGCGAAGAAGTCGGCCTCAGGCCCGTCGACCGGCGCGCCAAGCACATCGCGCCACAGCCCGGCCAGCCAGCCCGTCGTCCCGCCCAGAGCAGCCGCGTCCTCGTCGGAGTCGCCGGTAATCGGCCATGGCAGCGCGTCGCGGTCCACCTTGCCGGAGGTCCGGGTGGGTAACTCGTCGACGAGCACCAGCCGCGGCACCAGCGCGGCAGGCAGCGCCTCGGCCAGCGTCGCGCGCGCCTTCGCCAAATCGAATGACCTGTCGGCGCTGGCGATGTAGCCGACGAGCAGGGGTGTGCCGCTGGCCGTCCTGCGCACCGCGGCCGCGCCGCCGCTGACGCCCGGCAAGTGCACCAGCGCGGAATCCACCTCGCCAAGCTCGATCCGGCGCCCGCCGACCTTGACCTGGTCGTCGGCCCGACCGACGAAGTACAGGCCGTCGGCTTCCAGCCGGACCAGATCGCCGCTGCGGTAGGCCCGCGACCATTCAAGCGTCGGCATCGGCGCGTACTTCTCGGCGTCCTTGTCCGGATCCAGGTAGCGGGCCAACCCCACGCCGCCGATCACGAGTTCGCCGACTTCGCCCGCGCTCACCGGGTTGCCGTCTATGTCGACCACCGCTAGGTCCCAGCCGGGCAGCGGCAGCCCGATGCTCACCGGGCGCTCGTTGTTTCCCGAGTCGCTGCGCTCCTGCCCTCCGCGTCCGTCGAGCTTCGCCGCACACGCCACGACGGTGGCCTCGGTGGGGCCGTAGGTGTTCCACACCTCGCGGCCCTCGACCGCCAGGCGCTCGGCCAACTCCGGCGGGCAGGCCTCGCCGCCGAAGATCAGCAGCCGCACGGCTTCCAGTGCCTCGGCGGGCCATAACGCCGCCAGCGTCGGCACCGTCGACACCACGGTGATGTCCCTCGACACCAGCCACGGCCCCAGGTCCATGCCGCTGCGCACCAGCGAGCGCGGTGCCGGAACCAGGCATGCCCCGTGCCGCCAGGCCAGCCACATCTCCTCGCACGAGGCGTCGAAGGCGACCGACAGCCCGGCCAGCACTCGGTCGCCTGGCCCAATCGGGTTGTCCTGCAAGAACATCCGGGCTTCGGCATCGACGAACGCGGCGGCGCTGCGATGCGTGACCGCTACGCCCTTCGGGGTGCCCGTTGATCCGGAGGTGAAGATGATCCACGCGTCGTCGCGGCCAAGCGGGGAGCCTGCGCGCCATCCGCGCGACGATCCCGGCCCGCGGACCAGACCCTGTTCGGTGATGACCGCGACGACGTTGGCCTCGGTGAACACCAGCTCCGCGCGCTCGGCGGGATCGTCGGCGTCGACCGGCACATACGCGGCGCCCGTGGCAAGCGTCGCGAGGATCGCCACGTACAGCGCGTAACTGCCCGAAGGCATCCTGATGCCGATGCGATCACCGCGGCCGATGCCGCGGGCGGCCAGCCACTCGACGCTCTCCTCGATATCGGCGACCAACTCGGCATAGGTGAGTTGGACCTCGCCGTCGTCGAGCGCGGGTGAGTCGGGATGACGACCGGCGGTGTCGAAGAGGATGTCGATGAGAGTGCGTGGCTCGGGAGCAAATGACGAAAGCACATACTGTGCGGGTATCTCGGGCGCCACGAGTACAAAACTACTAAGCCGGGCGGTGCGCGCGTCGGTGCCGCACTCACTGCGCCTGGATTTCGCCTAGCCTGGCCTGGCTGGCACAATTGGCCGCGGAGGGGAGTATTCCTTCGCCGCGGCGTCGTCATCACGTCGGCCGTCATCGGACGACCGGTGCTGCGGGCCGACCACGTAATGACGCGTCGGTGGAAGAGACCTCCGGCGTTGTTCGACGACCGGAGGCTTTGTGAACGTTTCTCAACTCGAGTGGATCATCACGCTGAGCGTGACGATCGCTGTGCTGCTGTTCGACGTCGTGGTGATCGGGCGGCGGCCGCACGAACCGTCGAAACGTGAGACGGCCACCTACCTGTCGATCTACATCGGGCTCGCGGTGGCGTTCGGGCTGTGGGTGTGGTTCTTCCACGGCGGCCAGTACGGGGTGGAGTTCTTCGCCGGCTGGCTGACCGAGTACAGCTTGTCGGTCGACAACCTGTTCATCTTCTTGATCATCATGGCCAGCTTCAAGGTGCCGAAGATCTACCAGCAGCAGGCGCTGCTGGTCGGCATCATCTTGGCGCTGATCTTCCGCGGCATCTTCATCGCGCTCGGCGCGGTGGCGATCAGCCAGTTCTCATGGATCTTCTACGCCTTCGGCGCGTTCCTGGTCTACACCGCGGCCAACCTCGTCCGTGACACCGATCACGACGACGACGCCGAGAACTTCGTAGTCCGCTTTGCGCGGCGGCACCTGAGCCTCACCGACAAGTGGGACGGCGGCCTGCGGCTGTGGATCAAGGAGAACGGCAAGCGGCTGATGACCCCGATGTTCCTGGTCATCGTGGCGCTCGGCACCACCGACCTGCTCTTCGCGCTTGACTCCATTCCCGCGATTTACGGCCTGACCCAGGAGCCGTATCTGGTGTTCACGGCGAACGTCTTCGCGCTGATGGGTCTGCGGCAGCTGTACTTCCTGCTCGGCGACCTGCTCAAGCGGCTGGTGTACCTGTCGCAGGGTCTGGCCTTCATCCTCGCGTTCATCGGCGTCAAGCTCATCCTTCACGCGTTGCACGAGAACGAGCTGCCGTTCATCAACGGCGGTGAGCACGTCCCGGTGCCGGAGATCCCGACGCTGCTCAGCCTTGGCGTGATCATCGTGACGCTGATCATCACCACGGCCGCGAGCCTCTACAAGACCCGCGTCCACGACGTGAAGAACGGGAAGAAAGAGCCGGAGCTGCCAGAGGAATCGTTGGACTCCCACTGAGCACAACCATCGACACCGGTGGTTCGGGCTTCTAACGTGGCGCCGTGCGGCTATTCGTGGCGGAGACACCCGGCAACTGGGCAGAACTGACGGACGGCGATCAGCAAACCGTGCGGGTCGCCGCCGCGGATCTGCAGCAGGCTCGGCGAGCCAGTGCCCGGATCCGCGCCCGTGATGTGGACGTGGCCGTGATTCTCGATGTGACGGTCGCCGTCGCGGGTGACTTCCGTTCGGCGCGAAGGGTTCTGGAGTCCGACGGCGCGACGGTGTATTACGCGGGAACGGTCGACGGGCTGGCAGGGTTGATATCCGACATCGAACGGGCCGACGTAGCCGACGGCGTCACGCTGATTCCCGGGTCACCGCGCCAAGATGTCGAGGCCCTCGGCCGGGACGTGCTGCATCGGCTGGCGTCGCGCGTTCACCCGAGGGCTTCGTAGATCAGTCGGGCGTACCGGTTGGTGCGCTCGGTTCCGGTGGTGCCAGGGCCCATCTTGTTCATGACATACGCAAAAGTGGTGCGGCGGTCTGGATTCATCACGATCATCGAGCCGCCCCAGCCGCCCCACCAGCAGATCTTGCCGTCGGGGATGGCCGGAATGCTCTCCGGCGAGGGCAACCCGAAGCCGATACCGAACCGCAGCGGGACGAAGATCACGAGGTCGGGGCCGTACGACTGTTCCTGAAATATCAGGTCGATGGTCTCCGGGCGGAGCAGCTGAACGCCGTTGGCTTTGCCTCCCAAGGAGATTGGTGACAACGCCCGTACCAGTCCCCGGGCATTGCCATGACCGTTGACGCCGCCGATGTCAGCGCGCCGCCAACCGGCGGTCTCGACGATCATCGCGGTGCTGTCGTCGGGCGGAAACCCCGCGAAGGTCTTGAAGGCAGGATGGTCGGTGGGCAATGAGTCGAGCGGGATGGGCAGCGGCGGCGGCGGAATGACCTCGGCGGTGCGATTTTCGTCTGCGGCGCCTAAGCCGATCTGAACGTCGGCGTCGAGGGGTTTGGCGATTTCCTCGCGGACGAAGTCCTTGAGTGTCTTGCCGGTGATGCGGCGGATCACTTCGCCGATCAGGTGGCCGTAGTTCACGGCGTGATAGCCCGACGCGGTTCCTGGCGGCCACCACGGCGCCTGGCGGGCGAGGTGGCTGGTCGCCTTCTCCCAGTCGTAGATCTCTTCGATTTCGAAGGGGGCTTCCCAGCCCGATACCCCCGACGTGTGGGCCATCAGATGGCGGACTTCGATGTCTTGCTTGCCGTTCTGCGCGAATTCGGGCCAGTAGTTGGCGACGGGCGCAAACGGGTCGAGCTCGCCGCGGTCGATGAGGATCAGCGCCGCCAGCGCGGTAAGCGTCTTGGTGCAGGAGAAAAAGTTGACGATGGTGTCCTGCGCCCAGGGCAAGGTCTTGGCCCGGTCGGCATGACCGCCCCAGATGTCCACCGCGAGCTCACCGTCGATATCGACGGCGATCGTCGCGCCCAGTTCCTCGCCTGCGTCTATCTCCTCGGCCAGTGCATCGGCGACCTTGTCGAAGCGGGTATCCCAGTGGCCATGCACGCCGTCGCTCATCGGACCATCATCCGGCACGCGGTTGTAACGCAGTGGCGGAATTTCGGTCGAAAAACCGCCGTGGGGTTACAACCGGGCTATCTGGCCCAAAACCAATTGATGCAACTAGTGAATGATTCAGGCCGATATTTGACTTGGACATGTATTTATCGCGCCTCTAACCTGCGAGTATGACTTCCATGGTGTCGTCTACCACTGACCTGACAGGACAGATGATCATCGCCGGGTCGGCGGTGCGCGGATCGGGAGCCGAGATCCGCGGGTTCGACCCGAACAACGGAACCGAACTCGACCCGGTCTACCGATACGGCGATGCATCACATGTCGAAGCCGCTTGCGAGGCCGCCGCCGCGGCGTTCGCCGAGTATCGGGGGACCTCGGGTGAGCAGCGTGCGTCGTTCCTCGAGACCATCGCCGACAACATCGAGTCGATCCGCGACGACGTGGTCGCGCGTGCCGTCGCCGAGTCCGGGCTGCCCGAGGCCCGCCTGACCGGTGAGGTCGGCCGCACCACCGGGCAGCTGCGCATGTTCGCTGCGGTCCTGCGAGAGGGCAGCTGGAACGAAGCGCGGATCGATCCCGCGCTGCCGGATCGAACACCGTTGCCGCGCCCCGATATTCGTCAGCGCAGCATCGCACTCGGACCCGTTGCGGTCTTCGGCTCCAGTAACTTCCCGCTCGCATTCTCGGTGGCCGGTGGCGACACCGCATCCGCCCTTGCCGCCGGCTGTCCGGTGGTCGTCAAGGCGCACGACGCACATCCGGGAACCTCCGAACTGGTGGGGCGGGCGATAACGGACGCGGTGC
>NZ_DASSCY010000044.1:0-15572 GCF_035697385.1 Mycobacterium sp. | reverse complement strand
GCGGCCGCCTTGTCGACGGTGGCCTGCGGAAGCCGGATGGTCGTGCGGTGCGCGCGAAATGTGCTCGGCACCACCGACCCGTTGGCACCAGGCAGTTCCAGTGCCTCCGGCGGATCCGCGAGGACGGTGCGCCAATATGCTAAGTCCTCGGCTTCGGTGTTCGGTGCCGACACCGAAACCGGTGAGACCGGGCGCAGCTCGCCTCCGGTGTACGCAGTGGTGAGATCGGTGAAGAACACCTGCCACGAGCCGTCGTCCCAGGCGATGTGGTGTGCGACCAACAGCATCACGAACTCGTCGACTCCGATGCGCACCACGGTGATCCGCAGCGGCGCGTCGGTGCCCAGGTCGAACGGAGTGGTGAACTCGCGCTGTGCCAGCACCTCAAGGCGCAGCTGCCGGGCATGCTCGGACAGCTCCGAAAGGTCGTGTTCGGTCCACCGCGGCTCGAGGTCGTCGTGCACCGTCAGCTGTGGCTCACCGTCGGCATCTGCGGCGTACGTGGTGCGCAGCACGGGGTGCGTCCTCGCGACGGCGCTGACGGCGTTGCGCAGCCTTGTGAGGTCCACGTCTCCGGTGATGCGGTAGGACACGCAGACGTTGAGAAGCGCGCCGGTGGTGTCGGCGGACTGGACGAACCACATGCGGCGCTGCGCGTCGGAGAGTTCCGGTGCAACCGAGACGATGTCGTCGTGCGTTCGAAGTCCACGCTCTGCGAGCTTGCGGCGCAACAGTTCCAGTCGCTGTGCGCCGACATCGCGAATGTCCGTGGTGTCAGTCACTCGGGGAATCCACCTTTTCTGGGTTGTCGATCGTGGTGACCAGCTCGCTGCCGGTGATGCCACCGAGCAGCGCAGCCAGCGCGACGGAGTTGCCCGTGGTTTTGCGCAGCCGCTTACGCAGGTCAAGCGCCAGCAGCGAGTCGATACCGAGATCGACCAGCGAGGCATCGAGGTCGATGGCTGCGGTGTCGTTCAGTTTCAGCACGGCGGCCAGCTCGATGCGCACACGGGTGGCGGTGTCAACATCGGAAACCACTGTCTCGGAGTCATTTTCGAAGCTCTGTTGGCTGACGAAGAAGGTTTCGAGCCGGTCGCGGTCGGCGGCCAAGATCAGCGGGTCGGTGCCATGCTCGGACAGGCTCGCCGCGATCGCCGCCTCGGGCGGCATTGACAGCAGTCCGGAGCGTTCGATGCGGGCCACCTCGTCCGCCCCGACGATGCCGCTGCCCCACAGTCCGTACTTCACCGCGACGCAGTGCCTCCCGTTGGCGCGAAGCTGACCGGCCATCACGTCGAGCATCCGGTTGGCGGCCGAGTACGCCGCATGCCCGCGGCCGCCCCACACTCCTGACACCGATGAGCACGCCACGATGGGTGCCCCGGGTCGCAGTGGCCAGAGTTCGGTGATGCGGGCCAAGCCGCTTACCTTCGCGGCGGCCGTGTCGGCGAACGATGCGGGGCTGATCGTGTCGTGCAGACCGAACGTCGCTGCCCCGGCCGCATGGATCACCAACGACGCACCATCGCCCGCGGACGCCTCGGCGACAGAGCGGACCGCCTCGGCCAACGTGAGATCGCAGGCCGGTGCCAGCACCTCGGCGCCGTGCAGGCCCGCGAGCTCAGCCACCGTGGCGGCGTCGACACCGCTGCGGCTGAGCAACACGATGCGGCGGGCGCCGCGTTTGGCGAAGTACCGCGCGTAGTGCAGTCCCACCGTTCCGTTGCCGCCGGTGATCAGGATGTCGTCGAGCAACCCGCCGTCGAGTGGCCACGCCGGGGGCAAAGGGTCGATGTCGGACAGCGTGCGAAGGTAAACGGTTGGCCCGGCCGAGGTTTCACGCAAGGCAGCCTCGGTGATGTCGCCGAACAAAGTGTCCGCCACTGCCGAGGCCGTTGGTTGGTCGATATCCCAGGACGGCAGGTCGAGGTGGCGGAAGGACTGGTCGGGGTATTCGAAGCCGAGGCTTCGGTGCATCGCCGCCAGCGCCGTCTGAGCAGGCAACGCCACGGGTTCGTCGGCGCGGACATGCTCACCGCCGACGGTTACCAGCCATACGTCCCGGCACGACGGTCCGATTGCGTTGACGTAGTCGAGCAGCCCGGCACCGATCAAATCCGCGATCTCGGCGGCTGCCACTTCGGCGTCGGGGTGATCGAGTAGCGGCGCCACCGCAACGATGGTGTCTGCGTCCCGCGGTTCAGCCGGAAGGGCGCCGTCGTGAGCCGCTATCGCGTCACGCAGGCGATCGGCCAGTGGCCCGGTCGGTCCGGCCAGGTCGACGACCGCCATGCGACGAATGCTGATGCGCGTCGCGGATTCTCCCCTGGGTTCCCACGTTTCACGGGTGACGGTGACGCCCGGCACCCGCGGTAGGGGTTCCGGAAGGGCCCACAGGTGCATTCGCCGCATCGGCGCGTTCGGGAAGCCACGCAGCGGTGCTTGCCGGATATCGACGAAGTCGGTCCACCGGAAGTCTGGGTCGGCCACCGCGGCCGCGGCCATGTTCGCGGACAACACGTCGGCAAGCGGTTCGTCGCGCCTGCCCGACCCCACCATCAGTGGCGGTTCACCCGGTGTGTCCCCGACGAGGTCGCCCAGCGCGAACTGCAGCGCCGGATGTGCGGACATCTCGACGAATGACGTCGCACCGTTGCGCAACGCCACGGCGGCGGCGCGATCGAACCTGACGGTGTGGCGCAGGTTGCGATACCAGTAGTCGCCGAAATCGACGGCCGGGTCTACCACCGACGCGGTCGCTGATCCGATGAATTGCACGGCAGCGCCTGCGAATTGCGATTGCGGCAGTTGGGCCGCCAGATCGCCGCGCAGGGGCTCCAAGATGCTGGTGTGGACGGGGAAACCGACTTCGATCTCGCGAGCGAACACGCCACGCTCGCTGGCGGCCGCCACGGCCGTCCTGATGGCATCGCGGTCACCTGACACCGCCACCGACGCGCGGGCGTTGACGACGGAGAGCTCCAGCCAGCCCGGCGTGGAGGCGATGAGCGCCTCCGCCTCCTGTGCCGGCATCCCCAGCACCGCAACGCCATATCGCCCGGGGGGAAGCGCCGCGACGACGCGCGCGCGTGCGATGACCACCGCGACCGCGGTCGTCAGGCTGATGGATCGTGCGATGTAGGCGGCGGCGATGTCTCCGAGGCTGTGGCCAAGAGTGATGTCCGGGCTTATTCCGTACGACAGCCATAGCTGTGCCAGCCCCACCGCATGCGTGAACTGCGCGCCCTGGACCTCGGTCTCCGACCAGTCCGTTGCCTCGGCGTCGGCGATGAGATACGGCACCGGTGAGTCCGCTTTCGCGGCGACGAATGCGTCGGCGCACTCGTCGACGGCGGCCCGGTACACCGGAAGCTGATACGCCTGCGCTCCCATCGACGGCCATTGACTGCCCTGTCCTGGGAACACGAAAGCCGTTCGGGGAGTGTTCGATTCCGACGACCGCGCGACCAACGGATGGTCGTCTCCAGCTATCAGGGCGCGCAGGCCATCGACAAGTTCACCGGTGTCGGCTGCGCGGACGACCGCCCGGTGACGCCGGACCCGTCGGGTGCGTAGCAGCGTGGCCGCGACCGCGTCCACCGGGTGCTCGCGTCGCAGGAAGTGCAGGATGGCCTCCGCGTCGGAGGCGATCAACTCCTCCACGTGGGCGCTCAGCAGTACCGGCACGCGCCCGTCTGGCGAACGGTTCATGCGGCGATCTCGACTTCCGGTACCGACACGATCACATGCGTATTCGTGCCGCTCATGCCGAACGCGGACACCGCCGCGAGGCGTTCTCCGTTGATGGCTGGCCATGGGGTGAGCGCGGTCGCCAACCGCAACCCTTGGCTGTCCCAGTCGATTTCGGGGCTCGGTTCGCCGGCGTAGAGGCTGGCCGGAATCGCGGCGTGCTCGGCCGAAAACAACACCTTGGCCAGTCCGAGTCCGCCCGCGGCCGCCTGTGAATGACCGACATTGGACTTGACAGAGCCCAGCACCGCTCCGCGGCCCGGCGGGGTGGCGCCGTAGGTCTGCGCAAGCGACTGCAGCTCCGTGCGGTCGCCGAGTTTGGTGCCCGTGCCGTGACCCTCGATCATGCCGATGTGCTCGGGCCGCGCCCCGGCCGCCTCGAGCACCCGGCGGAACAGCTGCGCCTGCGCCGACCCACTCGGTGCGGTCAGCCCGGTGCTGCGGCCGTCCTGATTCAGGCCACTGGCGCGTACCTCGGCGAGCACTCGGTGCCCATCGCGCAGCGCCCCCGACCGGCGCTGCAGGACGAACATCGCCGCGCCCTCCGCCCAGACCGTCCCGCTGGCATGCCTGCTGTAGGCGCGGCAATGGCCGTCGTCGGACAGCGCGTGTTGCTTGGAGAACTCGACGAAGTAACCCGGTGAACCCATCACGCACACGCCACCGGCCAGTGCCAAATCGCAGTCTCCGGCGCGCACCGCCTGCACCGCGACGTGAAAGGCCGCCAGCGCGGACGAACACGAGGTGTCCACGGTCAGCGCCGGGCCTGCCAGCCCCAGCGTGTAGGCGATCCGTCCGGAGATGACGCCGAGCGAGGTGCCTGTGATCAAATGGCCTGAGTGGTTGGAGAATTCAGCCATATCCGGCCCATAGCCGGTCACCGAAGCACCGACGTAACAGCCGACGTCATGGCCGGCCAGGTCGTCGGGATTGATGCCGGTGTTCTCCAGCGCCTGCCAGCTCACACGCAGAGCGACGCGCTGTTGTGGGTCCATCGCGACGGCCTCGCGCGGAGAGATCCCGAAGAACGCCGGATCGAAGCTGGCTCCGTCGGAAAGGAAGCCGCCCAGATCGTGGATCTGCTT
This sequence comes from Mycobacterium sp., assembly GCF_035697385.1. Lineage (GTDB taxonomy): Bacteria > Actinomycetota > Actinomycetes > Mycobacteriales > Mycobacteriaceae > Mycobacterium. Next base: position 10,737 of record NZ_DASSCY010000044.1, on the reverse strand, counting down.
GAAGCCGTCCCGCAGCGATCCGTCCAGCAGGTCCCGAACCGACCAGCCCCGATCCCGTGGAAACGGACCCAGAGCTTCCTGTTCCTGGGACAACATCGACCAATATCGCTCCGGTGTATCGACGCCGCCCGGCGCTTCGAACGCCATGCCGACGATGACGACCGGGTCGTCGCCGGCGGGCTCAGGCATTCACCAGCTCCGCGACCGCATCGGTGTGTTCGTTGATGTAGAAGTGGCCGCCGTCGAACATCAACAGGGTGAATACGCCTTCGGTGTGGATGTCCCACCGGCCGAGCATGTCTCGGTCGATGCGATGGTCCCGGTTGCCGCCGATGGCGTGGATGTCGGCACGGATGCGCACGCCCGTGCCGCATGCGTAGCGGTTGAACGCCTGGTAGTCGGCTCGCAAGGCGGGGATCAGCAGTTCGACGAAGTCTTCGTCGGCCAACAGCCGCGGATCCGTTCCGCCGAGGTCCACCATATCGGCCAGAAGGGCTTTATCGGTGATCGGCAGCTTCGCGGACGAAGCGACGGTCGCGGGTGCCTGACTTGCCGAGACCCAAAGCTGCTGCACGTCGACGCCATGACGCTCGGCCACCCTGGCGAACTCGAAGGCCACCACTGCGCCCATGCAATGGCCGAACAGCCGCAGCGGACCGATCCTGTCCCAGGCGCCCGCCTCGAACAGCTCCGTGGCCAACGCCTCGACGGTTTCTGGAGCCGGGTGGGCCAGTCGGTCCGCGCGTTGCGGGTACTGCATGACGAAGGTTTCAAACCCCTTCGCCGACAACGAGGTTGCCAGCGTGCGGTAGGCCGCAGCACCGCCGCCCGCGTGCGGGAACACCACGATCGCTCCCCCGCCGGAAACCCGGCCTGGATACCGCTTGATCCAGGGCTTGAACGTCAGTTGTTCGCTTGTCGTCATCGTGTCGAGGCCGTGTCGAGTGCGGACAGCACATCGGCGTTGTCCATATCCGCGATTTCCAGGTAGAGCTCCGCGACCTGCTCGAGGCGGCGGCCGTCGGGCTCACGGTCGGTGAGCCGCTGCGCCAGCGCGGAAACCGTTCGGGTGGCGAAGATGTCGGCGACCATCACCGTCGGCGTGTCCAGCCAGTTCCGGATGCGGGCCACCGCCGTCGTCGCAAGCACCGAATCACCTCCCATTTCGAAGAAGTCGTCGTCGACACCGATAACAGGGGTGTCGAGCAGTTCGGCCAGGATCCCGGTCAACGCCGATTCCAGTGGTGTCGACGGCTGCCTGCGACCGCTGGTGAAGTCGCCACTGCTCATCACCTCTGTCAGGATGCGTGCTGCGGCCCGGCGATCCGTCTTGCCGCCGACGGTGAACGGGATGCGGTCGACCAACTCGAAATGCCGCGGAATCATATGCGGGGGAACAAGTTCGGCCATGCCGTCGCGCAGCTGGTCGATAGGCGGCCGATCGCCGTCGATGCCGACGACGGCGGCAAGCGTGTCACCGCCGCGTTCGCGTGATGCCGGCACGATGGCCGCCACCGCTGCGCGCACGCCTGGCAGCCGTTGCAGGGCCGCTTCGACATCGCCCAGTTCGATGCGGTATCCGCTGATCTTGACGCGGTGATCGGCCCGGCCGACGAACTCCAGGGTGCCGTCTGGCCAGTATCGTGCCAGGTCGCCCGTTCGGTACCAGGTGCGGCCGGCGTGGGAAACGAACCGGTCGGCTGTCAGGTCGGGACGGCCCCGGTAGCCGCGCGCGATACCTCGGCCGCCGATCCAGAGTTCGCCGGGAACCCAGTCGGGGCAGTCGGCTCCGGACGAATTCATCACGCGGCAGGCATTATTCGGGAAGGGCACACCGTAGGGCACCGCGGTCCAGTGCGCCGGCGGATCGTCTACTTCATAGAGGGTGCCATGCACGGCCGTCTCGGTTGCGCCGCCGAGCCCGGCCAAGCGGACGTGTGGCGCCAGGCCCTTTAGCTTGCGGTACATCGCGATTCGCACCCAGTCTCCGCCGGTCGGCACGGCGCGCACCGACGACAGTTTCCCCTCGCCCACCTCGACCAGCATCTCGAGCCAGCCGGGCAGGAAGTTCAGCACGGTGACGCCGTGAGCGTGTATCTGCTGGGCCCAGTGGTCGGGGTTGCGGCGATGCTCCTCGTCGACCACGACGATGGTCCCACCGGCGGTCAGGGTGCCGAAGATGTCGAGCACGGACAGATCGCATTCCAGATGGGACAGGCCAAGACACCGGTCGTCCGGCCCGACCCCGAAGTAGCCATTGAGGAACTCGATGGTGTTCATCGCGGCGTCGTGGGTGACCTCGACGCCCTTGGGCTCGCCTGTCGAACCGGAGGTGAACAACACATACGCCAGGTCCGCGGAATCGGTTGGGACGGGCGCGAACCCGCGCTCCTGCCGTCCGATGCGCAGGGCTTCCGCGATGGTGAGCGCGGGAGCCCACGTCGGCTGCTGATCGCCGCAGACAAGTGCCATCCGAACGCCGCCGGTTTCAAGGATGCGTGCGGCCCGTTCGGCGGGCTGATCGACGCCGATCGGCAGATACACGCCACCGGCGGTCAGGATTCCCAGCAGGGCGGTGATCTGTTCCGCACACTTGGGGCCAAGCACCGCAACGGTATCGCCCGGTTTCACACCGGCGACCTTCAAGGCCGCGCCGACGGCAAGTACCTGTTCGCGCAGTTGCGCGTAGGTGAGATCGCCGCCCGAGCCGGTCACCGCGAGCGCGTCGGGGCGCGCTTCGGCCGACGCAAACAGTCCGTCCTGCAGCGAGTTCCCGCTCCGCGCAGCGGTTTTGCTGTTCGCCTCGTCACGGACGGCGCGTTGGGCCTCGGTTGTCAGCGGGGCCCGCGGAGACTCCCACGCGACGTCGTCGGCGGCCAGCCGGCGCAGCTCGTCGATGTGACGCTCGAACATCGCGTCGACGACGCCGGGCCGGAAGGCGTCCTCACGAACGTCCCAGTTCACCAGTACACCGCCGTTGAACTCGGTGACCTGTGCGTCGAGCAATACCTGCGGTCCTTGGGAATTGATCCACACCGGCGTGCCCAACGTCGCCGTCACCTCGGACGCGAACAGCTCACCGAGGCCGAGCGCGCTGGTGTAGACAACGGGCGCGAGCACTTGGGTGCCCCGATAGCGGCTGAGGTCTCGCAGCACCGCCAGCCCTGGATAGTCCGCGTGCGAGGCGGCCGAACGGAAGGTGCCCTGCAGCGCGCGCGATCGCGCGGTCGGGGTATCGGCTGCGGCGAGGTCGACGTCGAGCAGCAGCGACGAGGTGAAATCGCCGACGAGCTTGTCGACGTCCGGGTGGCGCTGCTCGCGGCCGAACAGCGGAACGTTGAGGAGGAAACGCGGTTCGGCCGACCATCCCGCGAGCGCGTCGGAGAACGACGCCGCCAGCGCCATGGCCGGTGTGACACCGCGTCGGCGAGCCGCCGCGAACAAGGCGTCGCGGGTTTCCGGCTCGAGCCAGTGCCAGCGGCGCGTGGTGTGGTGCGGATCGGCTTGTTCGGCAACGGGTACCACGGGCAGCCGCGGCGGATCAGGCAGCTCCGGGATGCGCTCCGACCACCACTGCCGGTCGGCCTCGGTAGACGCAGTGGGTGATGACGCCAGGCGGTAATCGCGGTAGGTGTAGCCGAGCGTCGGCAGCTCTCGCCCGTGATAGATCGCGGCGAGATCGGTCATCAGGGTGCGATAGCTCATCGCATCGGCGGCTTGCATGTCCAGGTCGACGTGCAGGCGGGTCTTGCCGTCGGGCAGCAATGACAGCGTGAGCTCGAATACCGCGCCGTCCAGCTGCTGATGGGACTTGGCGCGCCGGGTAGCGGCCAGCCGGGCATCGACCTCCTCCGCGGATAGCGCGCGCAGATCCTCGACGGCGACGGGGTACGACGAAAGCGGTGGCCCGATGCGCTGAGAGCCGTCGGGAAGGAACTGCACTCGCAGCATCGGATGGCGAAGCGCAAGAGCGGTCGCCGCGGACCGCAGCCGCTCCAGATCCACTGACGCGCCGTCGAATTCGACATAGAGATGGCCGGCGACGCCGCCCAATTGCTGAGCGCCTTCGCGGCCGACCCACATCGCGTGCTGCATGGGCGCCAGCGGAAACGACTCGGAGTCGGCCGAATCAGCTTGCACGGGAGGCGGTTCCACCGTCATGCCCTCAGCGGATGCCACCAGGTCCGACCACGCCTGTACCGACGGATTCGCCGCCAGTGATGCGAAGTCGATGTCGACACCGCGCCGCCGCCAGCGTCCGGCCAGCGACATCATCCGGATCGAATCCAGCCCCTGACTGATCAGGTCGGTTTCGGGGTCGACGGAGTCGACACTGATACCGAGGAGTTCGGCGACCTCCTCACGGATGGTCTGCGAATTCGCCGCAGCGTCGACCACAACACCCTCCAATCTGCTTAGCAAAGGCTGCCCTAATTTTGTGAAGGCTACCCTATATTCACAGCACAGAACACGCCTACCTCGAGGGGGTCCGAACGTGACGGTGACCACTGGCCAGCCGCCCGAATCCGCAGCGCAAACCATGTTCGTGCCTTTTCCGGCCGACCGCGCCGCGGCTTATCGGGCGGCGGGATATTGGACCGGCCAGCGGGTGGATTCGGTATTGCGAATTGCGGCTCAAACCTGGCCTGAACGGACGGCCGTCATTGATCCCGACGGTCAGGACAGCTACGCCCAACTCGATGCGATCGCGGACCGGGCTGCCGCAGGGCTGGCCAGGCTGGGTATCGCACCTGGCGACCGGGTGCTGCTGCAGCTGCCGAACACGCGCCGGTTCGCCGTGGCCCTGTTCGGGCTGCTGCGGGCCGGAGCCGTTCCGGTGATGTGTCTGCCGGGCCATCGGCTGGCAGAACTGACGCATTTCGCCGAAGTGAGCGGCGCGGTGGCGGTGGTGACCACCGGCGTCGCCGGCGGTTTCGACTATCGCGCCATGGCAGAGCAGTTGGTGCAGACGCATCCGATGCGAATCATTGACGAGGCCGACATGGATACCGAATCCGGCAGCGGTGCAGCACCTTTGATTGAGGTCGACACCGAGTCGCCGGCCCTGCTGCTGGTGTCCGGCGGGACAACCGGCGCGCCGAAGCTCATCCCGCGCACGCACGAGGATTACGTCTACAACTTCACCGCCAGCGCCGAGGTGTGCGGGCTGACAGCGCACGACGTGTATCTGGTGTCGTTACCGGCTGCGCACAACTTCCCATTGGCGTGCCCCGGCATCCTGGGTGCGATGAGTGTCGGCGCCACAACTGTTTTCGGTTCGGATCCAAGCCCGGAGTCGGCGTTTGGGACGATCGACCGCCATGGCGTCACGGCGACCGCACTGGTGCCGGCGTTGGCCAAGTTGTGGGCGCAGGCCTGTGAGTGGGAACCGCTGCGGCCGACGAACCTGCGGTTGCTGCAGGTCGGCGGCGCCAAGCTCGGATCCGACGACGCCCGGCTGGTTCGGGAGGCACTGACGCCGGGATTGCAACAGGTCTTCGGCATGGCCGAGGGATTGCTGAACTACACGCGGATCGGCGATCCGCCAGAGATCGTCGACAACACCCAAGGGCATCCGTTGTCACCGGACGACGAATTGCAGGTGGTCGACGAGGCAGGCGATCCCGTGGCGGCAGGTGAGGAGGGCGAGCTGCTGGTGCGAGGGCCGTACACGCTCAACGGGTACTTCAACGCGGCGCGGGACAACGAACGCTCGTTCAGCCCGGATGGGTTCTATCGCACGGGCGACAAGGTGCGCCGTTTCGCGAACGGGTACCTCGAGGTCACGGGCCGAGTGAAGGACGTCATCCATCGCGGCGGTGAGACGGTGTCCGCGCTCGACCTGGAGGCACACCTGCTGACCCATCCGTCGATCTGGGCGGCCGCAGCGGTGCCGCTGTCGGACGAGTACCTCGGTGAGAAGATTTGCGCCGCTGTGGTTTTCAGCGGGTCGCCGGTCACGCTGACCGAACTGCACAAGCACCTCGACGAGCGCGGGGTCGCCGCCCACGCGCGGCCGGATGTCTTGGTGCCCATGCAGTCGCTTCCCACCACAGCGGTTGGCAAGGTCGATAAGAAGGCGATCGCCAAGCAGCTCGCCGAGGCCGACACCATGGCTGTGGATTAGCCGACACGGCGACCCGGCGGCAGCCTCGGCGCAGGGCTTCTAGCATGCAGTGCGATTGTTGATTGCTCCGTGGGATGCTCAGCTGCGCTCGACATCGAGCCTGTAGTTGCCGAGGCCTCCACTCGCAAAACCTCTCGACAACTACAGTCTCGAGTCCACTAGCAACTGCGACGTGAAGAAGCGGCACCAATACTGGCTCAGCCGCGGTCACTTTTCTTACTCGATGAGGTCGGCGTCGGCAGGCCCGAACAGGTACAGGTGGTCGAGTACCGGCGCAGGGTCTGCCGACCAGTCCATGGCCGTGAGTTGGGCTCGGCTGCGCCGACCGGTGCGCCACCGGAGAGCCTCGAATCGCGTAGTGCGGAGCTGCATTTCGGGGCTGCCGTCGGGGCCGCAGTGGTATTCGGCATCCTCCACCGTCACCCGCAGCGACACCGGCGTCTCCAGCGACGTGAGCAGCTGGTCGGAGGCGCAGATGACCGCCGCGGAATCACGTTCTCCCTGCCGCGCGATGGCGCCGCGGATGTCGTGCTCGTGAACGACTAGGTCGGCGAGGGGCGCCTTTACCCCGTCGTTTTCGGCCAGCTTGCCTAGCTGTGCGGCTGCGGAGTCCCACACCGCCACAATTGAATCCACGTCTCGACCGTTGAATCGGGCGACCCCTGCCGCTGTATCGGCGTCGGTCGGTGGACCCGAAAGGGGCCCATTGTTGACCCAGTCGTCGGCGATGGCGGTCACGTGGGCCACCACATCACGAACGGACCAACCGGGACACGCCGGGACGGCAGAGCTCCAGTCACCGGGGCCTACCGCGGCGAGGATCCGCTCCCTGGTTTCTTGGTACAGACGGGCAATCACGCGTGCGTCAGTCACGTTGATCGCATTCGTGTGACTTGCCGGGCGGTCGTTCGTCGTTGTCATGCGACTCCTCAGGTCATCAACGTTCAACAGGTTGGTTGAACATTCGAGTCCAGAACACCACGACTGACCCGCTATAGTCAACAATGTGGTTGAAGATCAGGTGTTGGACCGGGCGTACGCCGCGCTTGCCGACCCCACCCGTCGTCTGCTGTTGGTGAGGCTGCGGGAAGGCGATGCGCGCATCACGGATCTGGCAGCTCCACTCCCGATGACATTTGCGGGCGTATCGCGCCACATCGGCGTGCTGGAATCGGCCGGGCTCGTTCAGCGCGACGTACGAGGCCGTGAGCACTGGGTGTCCCTGCGGCCTGACGGGCTGACCATGGCCCAGCAGTGGATCAACGAACAGACCGACTTCTGGTCGACACGCGCCGACGCGCTGGCAGCGCGGCTGCACCGGAAGGGAACTCGTCGATGACCGAGACGCAGGTTGTTCGCGTACAGCGCGTGATGCCCGCTGAACCGGAGGTCGTGTTCGATCAGTGGCTCGATACCGAGTCGTTGGCCGAGTGGATGTGTCCCCGTCCCGATCACTGCGTCTCCATCGTGGTGGAGCCCCGCGTCGGCGGCAGGGTGCGTTTCGACGTCGATCACTCGGGCACGCTGGTTCTGATCTCGGGACAGTTTCTCGCCATCGAACGACCACACCTACTGCGGTTCACGTGGAGCAACTCGAACTGGGCCGACCCCACGGCGTCGAGCATCGTCAAAGTCAGCTTCGAGCCCTTCGGTGACGGTGAGACCCTGATGTCGATCGAGCATTCACTCGTTCCGGCAGACGATTTCGAGAACTTCGACAAAGGCTGGACGCTGACGTGCGAGCAGCTCGCAGCCGTTCTGTCCGGTGACTGACGTAGCGCCTACCAGACACGAACCCAGTCGACGAGCATGTCCGCGGGGTATGTCCCCGGTCCGGGATCGCCACCGCCGGAACCCGCGACCGCAAGACCAAAGATCGGAAACATCTGATAGCCGGGCTCGTTGAACTGCCAGTCCGGCAGCGAGAACGCCGGAACGTCGAAGTACGGTTGCGCGCCGTCTACGTAGTCCTTCCAGAAGCGCATGCCGGCGTCATCCCACTGGACGCGCCAAGTGTGCCAACCACTGTCCACCGTGATCCCCTGGCTCACGTGTTGCCCGCCGTTCAACTTTGCGTGGACCGTGGTGCCCGCGGCCCAGTGGCCGTTGCCATACCACTCCATCATGTCTACTTCGCCGCCGTTGACCGGGCTGTTGTTGGCCATGTACCAGGCGGGCCAACAACCCGGGGTGAGGCAGTTCAGCTTCATCCGGGCTTCCCAGGTGTGGCCGATGCCGCCTCTCCACTTCCCGAAGACCTTGCCGCTGTAGTAGGTGTCGCCGTCCTTGGCAGCCCGGAGAACAAGGTTGGACTTGCCGTCGACATAAAGATTTCGTCGGTCGTCTCGGTATTGGCCGACGTTCTCGGGTAGCTCCCAGAACGTCGGGTCCTCCATCGACTCGCGCTCATACGCAGGCTCCCACTTCGCCGGATTGGGGGCCGAGCCAGCCGGGCCGTCGAATTCGTCCTGGAAGATGTAGCCGCCGGGGGGCGGAGCCGCGGGCGGTGGCACCCGGTCCAGCGGCAGGTCCCGCCTGGTCGGGGAGGCTGCGGCGGTTGGGATGGGCATCGCGGCCGCCAGCGCGGCGATGCCGGCCAGCGACATCGCGTGGCGACGATTCATGTCAGGCATCTCAACATGTAAGCCGGTATGCCGGCCTGGCGCAAACAGCCGTCACGCGGGAAGCACGCCCAGCCGGCCCGATCCCACCAGTACAGCCTCGCCGCCCACCCTGACCCGAACCCCGCCGTCGGCGCTGCGTGCCGAGATGCTGATCCGAGATGGCCGGTCGATGAATCGGCCCTGACGTAGCTCAGCGTGTTCATCGTCGCCGAGCAGCCCATGTCGATGCAGGTAGGCGGCAACGCAACCTGCGGCACTGCCCGTTGCCGCGTCCTCGACGACACCGTCGTTGTTCCAGTGCCGCCCCTCGCCGGCGTCGGCGTCGAGCAGATAGGCGTATTCCGCGCCGACCTCGGCGAGCGCCACGTCGAGTTGGCGGTGAGAAATGCCGGCGCGAGCGAGCGCTCCGTTCCGAACCGGCACGATGAGATAGCGCAGACCGGTAGAGACCACTTCGAGTGGGAGTCGAGTATCGAGGTCGCCAATGAGCAACGAGAACCACGACGCCACCTGCGCGCGCGAGACAGCAGGCGGCTCGCCGAGAAAGTGCGCCAACATGTCGGGCAGGACGGCGTAATAGGCGTCCGGGCCGCGACGCTCGGTCTCGATGGTCAATGCACCGGAGGCGAGCTCGAGCGTCCAGCTTCCGCGAACTTTGTCGCCGCCGTGCTGATGATGAAGTACGCACGCCGCGCCGATCACCGGGTGCCCCGCAAAGTCGAGCTCGCCGAACAGATCGAAGATATGTGCTTGCCAATGATGTTGCGGCCCAGCAGGGTTGAGAAAGATGGACTCGAACTGGCGCAGCTCCCCCGTGATTTGAGCCATCTGGCCGGTGCTCAGGCCGCCCGCATCGGGAAAGACGCTCAGGCTGTTGCCGCGATATGGCGTCGAAGTGAACACATCGACGAGCTGGAACCGCATCGCACCGACGCTACCGGGGCGGCGGCTGAGACCCGGCGTCCTCCGGATCGACCTCGACGGCGTACGACGTGATGGCGCTGATCTCTTCGCCGGTGAACTCGTAGATGTCACAGCTGGCGACGGCGGTCGTTCCGTTGGGTCCGCTATAGCGGGCGAACGTGTCGACCGCGACAGCGTCTGATCCCGCGGCCACGACGCAACGGTCGTAGGTGGTCGTCGTCTCCGCCAGGCTTTCCAGCGTCTCGCGGCACGTCCGGCGGACCGCGTCGGCTCCCTCGAGAACCAGGTAACCCACGATCGTCCAGCGCACATCCTTGGCGAGGTGGTCGAGCGCCTCGTCGAACCGATGCTCGGAGAACGCACGGCCGACAGCGCCCGGATCGAATGCCATGCGCCGACGGTAGCGTGAGTCCCGGTGTGAGCGGAAAGGACCTAGTCATGGATCTGTCGGGCGTCGGCGTGTGGAGCTCGCAATTGCGGTACGGCAACCCTGGCGAGGCCGCCGAGTCAGCCGCCGAGCTGGAAGAGCTCGGATTCAAGGCGCTGTGGATTCCCGACGTCGGTGGGCCGGTGATGGACTCCGTCGCCCACCTGCTGGCGTCCACCAAACAGGTGGTGATCGCGACCGGCATCCTCAACCTCTGGATGCATGAGCCGTCCGACGTCGCCGCCAAGCACGCAGCACTCACCGCCGAACACGGCGACCGCTTTCTTCTCGGCATCGGTGTCAGCCACGCCCCGCTCATCGACTCGAAAGAACCCGGCCGCTACCGCAAGCCTCTCGCCGCCACGCGCGCCTTCCTCGATGACCTCGACGCCGCCGAGCAGCCCGTTCCCGCCGGCAGTCGCGTGCTGGCAGCCCTCGGACCGAAGATGCTGGAGTTGGCCGCAACCCGCGCCCGTGGCGCCCACCCGTATCTCGTCACGCCCGACCACACGCGTCAAGCGCGTGAAACACTCGGCGCCGGGCCCCTGCTGCTGCCCGAGCAGACCGTTCTGCTGACCGACAATCGCGACGAAGCCCGCTCCATCGGAACCAGTTGGCTCAGAAACTATCTCGCC
>NZ_DASSCY010000043.1:0-13671 GCF_035697385.1 Mycobacterium sp. | reverse complement strand
TGGCGATCTGCGACGTCCGCGGCAATGCGAAGAGCGATCCGATCGAGGCGGTCGGCAAGGTTCTGGACAAATCGGAGGCCCCGGACGTGATACGCGCAGTCACCAAGCGCTACGGGATCCTCGGGTGGTTGTTCGGCATCTACATGAAGGTGCGCGGGGCGGACAAGAAAAGCGTCGGCATCGAGCTCAAGGCGGCCTAGCGGTCCCCGGAACCAGGCGGGCCGCCGAAGCGTTGGCAGACTATGGCAATGCGGCTGTTTCTGGTCTACGCGGTCGTCGAGCTGGCGGTCATCGTGGCGCTGGCGTCGACGATCGGTTTCGGCTGGACCGTCTTGCTCCTGCTCGGGACCTTCGTCGTCGGCCTCGCCCTGGCGGGCTCGCAGGTCAAGCGTCACATTCGCCGGCTGCAGTCCGGTCTGAGCGCCGCCACGGTGCAAGGAGCCGCGACCGACAGCGTGCTCGTCGCACTGGGGACCGTGCTCGTCGTCATTCCTGGCTTGGCCAGTTCGGTCCTCGGCGCGCTGTTGCTGCTGCCGCCCACCCGTGCGGCAGCGCGTCCGCTGGTCATCGCGATGGCCGCCAGGCGCGCACCGCTGATCACTGCGGCCGCCGCAGGCGCCAGGTACACCACAAGGCGCGGTGACTACATCGACGGAGAGGTCATCGACGTCGAGAACGATCCAGCCGATCCTGTCCGCGAAATTCGCGCCGTGGAGCGCAAGCCCGAATAAGTGACGACCGTCCTCCTCAACGGGCGTGTGCATAGCCCCGCCATGCCCGACGCCACCGCGATGGCGGTACGCGACAGCATCGTCGCGTGGCTCGGCAGCGATGACGTTGCGCGCCAACAGTTTCCGGACGCCCACGTTGTCGACCTCGACGGCGGATTCGTCGCGCCCGCATTCGTGGACAGCCATGTCCATCTCACCGCCACCGGCCTTAGCCTCGCCGGGCTGGATCTTCGCGGCGCCGAGTCGCTGCGGCACTGCCTGCAACTCATCGCCGACTACGCCAGAGCCCATCCCGACGGCCCGATCTGGGCGCACGGCTGGGATGAATCGCGATGGCCCGACGCCACCGCGCCAAGCACCGCCGACGTGGACGCCGTCGTCGGGAACCGGCCCGCCTACCTGGCCCGCGTCGACGTCCACTCAGCGGCGGCCTCCACAACGCTTCGCGAGCTCGCGCCGGGCCTTGCCGACGCGGCGGGCTTCGATCCGCAGCGACCGCTGACCAGCGATGCGCACCACCTCGTGCGGGCAGCCGCCCGTGCCCGGCTGACGTCACAGCAGCGTCGCCACGCGCGGCACGCCGCGTTGGACGCCGCCGCGGCCCATGGCATCGTCGCCGTTCACGAATGTGCAGGGCCGAACATCGGTGGCCTGGACGACTGGCATGAGGTGCGCGAGGTCGACCACGGCGTCGAGGTCGTCGGCTACTGGGGCGAACCGGTGACCACTTCAGGTCAGGCGCGTGACCTGATCGACGCAACCGGGGCGCGCGGTCTGGCCGGCGACCTGTTCGTCGACGGCGCGCTGGGCTCGCGCACCGCGTGGCTGCACGAGCCATACACCGACGCCCCTGGCTGTTGCGGCAATAGCTACCTCGACGCCGACGCCATCACCGCACACCTGCTGGCGTGCACCGAGGCGGGCATCGCCGCGGGCTTCCACGTCATCGGCGACGCCGCGGTCACCGCCGTCGTCGACGCGCTTCAAAACGTCGTCGAGGCATTGGGAGCGCCAGCGGTGGCCCGGTGCGGGCATCGGCTCGAGCACCTCGAGATGGTCACCGAGCGCCAAGCGGCCCAGCTTGGTTCGTGGGGCGTGATCGCCAGCATGCAGCCCAATTTCGACGCTCTGTGGGGCGGCGATGACGGTATGTACGCCCAGCGCCTCGGCCCTGACCGAGCCGATCGGCTCAACCCGTTGGCGCTGTTAGCATCCCAAGGCGTGCCCCTCGCCTTCGGTTCCGACAGCCCGGTCACCGGCTTGAATCCGTGGGCCACCGTACGCGCGGCGACCACTCATCACACGCCGGGCAGCGCGATATCGGCGCGCGCGGCGTTCGCCGCCGCCACCCGCGGGGCGTGGCGGGCAGGTGGAGTCCGCGACGGCGTCACCGGCACCCTGGTGCCAGGCGCCCCTGCGTCGTACGCGATCTGGGACGCCGACGAGTTCGAGGTCAGCGCCCCCGCCGATGCCGTGCAGCGCTGGTCGACCGAGCGAGGCTCGCGCGTGCCCGCCCTTCCGCGACTCGACGGCCGGTTGCCGCGATGCCTGCAGACGGTGCATCGAGGTGCGGTCATCCATGGCTAGATCCGCGCGCCGTCGTGAGTGGGCTCGCGCATCTGACGACACGGACACGTTTCCCGCGATCGTCGACGACGACGCCGAAGCACCCGGGCCTTCAGAACCCTCCGAGCCCTCCAAAGCGGAGGAGGCGCCTGCGCAGGCTCCTTCTCGCGCCAAGCGGTTCGGTCAGGCGGTGGTGGACCGGCTGCCGCAACTGAGTGTCGCGATCGTCGGGGGTCTGCTGCTGTGTCTGAGCTTTCCGCCGTTCGGCTGGTGGTATCTGGCGATCTTCGCGTTCGGCGCGCTTGCGTGGTTGCTTACGCGTGAAACCACAACGCGCGCTGGGGGATTCGGGTACGGATTCCTGTTCGGTCTGGTGTTCTACCTGCCCTTGCTGCCTTGGATCAGTGGTCTGGTCGGCGCGTTTCCGTGGATTGTCCTTTCCATCGTCGAGGCGTTGTTCCCCGCTGTGTTCGGCGTGCTCGCCGTCGTGGTCCGGCGGGTGCCTGGCTGGCCGTTGTGGTTCGCCGGGCTGTGGGCGGCTCAAGAATGGTTCAAGTCGACTGTGCCGTTCGGCGGGTTCCCCTGGGGGGCAGTTGGTTTCAGCCAAACGGAAAGTCCGTTTCTGCCGATCGCGCAGCTCGGCGGCGCGCCGTTGCTGTCGTTCGCCGTCGTACTGACCGGATTCAGCCTGGCCGCAATCGCTTTCGAGACTGTTCAATGGTGGCGACGCGGCGACCAGACCAAGAAGGCGGCACCGCCGGCGGTGGTACTGCCCGGCGTGTGCATCAGCGTCGTCCTCCTGACGACGGCGCTGGCGTGGCCCAACGTGCGGCAATCCGGAGTCGGGGCCGGCGACGATCAGGCGATCACCGTCGCCGCCGTCCAGGGCAACGTGCCACGGCTCGGGCTCGACTTCAACGCCCAGCGCCGCGCCGTGCTCGACAACCACGTCCGCGAGACCGTAGCGCTGGCGCGGGAGGTGCGCGCGGGCCGGGCGCCGCAGCCGATGCTGGTCATCTGGCCGGAGAACTCCTCCGACATCGACCCGCTGGCCAACCCCGACGCCAATCAGCAGATCTCCACCGCGGCCGCGGCGATCAACGCGCCCATCCTGGTCGGCGGCGTTGTCGCGGCACCGGGCTACAGCCGCGACAATCCCGTGTCCACGAACTCGGTGATCGTCTGGAACCCCGGGACCGGTCCTGCGGATCGCCACGACAAGCGGATCGTGCAGCCGTTCGGTGAATACCTGCCCTGGCGCAGCTTCTTCTCCTATCTGTCGCCCTACGCCGAGCGGGCCGGCTACTTCATTCCCGGCACCGACAGCGGCGTGGTGCAAGCCGCCGGTGTGCCGGTCGGCATCACCACCTGCTGGGAGGTGATCTTCGACCGCGCGGCCCGCGAATCCGTGCTGAACGGAGCCCAGCTGTTGGCCGTCCCGTCGAACAACGCCACCTTCGACCAGGCGATGAGCGAACAACAGCTCGCCTTCGGCAGGCTGCGCGCCGTCGAGCACGACCGCTACGTCGTGGTGGCCGGCACCGTGGGCATCAGCGCCGTCATCGCACCCAACGGCCACGAGCTGGCCAGGACCGCCTTCTTCGAGCCGGCCTACCTCGACACCCAGGTGCGGCTAAAGACGCAGCTCACACCGGCGACCAGGTGGGGTCCGATCGTGCAGGGCGTGCTGGTCGGTATCGCAGTCGCCGCTGTGATCGCCGCAATACTGCACAATGGGAGTTTCGTGCGTCGGCGGCGACCCGCGACATCACCGTCCACCAGGGGCGGCAGCCACAGAGGAGCTACATGAGTACGGGCCAGGGAACCCCACGCCCGAGTGAGCGCACGCTGGTCATCATCCCCACCTTCAACGAGCGGGAGAACCTGCCGCTCATCGTGGGACGCGTGCACAAGGCCCGTCCGGACGTACACGTATTGGTCGTCGACGACGGCAGCCCCGATGGCACCGGCGAGCTGGCCGACGAACTTGCCCTTGCCGATCCTGACCGTGTGCACGTCATGCACCGGGCGTCCAAGGGCGGTCTTGGAGCGGCGTACCTGGCCGGCTTCGCGTGGGGCTTGAATCGTGAATATTCGGTGCTGGTGGAGATGGACGCCGACGGCAGC
Source organism: Mycobacterium sp. (assembly GCF_035697385.1). Classification (GTDB taxonomy): domain Bacteria; phylum Actinomycetota; class Actinomycetes; order Mycobacteriales; family Mycobacteriaceae; genus Mycobacterium. The sequence continues at coordinate 9,247 of NZ_DASSCY010000043.1, read as the reverse complement.
CATCCGCCCGAACAGCTGCATCGGCTGCTCGATGCGGTCGACGGCGGTGCCGACCTAGCGATCGGCTCGCGCTATGTCCCCGGCGGGGAGGTGCGCAATTGGCCGCGGCGCCGGATGGTGCTGTCGCGCACCGCCAACGGCTACTCGCGCATCCTGCTTGGCGTCGATGTGCACGACATCACCGCCGGCTACCGCGCCTACCGGCGCGAAGTGCTGGAGAAAATCGATCTGGCCGCGGTCGACTCGAAGGGCTACTGCTTCCAGATCGATCTGACGTGGCGCACCATCAACAACGGATTCGTCGTCACCGAGGTCCCGATCACCTTCACCGAACGAGAGCTCGGCCAATCGAAGATGAGCGGATCCAACATTCGCGAGGCCCTGTTCAAGGTCGCTGAATGGGGTATCCGCGGGCGCCTCGATCGCGCCCGCGGCGTCGTGCGCTAAGACGCGCCCCGCGTAGAAGACTTAGCCGCGGCGGCGGGTCTTGATGATGTCGAGGCGCTCCTTGAGCAGCTCCTCGAGCTCCTCGATGGACCGGCGCTCCAGCAGCATGTCCCAGTGCGTGCGCGGCGGCTTGACCTTCTTCGGCTCCGGGACGTCACCCTCGATGAGGGTGCCTTCCATGCCGTTGCGGCACAGCCACGTGCCGGGAATCTCGGCGTCGTCGGCGAACGGGACGTCGAATTCCTCGCCGTTGTCGGTGCGGTCGCGGGCGACCTGACGCGGCGCCAGGTCATGATTGCGGTCCGTCTCGTAGCTCACGGCTCCGAGGCGACTGCCCCTCAAGACACGATCAGCCATCGTCAACACTCCTCAAGTAACTATTTGTCCGGATCATCAACGCAGCAAGAAGGCGCGCAGTTCCCGACTCGACCCTTCATGATACCGGGATCTGCGGGTCGGTCGGTTTACAGTCTGCATCGTGGTCCGTCGCCTTCGCCCTCAACCCTGTCGCTGGTGTGGTCGTGATGTCGCTGATATCGGGCTGGGTCGGCGGCGGCAGTACTGCAGGCAGTCCTGCCGGCAGCGCGCGTACGAACAGCGCGCGATGGTCAGGGGCACCACTCTGGCGCCGGATTCCGTTGTGCTGACCGCCGAGGAGGCCTCTGAGCTCTCCGATCGCGTCTACCAGGTCAGATGCGCGGCCGAGGACGTGGCGACGGCCATTGAGGAGGGCGCCGAAAGCACCGAGCTCAAGGAGCTATGCGACGCGTTGATGCGCGCCGCCAAGGCCGCCGACGGCTGGCGGTAGCGCAGACATTCCGTTCCGCGTTGAACATCGCCGGGCGGTTGCCCGTTTTACGATTGCCAACGACAAAACCCGAGATGGGAACGCGGTGTCCATATCACCTCCAGAATCGACGCCCGCATCTGCGGCCGGCGTGTGGCGCTTCGGTGAGTTCGTGCTGGACACCCACTGCTATGAGCTGCGCTCCGGGGATGAGGTGATCCGCGTCGAGCCTCAGGTGTTCGACGTGCTGACCGAGCTGGTTCGCCACCACCACCGCGTCGTCACAAAGGAGGAACTGTTCGACTCCGTGTGGGGCGGGCGCTTCGTAGGTGAGGCGGCGTTAACCAGCCGAATCAAGGCCGCCCGTCGGGCGCTCGGCGATGATGGTGAATCGCAGCTCTTCATCAGGACTGTTCGCGGTCGCGGCTACCAATTCGTCGGCACAATCGAGGCCGACGAACCGCGGGACGCTCCCGCCCATACACCGCAGCCAACCGACCCTGAGCCGCCCCGGCAACACATCGCGTTCTGCCGGGCCGCCGACGGTGTCCGCCTCGCTTACGCCGTCGCGGGAGAGGGTCCGCCGCTGGTGCGTGCTGCCAACTGGATGACCCACCTCGGATACGACATCGAAAGCCCGGTGTGGCGACACTGGGTTCGCGACCTATCGCTGCGACATCGATTCATCCGATACGACGAACGCGGCTGCGGTTTGTCCGATTGGGAGGCAACGGATTTCACGTTCGACGACTGGGTGACTGATCTCGAGACGGTGGTGGAGGCACTTGGGCTGGAACGCTTTCCGTTGCTGGGGGTGTCGCAGGGCGGTGCCGTCGCGGTCGCCTACGCCGCTCGCCACCCCGAGCGAGTCAGCCGGCTGGTGTTGTGCGGCGCGTACGCGCGTGGCCGCGCAGTGCGGGCCGTCGGCGACGAGGAAAAGCGAGCTGCGGCATTGGATCTCGACTTGGCCCGGGTGGGATGGGGACGCGACGACCCGGCATTCCGGCAGGTGTTCGCCGCACAGTTCCAGCCTGACGGCACCCGCGCCGACTGGGCGGCATTCGACCAACTGCAGCGGCGCACCACGTCGCCCGAGAATGCGGTGCGCTTCCTCGAAGAGTTCAGTCGCATCGATGTCCGCGACGAAGCCCAGCAGGTGTCCTGCCCGACGCTGATCCTGCATTCCCGCGACGATCACCGCGTGCCGATGCGCTTCGGCGAGGAACTGGCGGCGCTGATTCCGGACTCCCGACTGGTCGCGTTGTCGAGCAACAACCACCTGCTCACCGCGAGCGAGCCGGCGTGGCAGGTGTTCCGCGACGAGGTCGAGGCGTTCCTCAGCGCCTGATCGACGTCAGTTTGCCCCTGTCCGCCTCTGCTTCTCCATGCAATCTCCATACATTCTTCATGTGCGGCGACTACCGACCATTCATGCTGGTCACATGAAAAAGCACATCCGCACCCTGCTTGTGGGTGTCAGCGCGCTCGTCGCCCTTGGCACCTTGTCCGCTTGCTCCGGCGGCACGTCCACCGAAGCGACCTCCACACCTGAGCCCGCTCCCGCCACCACCACGGCGACCGAGTCCGCGTTCCCGCAGTCGGCCCGATATGTCGCCGATATGAAGGCGGCCGACGGCAAGACGATGACCATCGGCATCTCCGTCGACGGCGCCGACATCGCCGCCTACGCCTGCAACGGCACCGACGACGAAGCCTGGTTCTTCGGCAATCAGACCGACGGCAAGATCGACGTCAAGTCGCGGTTCCGGGACACCCTCAAGGCCGAGTTCACCGGCACCGACGTCAAGGGCGATCTGACCATGAACGGCGTCGCCTACGAGTTCACCGCGGCGCCGGTGTCCGGTGTGGCGGGCATGTACACCGCCGATTTCGACGGTGTGCGCGCATCGTGGGTGGTGCGTGAGGATGGAACGGCCATCGGCGTCCAGTTCAACACGGGCAGCATCAGCGGCCGCGACTTCGAGCAGGCCGAACTGCAGCAACTCAACGATCAGCAGTTCCGCAACGGCGTGCGCAACAAGCGACAGATTCAGCAGGCGGCACAGATCGAGTTCCTGCAGAACAAGAGCGCGAAGTCAACGATCAACGGCTCGTCCGTCACCCCGACGCTCGTGACGGGCAACTTCCGGTTGAACTAACGACAACAAACTGCTCACCCAACGGCCCTGCCGGACGTGTTCGCCTCAACGTTCACTCCGGTGGGGCCGTTCTTCTTTGCATCACGGCGAATCAAACCCTTCAGCGGCGAGATGGCCGGGCGTAGCGTCAGCGCACCGTGACTAGTCCCGCCGACCTGGCCGCGCCTCACCTGGTGCCCGGCCCTGCCGCGAATAGGCGTCTGCGCCAGCGCAAATGGGGTCTGATCCGGCTGGCATCGCCGATCGTCCTTCTCGGCCTCTGGCAGCTGGGCAGTGCACTCGGGCTGATCCCGCAAGACGTGCTGCCCGCGCCATCGTTGATCGTCGAGGCCGGTATCGAGTTGATCGAGAACGGGCAACTGGCCGACGCGCTACGCGTGTCCGGACTGCGCGTGATCGAAGGGCTTCTGCTCGGCGGATTCGTGGGTGTCGCGCTGGGAACCGCGGTCGGATTGTCGCGATGGTTCGAGGCCACCGTCGACCCGCCGATGCAGATGATCCGTGCGCTGCCGCATCTTGGCCTGATCCCGCTGTTCATCCTGTGGTTCGGCATCGGTGAGCTGCCCAAGGTGCTGTTGGTCGCGCTCGGGGTGAGCTTTCCGCTGTATCTGAACACGTTCTCGGCGATCCGTCAGGTCGATCCAAAGCTCTTCGAAACCGCACAGGTGCTTGGCTTTTCGTTCTGGCAACGATTCCGGAGCATCATCGTGCCCAGTGCCGCGCCACAGGTCCTCGTCGGCGTCAGGCAGTCGCTGGCCATCGCCTGGCTGACGCTCATCGTCGCCGAACAGATCAATGCGGACAAGGGAATTGGATTCTTGATCAACAATGCCCGCGACTTCTTGCGCATTGACATCATCATTTTCGGGCTGATCGTGTACGCGCTACTCGGCATCGGAACCGACGCCATCGTGCGTGAATTGGAACGCCGGGCGCTGAGGTACCGCTCATGACCATCGCCTCCGAACGCCTGACCCGCGTCGCCGCAGAACTACAGCACGTGAACAAGTGGTACGGCGACCATCACGTGCTCACCGACGTCTCGATGCGAATCGCGCGCGGCGAGATCGTTGCGCTGATCGGCCGCAGCGGTTCGGGCAAGTCGACCGTGCTGCGCGTGCTGGCGGGACTTTCGACAGATCACACCGGGGACCGCGCGGTGACCTGCCCGCCGGCACTCGCGTTTCAGGAACCCCGGTTGTTCCCGTGGCGCGATGTGCGCACCAACGTGGCGTACGGCCTGACCCGCAGCAGGCTGCCGAAGGCTCAGGCGCATGAGCGCGCTGACCGTGCGCTGGCCGACGTCGGCCTCGCCGACAGTGCCGATGCATGGCCGCTCACACTGTCGGGCGGTCAGGCGCAACGCGTTTCGCTCGCACGAGCCTTGGTGGCAGAACCGGAACTGCTGCTGCTCGACGAGCCGTTCGGGGCGCTGGACGCGCTGACGCGATTGAGCATGCGCGCGCTGCTGCTCGACCTTTGGCGAGAGCACGGATTCGGCGTGCTGCTTGTCACCCACGACGTCGACGAAGCCGTCGCGCTGGCCGACCGGGTGGTCGTCCTCGAGGACGGTCGCGTGGTGCACACGTTGGCCATTGACGACCCTCGCCAGTCCACCGCTGCCGAGCATTATCGCGCCGAGCTACTCGACAAGCTCGGCGTCCGGATCTGACCGACGAATAGGACAATCATGCGGAAACTCGCTGTCGTGATCGCGCTACTCGCTCTACTTCTGGCTGGATGCGTGTCGCGCGAAGAGAATTCGGGTGCCGAGCAGGCCCCGAACACCGTGCCGCTCTCCGAACTGTCCGGCCTCACTTTGCAGGTCGGCGACCAGAAGGGCGGCACCGAGGCACTGCTGCGCTCCGCCGGCGCACTCGAGAACCTGCCGTACAAGGTTGCGTTCTCCACCTTCACCTCGGGTCCGCCGCAGGTGGAAGCCGCCACAGCCGGCAAGATCGATTTCGCGATCACCGGCAACTCACCGCCCATCTTCGGTGCCGCATCCAACGCCAAGGTGAAGGTGGTCTCGGCCTACGACGGCGGCGGCAACGGCGATCAGATTGTGGTGCATGCCGATTCGCCGATCCAGTCGATCGGTGACCTGCGCGGCAAGAGCATCGCCGTCGGCAAGGGCAGTTCGGCGCACGGTCACATCCTCGGCCAGCTTGACAGGGCAGGGCTGTCGACGTCCGACGTCAAGCTGGTATTCCTGCAGCCTGCCGATGCGCTGTCCGCGTTCACGCAACGACTGGCCGACGCATGGGCCATCTGGGACCCCTACACCGCGCAGATCGCCGCGCAGGTGCCGGTGCGCAGCATCGGATATGCCAGAGACGTCACAAACGGCAACTGGTTCGGCATCGCGTCGGACCAAGCGCTCGCCGACCCGAAGCGCAACACCGCGCTGGCCGATCTGTTGGTGCGGTACGAAAAGGCGGTCCGTTGGGCCAAGGACAACCCGCAGAAATGGGCCGAAAGCTATGCCGCCGCTGTGGGGCTCGACCTGAAGGTGGCGGAGGTCGTTCAGGGCCGCAGCCTGCGGCTGCCGACCGAACTCGACGACAAGATTGTGGCGTCCGAACAGAAGATCGCCGAGCTCTTCGCGGCGTCAGGCCAAATCGCCTCTCCGGCACCGAAGTTCGATGACTGGGTGGATCGCCGGTACAACGACACGCTGCGGGCGGGCTTCATCAGCCCATCCGCACCCAACTAGGAGGCGATATGCCAGCCAAATTTTTCTGGTTCCTGCCCACCAACGGCGACAGCCGGTCGATCGTCGGGGCGTCGCACGCGTCGTCGCATCACACCCTGCCCGCCAACTACCGCGCCCCCAGCCGTCGGTATCTGGCCGAGGTGGCTCGCGCCGCCGACCGGCTCGGCTACGAGGGTGTGCTCACGCCGACCGGAACATGGTGCGAGGACGCCTGGTTGACCGCATCGGCACTGCTGGCCGAGACCGAGCGGCTGAAGTTTCTGGTCGCGTTCCGACCCGGCCTGGTGCCTCCGACACTGGCGGCTCAGCAGACCGCGACGCTGCAGCGGTTCTCCGAGGGCCGGGTGCTGCTGAACATCGTCAGCGGCGGCGACGACGTCGAGCAGCGGCGGTTCGGCGACTGGCTCGGTCACGACGAGCGCTACGCCCGCACAGGGGAGTTCCTGCACATCGTGAACTCGGTGTGGAAACAGGACTCACTGGACTTCGAGGGAAAGTATTACACCGTCAAGGATGCTCGGGTATCCACTCCGCCCGATCCGTTGCCGCAGATCTACTTCGGCGGCTCGTCGCCCGCAGCGCTGCCGATCGCCGCTGAGCATGTCGACGTCTATCTGACCTGGGGTGAGCCTCCGCAGGCCGCGGCCGCCAAGATCGAGAAAGTGCGCAAGCTCGCAGACGAACGTGGCAGGAAGGTGCGGTTCGGCATCCGACTGCACACCATCAGCCGTGACACCTCGGCGGCGGCTTGGGCGGTCGCCGACGAACTGGTGGCTGAACTGACGGAAGAGCAGATCGCCAAAGCCACTGAGCTGCATGCCAAATCGGAGTCGGAAGGGCAGCGCCGGATGACCGCGCTCCACGGCGGCCAGCTGGATCGACTCGAGATCTACCCGAACCTGTGGGCGGGCGTCGGATTGGTCCGCGGCGGTGCGGGTACGGCGCTCGTCGGCAGCCACGAGGAAGTCGCGAACCTCATCTACGAGTACCACTCGCTGGGGTTCGACGAATTCATCCTGTCGGGCTATCCGCATCTGGAAGAGGCCTACTGGTTCGCCGAAGGAGTGCTGCCGCTGCTGAAGCACAAAGGTGTCGCCTAGTCGCGCGAGCAGCTGTAGGGTGAGCCCTCGCTTCGCCGTGGACGATGAAAGTTGCGCCGAGAGTAGGGAATATGACGGATTACGCGCGCAATCCGTCATATTCCCTACTTTCACCTGCCATGACTCCGCACAGGCCGTCGAGCAGACGCGGATTCGCATCATTTCGGCCGAGTTCGTGCGATTGTGTGTCTGCTCGCGCCCATAGGCCGTCAAGCTGAGGTGTGGACGATTGGTTCGAGCGCAGCCCGTTCGTCGGATTTGTGCCGTGGATCATCTACTGGGTGGTCGCCGACGGCCCCAGTACATGGATGTTCGGCGCGCTGTGTGCGGTGATCGCGGCGCTGATCCTCGGGGTGTCGGCCGGCAGGGGCGGGCCCAGGCTCCTCGAGGTGGTGACGATCGTCTTCTTCGTCGCAGTGACCATCGCGGGCATGGTCGTTGGAGCGCAGGACCGCGACTGGATGGACACCTATGCGACCACATTGTCGGCTGGCGTCCTTGCCGTTATGGCGCTGGGATCCTTGGCATTCGTCCCGTTCACCGAGCAGTACGCGCCTGAAACGGCGCCGCAGCACGACTGGGAGAGGCCGGCGTTTCGTCGCACCAATCAGGTGCTCACGCTGATGTGGGCGCTGGTGTTCGCGCTCATCGCGGTACTGGGCTACGTTGCCATCAAGGCGACGTCGACCATCGACTGGACCAAGGCGGTGATCCCGATCGTCGTGATCGTCGGCGCAATCGGAATGACGCAGATCTACCCCGACCGGGCCAGGGAAAAAGCCAGGCCGCAGGGCGCCGCCTAGCAGCTGAACCTCAGGCCCACATCCGCGGGTGGCGTCACCTTCTGCAGGCAACCGAACGGTTCGATGCCCGCATCGCTGAACCAGGCCCCTGACTGATGGGCGTAGTTCACGCAGAACAGTCCGGCCGGATCGGCCCGGCAGCGGTAATCGCCGAACGCGAGCGCTTGACCGTACGGCATTTCCGGCCCCGTGCCAGCGGTGAACCGACCCGGATCACCATGTGCCGAACCGACTTGCAGCGTCGGGCCCTCGAAATCCACCCAGCCACCTTTCCACTCGCCGTAGACCTCCGTCGGTCGCGGCGGAGGGTCGGCAAGGTCGACAAGGCAGGCCAGCGTGCCGCCGTCGGTCATGCAGTTGGTCTTGCCCGACGGTGTGGTGAACGCGACGTCGTCACCAAGCTCGGTAGTGGCGCCGTCGCGGGTCGCGGAGTGGTACGCGCCGGCATCGGCTGAAGTGCCGGATTCGATCCATGTGATGAGGGCTCCGATCGGCGCACCCGGTTTCGGCGGTGAAGCGGGTTTCGTCGAGGTGGGCGGCGTGGTCGACGGGCGAGATGGGCTGGTCGCCGACGACGTCGACGGAATCGGCTCGATCCGGTCGGCATTGCCGCCGCCCGATTGTGAACACCCCGCCACCAGCAAAGATGTTGCGATCAGACCAGCTATTCGCATATCGGCCAGGCTAGCGGCCCGACCCGCGATCCCCGCTCAGGCGCGGCGACGAGTGCACATTCGCTACCGTCGGGGGATGCACGAGCACACTGTCCGCGCGACCGTCGCCTCCGGCACCGTCGAGGGGTTTACCCGCGACGGGGTGAACCGTTGGCGCGCCATCCCGTACGCGCGTCCGCCGGTAGGACCCCTGCGATTTCGTGCACCGCAGCCTGCCCAGCCGTGGCCGGGCGTGCGCTACTGCCACAGCATCGGCTACTGCGCGCCGCAGCAACGCAAGTACACGATTCTCGGCCCCGGCAAGTATCAGCCGATGAGCGAGGACTGCCTGACACTGAACGTCACGGCACCGAAGAAGCCGTCAGACCAGCCGTTGCCGGTGATGGTCTTCATCCACGGCGGCGGGTACATCCTGGGCAGCTCGGCCATGCCGATCTACGACGGCGCATCCCTGGCGCGCAAGGGATGCGTCTATGTCTCGGTGAACTACCGGCTGGGCGCGCTGGGATGCCTGGACCTGTCGTCACTGTCCAACACGGACTTCACCATCGACGACAATCT
>NZ_DASSCY010000042.1:0-34944 GCF_035697385.1 Mycobacterium sp. | reverse complement strand
CCGCGTCGTGCCGGTCGAAGCCACGGTCGCCGGAGTGCTTACCCAGCGCGAAGCCGGTCCCGAAGATGACGGCGACGACGAAGACGGACCCGGCGACGATGCCCACCCATGCCGCGACCTGGTTCAGCCGGTTCTGCTTGTACGGCTGCTGCGGCGCGACGTACGCCGGCGGGGCGGGCGGCGGTGGCGGTGCGGTCGTGACGGTCTGCGCGGACACCGGTCCTGTGGTCTCGGTCGGGTGCTCTGGTGTTTCACTCATGCCCGCCATGATGGCCGCCCCCAGATAGGTCGCATCGATGATTCAGGTGTGAGGTTGCTGTGAGTTCGCCCGTCACGACATCGGCAGGTGTCCCGGCTTGAAGGGGTTCACCGCGAACTGGATGACGCGGTACGGCGTACCTCCGCGGGGCCCGGTGTTCCACTGGCTGATGAACACCCTCAACTCCTCGAGCGTGGAGCCCGGCGAGATGTAGCCGCCGTAGGGCTGCGCCAGCCGGTTGTTTTCCGGCGGCCCTAGGTGTTCGACGGGATCCGGCCATTCCGTGGCGAAGACGACCGTCGTCACCGGCGCGGCGCCTAGGACCGTGGGACTGTCTGCGACGCGGACTTCCATGTTGCCGGTGCTGGCGTTGAAGTACGACAGCACGGTCTTGCCGTCGATCTGCCTGACGCACATCTCACCGATCTTGTCCGGCCACAACGGCGTCGGTGGCTTGTTCCAGCCGCCATCAGGGCCGGGCGCCGACGACCAGCCCTGCCAGCTGTCCCGGTCGGCGAAGGTCTCAGGCTTGGCCCGGTACAGCACCATCGGCCCGCTGCGGTCGAAGTTGTTGGCGGTGATGTACACCCACCCGGTCGGTGAGTCCGCCGTGGGAATCGGATCGTAATAGCCGCTGATCTGCGACTGCCGGCCGTCCTGGTAGGACGCGTCACGGACCGACCCCGGCACCGTCGGCCAATTTCCTTGCGCGGGATCGGCTTTCACCAGTCTGGATGACTCGACGATCAGGTCTCGGGTGGTCGTGACCAGCATGTAGTTTTCCCGATTGATCTGCACGACGCCGGTGGGCAGCTGGGAGGTTCCCTGCGGAGGGCGGTCGGCCAGCAGTGGCTTGTCGACACCCATCACGCCGTCATAGCGGACTCCGGTCGGGTCGTCGATCGAGTCGGTCTCGACATGCAGCGCGACCGGTGACCACCAGCCGCCGAACCCGACACCCTGGCCCGCGAAACTGTCACCGCATATCTGCAGAATGCCGCTCGGGAACTCCATGAACTCGCATAGGTCGGTGGCTCCGATGCCGTAATCCCTTGTCGGCGTGCCTGTTCCGGCCGTCGGGCCGATCCGGATTACCTGACCGGGCGCCAGCGGCGGCAGGACCGGATCGGGAATGGGCGCAGCCGGTTCAGCGTGAGCCGGAGGGACGTGCAGCAGCGCCATACCGAGCAGCGCCGTCGCGATCAACGCCGAAACTGTATTCCGGCAGGCCCGTACTCGCACTTTCTCTGCCGGAATGCAGTTTCGGCGCAAGGGAGTTAGAGCTCGGCGGCCAGCAACTCGGCGATCTGAATGGTGTTCAGCGCCGCACCTTTTCGTAGGTTGTCACCGGATACGAACAACGCGAGACCGCGCCCGTCCGGTGCGCCAGGATCCTGGCGGACCCGGCCGACGAGGGATTCATCGGCGCCGGCGGCGGCCAGCGGCGTCGGCACGTCGACCAGCTTCACCCCAGGTGCGCCTGCCAAGATCTCGCGCGCCCGCTCAACTGACAGCGGCCTGGCGAACTCGACGTTGATCGACAGCGAATGGCCCGTGTACACGGGTACCCGCACACACGTCCCACTCACCAAAAGGTCTGGGATCCCGAGGATTTTGCGGCTCTCGTTGCGCAGCTTCTGATCCTCGTCGGTCTCACCGGAGCCGTCGTCGACCAGCGAACCGGCAAGGGCCACCACGTTGAACGCGATCGGCGCGACGTACTTCTCGGGCGGGGGAAACTCGACCGCCGATCCGTCGTGCACGAGCTGCTCGCTGTCGTCCACCACCGCGCGTACCTGGCTGAAGAGTTCGTGCACTCCGGCCAGCCCGCTTCCGGACACCGCCTGATAGGTCGACGCGATCATCCGGACCAGCCCGGCCTCGTCATGCAGCGGCTTGAGCACCGGCATCGCCGCCATGGTCGTGCAGTTCGGGTTGGCGATAATGCCTTTCGGCCGCGTCCCCGCGTCGCGCGCGAAGTTGACCTCGCTGACTACCAGCGGCACGTCGGGGTCCTTGCGCCAGGCCGACGAGTTGTCGATCACCACTGCGCCGGCTGCGGCGAACCGCGGCGCCTGCACCCTCGACATCGTCGCCCCTGCGGAGAACAGCGCAATGTCCAGCCCGGTTGGGTCGGCGGTCTCGGCGTCCTCGACCTCGATCTCCTGCCCGCGGAACGGCAGCTTCTTACCTTGCGAGCGCGCGGAGGCGAAGAACCGGACGCTGGTCGCAGGAAAGTCGCGCTCTTCCAACAACGTCCGCATCACCTGGCCGACCTGACCGGTCGCTCCGATTACACCAATCGCAACCATTAACGTCCCGTTCCCGCGTAGACCACAGCTTCCTCGTCCCCACCCAGCCCGAACGCCTCGTGCAGGGCGAGTACGGCCTTGTCCAGCTCAGTGTCCTTGATCAGCACCGAGATTCGAATCTCCGAAGTTGAGATCAGGTCGATGTTGACCCCCACGCCGGCGAGCGCTTCGCAGAACTTCGCCGTGACACCGGGATGGCTGCGCATGCCCGCGCCGATCAGCGACACCTTGCCGATGTGGTCGTCGTAGAGCACCTTGGAAAAACCGATCTCCTCCTGCAGGGAGGTCAGCTTCTCCACCGCCCCAGGTCCACTGTCCCGTGAGCAGGTAAAGGTGATGTCGGTCTTGCCGTCCTCGATCTTGGAGATGTTCTGCAGCACCATGTCGATGTTCACGTCGGCGTCGGCGACGGCGCGAAACACCTTGGCGGCGTAGCCAGGAACGTCGGGGATGCCGACGATCGTCACCTTGGCCTCGCTGCGATCGTGTGCGACTCCGGTCAGGATGGCGTCTTCCATGGGGATGTCCTCTATCGATCCGGTCACGAATGTGCCGGGTTTGTCCGAGTACGACGACCGGACGTGGATGGGAACGTTGTAGCGGCGGGCATACTCCACACAGCGCAGCATCAGTACCTTGGCACCGCATGCGGCGAGCTCGAGCATCTCCTCGAACGACACCGTGTCCATCCGGCGGGCGTTGGGCACGATGCGCGGGTCGGCGGTGAAGATGCCGTCGACGTCGGTGTAGATCTCGCACACGTCGGCACCCAAAGCCGCGGCCAGCGCCACGGCAGTGGTGTCCGAGCCGCCGCGGCCGAGCGTGGTGACGTCCTTGCTGTCCTGGCTGACGCCCTGGAAACCGGCGACCAGCACGATCAGGCCCTCGTCGAGGGCGGCCTGCAACCGGCTCGGCGTGACGTCGATGATCTTGGCGTTGCCGTGCGTGCTTGTGGTGATCACGCCGGCCTGCGAGCCGGTGAACGAGCGTGCCTGCGCGCCCAGCGAAGCGATGGCCATCGCCACCAGCGCGTTGGAGATCCGCTCGCCGGCCGTCAGCAGCATGTCCATTTCCCGCGGCGGCGGCGCCGGACACACCTGCCTGGCCAGGTCGAGCAGCTCGTCGGTGGTGTCGCCCATCGCCGAGACCACAACGACGACGTCGTTGCCCTGTTTCTTGGTTTCGACGATGCGCTCAGCGACGCGGCGAATCCGCTCGGCATCGGACACCGAGGATCCGCCGTACTTCTGCACGACGAGCGCCACTAGAGAACCTTTCGCGATGGAGTCCAACCAAGAATAAGGGTTCGGCGCATCTCATTTACTCCGCCGGTAGCGTTCGTTGACGTGGCCAGCAGCCCCGCAGGACGCCGTGGTGACCACCGTCAAGAACAGGCCTTCGTCAGCTCGTCGAGATTCTCAGAGATTCGGGCGTCCAACGCCCTCATCTCGTACGCCGCAGGCGGCGCCGGAGCGCCAGGAGCACGCGCTTCCGTTTGAGCGCGCAAAACCTGAAGGTTCGCGACGAACTCGTCGGCGAGACTGGCGACCGTGGCCGCCGTCCGGGCCAGGTCGGGCGAGTTCACCTGTTGGGCGCGTTCAGCCAACCCGTCGGCCCAGGCTTGGTACGCGGCGTCTTCGGCCGCTGTCGGGATGCCCTGCTCGTCGCCGGATTTGGATGCGACGTGCTCGGCCTGCGCGCGGTTGAAGTCCAGGAGGTCATTGACCGGTCGGCATTCCTCGGACGGCCGGTCAAACACGGTGTATTGCAATACCAGCGCCACGGCCGCGAACACCGCGACGCCGATGGCGATCCACCATCGCCGATCTAGCTTCACCGGACGAACTGTACGGACGGCCGACTATTTACGTGCGTGCAACATCCACGGCTTGTCTACGTAACAGAAACATCGGTTACTGCCAGTGATCGACCCTCGCGGGGGGTCGCACCACTGCAGGAGATGGAATGGATACAGGAACCACGGCATTCATGCTGTGTTGCATCATCGGGCTGACCCTGATGATTCCCGGGCTCGCCCTGTTCTACGGCGGCATGGTCTCGGTCAAGAGCTCCACCAACATGATGATGATGACCTTCGGCGCCGTGGCCATCGTCGGCGTGCTGTGGGTGCTCTTTGGCTTCTCGATGACCTTCGGCACCTCCTACGGCGGCTTCGTCGGTAGCTTCACCGAATTCGACGGCATGTCGAACCTCACCGAGCCGATGACCACCATCGCCGGGCTACCGATCAGCCTGTTCTCGTTGTTCCAAGCGCTTTTCGCGGCGATCACCGTCGCGCTGATCTCGGGTGCGGCTGCCGACCGGATGAAGTTCGGCGCATGGATGGTTTTCGCCGCGGTATGGGCGGTGCTGGTCTACTTCCCCGTCGCGCACTGGGTGTTCGCATTCGACGGCGTCGTGACCGAGAACTCCGTCGGCGGCTGGATCGCCAACAGCCTCAAGGCCATCGACTTCGCCGGCGGCACCGCCGTCCACATCAACGCGGGCGCCGCTGCGCTTGCCGTTGCGATCGTGCTTGGCAAGTCGCTCGGCTTCGGCCAACTGCGCAAGCCGCACAACGTCCCGCTCACGCTGCTCGGTGCGGGCCTGCTGTGGGCGGGCTGGTATGCGTTCAACGGTGGTTCCGCGCTGGCCGCAGGCAACTCGGCTGCCATCGTCATGGTCACCACGTTCGTCGCCACCTGCGCGGCAACGCTGGCCTGGCTCGCGGTCGAGAAGCTCAAGGACGGCCACGTCACCGGCGTCGGAGCCGCCTCCGGCGCGATCACCGGGCTCGTGGCCATCACCCCTGCCTGCGGTGCTGTCACCCCGGTCGGCGCCATGGGGGTCGGAGCCGCGGCGGGCGCCGTCTGCGGCCTGGCGGTCGGGCTCAAGTACCGCTTCGGCTACGACGACTCGCTCGACGTCGTCGGCGTGCACTTGGTGGGCGGCGTGATCGGCACCCTGCTGATCGGCTTCTTCGCCAGTGAGACGATGCCGAACGCCACCAACGGCCTGTTCTACGGCGGCGGCATCGATCAATTGTGGAGGCAGGCCGTCGCGGCGGGCGCCGTGATGGCGTACTCGTTCATCGTCGCCTTCATCATCGCCTTCGCGATCAAGAAGACGATCGGCATCCGCATCTCTCCCGACGAAGAGGAGACGGGCATCGACGCCAAGTTCCACAGGGACGCGGCGTACGAACTCGCGCCCGCCTAAAACGGAGGTCGGCCGGCGCGGACCACTTGGCCGCGCCGGCCGTTCGCCGTGCATGCAGTTTCATATCGTGATACTTTGATTCATCTCAAGAGACAAGGTCAATCAATGTCGCCCGATCTCGCCGCCCTGGCCGAACAGTCAGGAACCAAGTTCATCCTCGCGCTGTTCGTCGACCTGCGCGGAAAGCCGTGCGCGAAGCTCGTCCCGGTCGAGGCCGTCGACTTGCTCGCCACGGAGGGCGTCGGGTTCGCGGGCTACGCCGTCGGGGCCATCGGCCAGGAGCCGAAAGATCCGGACCTGATGGCGATTCCGGACTCGGCGTCGTTCACGCCCATTCCGTTCATCAAGGACGGGCTGGCGATCGTTCATTGCGATCCGCACGTCGAGGGCCAGCCCTGGCCGTATGCGCCGCGCGTCATCCTCAAGGCCCTCATTGCGCAGGCCACCGACGCCGGCTTCGAGCCGTGGGTCGGTGCGGAGGTCGAGTACTTCCTGTTGACGCGCAACGGCGATGGCAGCCTGGCCGTCGCGGATGCCGCCGACACCGCCGCCCAGCCCTGCTACGACGCACGCGGCGTCACGCGCATGTATGACCACCTCACCACGATCTCGACGGCGATGAACCAGCTCGGCTGGTCCAACTACGCCAACGACCACGAGGACGGCAACGGCCAGTTCGAACAGAACTTCCAATTCGCCGACGCGCTGACCACCGCGGACCGCGTGGTGACACTGCGCTATCTGCTGTCGATGATCGCGGCAGAGCGCGGCATGGTCGCCACGTTCATGCCAAAACCGTTCGCCGACAAGACCGGCAGCGGCCTGCACCTGCATCTGTCCCTGACCAGCGGCGGCAGCCCGACATTCGCCGGCGACGAGGACGAGCGCGGGCTCGGCCTGTCACCGACCGCATACTCGTTCATCGGCGGCATCCTCGACCACGCCTGCGCGCTGCAAGCCGTCATCGCACCAACGGTCAACTCCTACAAGCGAACCGGTGCGACGTCGACGGCGTCCGGCGCATCGTGGGCACCGCGGACCCCGACCTACGGTGGCAACGACCGCACCCATTACATCCGAGTCCCCGACGACCAGCGCGTCGAACTGCGCGGCGGTGACGGCTCGGCCAACCCCTACCTGGCTATCGCCGCGGCACTTGGCGCGGGCATCGACGGCATCAAGCGCAGCTCCGACCCGGGAGCCGTTGGTTCCCAAAGCCGTTCGACGCTGCCGCCGACGCTACTGCACGCGGTCGACGAGCTCGAGAGCGACGCCGTCGTCGCGGGCGTGCTCGACGCGGCCGGCGAAGGAGTCGCCGCATACTTCGCGAAGCTCAAGCGCGAGGAGTTCTTCGCTTACCACAGCGCGGTCAGCCCGTGGGAAGTCGACCAGTACCTGACCGCGTTCTGAATCTTTAACGAGAAAGGAGACAAGCCATGTGCGGGATCGTCGGACTGCACCTGCGTAATCCGGTGCTCCATCCCCGGCTGGGACAACTCCTCACCGGAATGCTGTGCGAGATGGCGAACCGCGGATCGGACTCCGCCGGCGTCGCCGTGTACGGAGACCCCACGTGGACGCCGCCCGGGCGCAGCAGCCTCTCACTTCTGGAGGTCGACGCAACCCCCGAGGAGGTGGCCTCCGCGCTGGGACCCGACGTGTCGGTCACTCGGCTCGACGAGACGTATCTGCTTACCGCTCAGGGCTCGTCGGCCTCGCTTCTGGCCGCGGCCAAGGCGGCCTACCCGCGGGCGCTGATCGCCGGGTTCGGCACCGACCTTGCCGTGTTGAAGGGCGTCGGGCATCCGCGGGCGCTGACCGACGCCTGGGGATTAGCCAACGCTGCGGGGTGGCAAGGAGTCGGCCACACCAGGATGGCGACCGAATCGGCGGTGACGCCATCAGGCTGCCACCCCTACGCCGTCGGGCCCGATCAATGCCTGGTGCACAACGGCTCGTTTGCCAACCATGCCACCATCCGCCGCGAATTGCGCGCCACCGGAGTCGAATTCGACAGCGACAACGACACCGAGGTGGGTGCCCGCTTCGTCGCGCAGAAGCTCGCCGACGGACTGGACGTCGAGACCGCGCTCAAAGAGTTGTGCGGCACATTCGACGGCTTCTACACGCTGCTGGTCTCCAATCGCGACTCGTTCGCCGTGGTGCGCGACGCGATCGCGTGCAAGCCGGCTGTGATCGCCGAGACCGACGACTGGGTTGCGATGGCCAGTGAATACCGGGCATTCGTCGGCCTGCCCGGGGTCGAGAACGCCAGGATCTGGGAACCGGAGCCGGAGGTTGTCTACGCACGGAAAAAATGACAGCCACGGTATCCTCAAGGTCTTTCGACTTGAGCTCCACATCATTGCGCGACGTGAACGCGGCACTACACGCCGCGGGCCTGGACGGCGAGCTCGTGATCGAAAACCCCTCCGGTGCACACAATGTGGCAGTCGGCGTCGACGCCCCGGTGAAGATCACCGTCGACGGCCATGTCGGCTACTACGCCGCTGGCATGAACAAGCAGGCCGAGATCGTCATAAACGGCAACGCGGGCACCGGGGTGGCCGAGAACATGATGAGCGGCAGCGTGTGGGTCAAGGGCAACGCGTCGCAGTCGGCGGGCGCCACCGCACACGGTGGCCTGCTCGTGATCGACGGCAACGCCGCCGCACGGTGCGGCATCTCGATGAAGGGCGTCGACATCGTGGTCGGGGGCAACATCGGTCATATGAGCGCGTTCATGGCGCAGGCGGGGCGGCTCGTGGTGCGCGGCGATGCCGGTGAGGCTCTTGGCGACTCGATCTACGAGACACGCATCTACGTCCGCGGCACGGTCGCATCGTTGGGTGCGGACTGCGTCGCCAAGGAGATGCAACCCGAACACCACGAAGAGCTCGAACGCCTCTTGAAGTCGGCCGGTTTCGAGGACGACGACACTTCGGCGTACACCCGCTACGGGTCCGCCCGCAGCCTCTACCACTTCGACGTCGACAACGCATCGAGTTACTGATGAGCAACTGGGCACTACGCGAGTCCGCCACCTTCGACCGGCCCACCATCGCCGCCATTCAGCGTGCCGCGGAGACGGGCATCTACGACATCCGCGGCTGGGGCGCCAAGCGTGCGCTGCCACACTTCGACGACCTGCTCTTCCTCGGCGCGTCGATGTCTCGCTATCCCCTCGAGGGATACCGCGAACGGTGTGGCACCGACGTCGTCCTCGGCGACCGCTACGCCAAACATCCGCTGCACCTTGATATTCCGGTCACTATCGCCGGTATGTCGTTTGGCGCGCTGTCAGGCCCGGCCAAGGAGGCGCTTGGCCGCGGCGCCAGCGAGGTCGGCACGTCCACCACAACCGGTGATGGAGGGATGACCGCCGAGGAGCGGGGGCAGAGCAAATACCTTGTCTACCAATATCTCCCGTCGCGCTACGGGATGAACCCCGACGACCTGCGCAAGGCGGACGCGATCGAGGTGGTCCTCGGGCAGGGCGCCAAACCCGGTGGTGGCGGCATGCTGCTCGGGCAGAAGATCTCCGAGCGCGTCGCCGGAATGCGCACGCTGCCGCAGGGCATCGACCAGCGCTCGGCCTGCAGGCATCCCGACTGGACCGGTCCCGACGACCTCACCATCAAGATCGGCGAACTACGCGAGATCACCGACTGGGAACAACCGATCTATGTCAAGGTCGGCGCCACCCGCACCTACTACGACGTGAAGCTTGCCGTGCACGCCGGGGCCGACGTCGTCGTGGTCGACGGCATGCAGGGCGGGACCGCCGCCACCCAGGACGTGTTCATCGAACACGTGGGCATTCCCACGCTCGCCGCGATACCGCAGGCCGTTGAGGCGCTGCAGGAACTCGGTGTGCACCACAAGGTTCAGCTCATCGTCTCCGGCGGCATCCGAAGCGGCGCCGACGTGGCCAAGGCGCTCGCACTGGGTGCCGACGCGGTTGCGATCGGTACCGCCGCGCTGATTGCGCTGGGCGACAATCACCCGCGCTACGCCGCCGAGTACGAGAAGCTGGGCAGCGCAGCGGGTTTCTACGACGACTTCCAGGACGGTAACGACCCGGCGGGGATCAGCACGCAAGATCCAGAGCTGGCCGCCCGGTTCGACCCGGTCGCGGGCGGTCGCCGGCTGGCCAACTACCTGCGCGTGTTGACGATGGAGGCCCAGACGATCGCAAGGGCCTGCGGCAAGGCGCACGTCGGCCACCTGGAACCCGAGGACCTCGTCGCGGTCAGCATCGAGGCCGCGGCGATGGCGAGGGTGCCGCTGGCGGGAACCGATTGGATTCCCGGCCAGTGAGCACAGCGGATGTCGTGATCGTCGGCGGAGGCATCGAAGGGGCCGCGGCGGCGTGGGCACTGTCCGCGCGCGGCGTCACCGATGTGGTTGTCGCCGAACGTAATACGGTCGGCTCGGGAATGACGGGGAAGTCCAGCGGCATCGTCCGGTGCCACTACGGCGTGAGCTCGCTAGCCGCCATGGCGACGGTCGGCCTGGAGGTCTTCGAGAAGGCCGAGGAGATCTTCGGTCACGACATCGGCTTCCGGCAGACCGGCTACGTCGTCGGTGTCGGGGTGCCCGACACGGAGTCCCTGCGCAAAAGCCTTGCCGCACAACGCACCGTCGGCGTGCAGACCGAAGAGATCGGGCCGGGCGAGGTGGCCGAGATGTGGCCGTTCGCCGACCTGGAACCGTTCGCGGCGTTCGGCTGGGAGCCGCGCGGCGGGTATGGCGACGCCTATCAGACGGCGCAGGCCTTCGCGGTCGCCGCGCGCGGCGCCGGTGTGCGGCTTCGCCAGGGCTGCGCAGTGACAGAACTGCTGGTCGACGGCGACAAGGTCACCGGAGTCCGACTGGCCGACGG
The DNA here is from genome assembly GCF_035697385.1 of Mycobacterium sp. Lineage (GTDB taxonomy): Bacteria > Actinomycetota > Actinomycetes > Mycobacteriales > Mycobacteriaceae > Mycobacterium. The sequence goes on along the minus strand of NZ_DASSCY010000042.1, from coordinate 24,269 downwards.
GAGCGACATCTCAACCGGGACCGTCGTCGTCGCCACCGGCGTCTGGACCAACCCCTTTCTCGCGCCGTACGGGATCGACGTTCCGATCCGGGTCGTGCGCGAGCAGATCGTGATGATCAACCCCGGTGTCGAAATCGGCCCGGTGCCAGTCTTTTCCGACCTCGTCTCTCTGCAGTACATCCGCCCGGAGCTCGGCGGCGACGTGCTATTCGGCAACAGCGACCTTTCCGACGTCACGGTGGCCGACCCCGACAACTACCTCAACCGCGCCGACGACGCATTCGTCGACCTCACCGTCGACAAGGTCGGCACGCGGTTCCCCGGTTTCGCCGACGCGTCGATCAGCAGCAGCTACGCCGGCTGCTATGACGTCACACCCGACTGGAACCCGGTGATCTCGCGGACCGGGATCGACGGACTGATCGTGGCCGCCGGATTCAGCGGCCATGGTTTCAAGATCGCACCGGCCGTCGGCAGACTGGTCGCTGATCTCATCGTCGACGGGCGAAGCGCCGACCCGCGCATTCCGGAATCCGACTTCCGGTTGTCCCGGTTCGCCGAGAGCGACCCGCTCAAGAGCCCGTATCCGTATGTCGGCGCGGGCCAGATGCGATGATTCCTGATAGGAAACATGACTGACGTACCGCTGCTTCGCAACAAGTCCGGCACCGCCCGTGACCGGGATCCGCACGCCCCTGTCGAGGAACTCGAGTTGGAGGCCGCGATCGGCCGCAATGTGCGGCAGCTGCGTGCGCAGCAGGGGCTCACGGTGGCCGAAATGGCCGGGCGCGTCGGCATTTCCAAGGCGATGATGTCGAAGATCGAGAACGCGCAGACGTCGTGCAGCCTGTCCACTTTGGCATTGCTTGCCAAGGGTTTCGACGTCCCGGTCACCACGCTGTTCCGAGGCGCCGACGTCGAGCGCCCCGCGGCGTTCGTCAAGGCCGGCACGGGCGCACATATTGTGCGCAACGGCACCCGCGAGGGCCACGAGTATCAGATGCTGGGCTCGCTGCGGGGAGAACACAAACGACTCGAATGCCTGCACGTCACGCTGTCGGAGAAGAGCCAGACCTATCCGCTGTTCCAGCATCCGGGCACGGAGTTCATCTACATGCTCGAAGGCGTCATGGACTACAGCCACAGCCGATCGGTCTACCGGCTGCACCCTGGCGACTCGCTGCAGATCGACGGTGAAGGCGCGCACGGGCCGGTGGATTTGGTGGAGCTGCCGATCCGCTTCCTTTCGGTCATCGCGTTCCCCGACTCACAGGTCTAGCCATAGAGCTTCGCGGCTGCGGTCGCTACATCCACGACGACGTCGCAGTGCTCACCGCCGCCGTCGACCGCGACCGCCGGTCGGATGACGACCTCGCCGGTGCTGACGAAGTCGCCGCCGAACAGCTTGCGCTGCATCCGGCCGCCGAGGAACGCGACGGCCGTGCAGGCCATGTCGTCGACGAATATTTCGAAGCCTTCGCGGTCGCGGCGGTCACGGACTTCGGTGGTCATGTCGTACAGCTGCGGTTCCAACGACACATGGATGAGCACCACGTCGCCGTGACGCTTGAGGGAAAAGTCGCATTCGTATGGCAGCGAAGCGACGTCCCAGTCGTCGACCTCGGCCCGTAGTACGGACTGCACCTGGCAGGGATCGCGTTCGGCCAGCGCCGCGGGATAGGTGCCGACGGCATCGCGGACCGGCAGCTGAAGCGACTGGACCCGCGGCGCGAGAGCGCGCACCAGGCGCTGGGCGAAGTCACAATTGCGTTCTGCGATCAACCCCACCCGCACGAACGGCTGGTCGGCTATGCGCAGGGGTTGCGCTCCAGGCAGCAGCGACAGATTCAGCGGCACCAGGTATTCACAGGAGCCGGGGTAGCTCTCGTATATCGGCAGATCACCGGCCAGAAACGCGACGGGCTCCCCGATGTGGGCCAGGATGACCTCGATGCTGGCAAAGCGGCGCCCGGTTTCGCCAGGCACCTTGATGTCGACGTCGCATTCGTCGAACGCGAATAGCGTTCCCACAGAACCGATTTCACCGATCTTCGCCAGCGCTTCACGGGTCACCAGGCCACACGGGTCGATGCGGCGCATCGCACGCAGATAGGCCAGCGTCGCACGGTCGCCTGCGCTGACGTCCTGCCCGTAAGTGGGGACCTCACCGGCGAAGAAATATGCCGGATCGACCTCGCGGGGACCCATCGTCGCGGACCCGTCGATCCCGCGGCTGCACCCGGTGAGCGCCAGCATGATGGCCAGCAGCACCACGACCAACCGCCTGGCCTTCATGAGCTCATTGTCCGTTCATTCTGCGGTGAGGGCGACTAGGTGCGAGTAACCGACGCCCTGGGCGCAGCGTCAACGTTTTGGCCTCATCGCCAGGCTTGCTACAGTGGGCAGACCATGTCTTCGGTGCAGCGGGTGCTCCTTCTCGGCAGCCGCGACGGGGTCTGATCCAGACCGGCTTCCCGTCGCGGGTGTTTGCGATGCGCCGGTCTTGAGTCCACCCACACTCCCGGAGCGTCATCGTGACCACTTTTTCGAAGCCCTCACCAGATTCGCCCGACGCCTTCACGTCGGTACGCAGCATCAACCAACCGTCCGGCCCACCCAACCCGGGCCAGCCCGGCTGGAACACCCAACGCGGCACGTCGATGCCGATCAGCCGCTACCGCTCCTTCGCGGAAGAGGTGCCGGGCGGAAGCCCGGCGTTGGGCCCAGTGCCGGCTCCTTTTGACCGCACCTGGCCCGACCGCGTCGTCGACCGCGCACCCATGTGGTGTGCGGTGGACCTGCGTGACGGCAACCAGGCGCTGATCGACCCGATGAGCCCGGCCCGCAAGCGCCGCATGTTCGACCTGCTGGTGCGCATGGGCTACAAGGAAATCGAGGTTGGCTTTCCGTCGGCCAGCCAGACGGACTTCGACTTCGTCCGCGAAATCATCACCGACGGCGCAATTCCCGACGACGTCACCATTCAGGTGCTGACGCAGTGCCGGCCCGAGCTGATCGAGCGGACATTCGAGGCGTGCGAGGGCGCGCCGCGCGCGATCGTGCACTTCTACAACTCGACGTCGATCCTGCAGCGCCGCGTCGTGTTCCGCGCCGACCGTGAAGCCGTCAAGGCGATCGCCACCGACGCGGCCCGAAAGTGTCTGGAGGAGGCCGCCAAGTACCCGGGCACGCTGTGGCGGTACGAGTACTCTCCCGAGTCCTACACCGGCACCGAACTCGAATACGCCAAAGACGTCTGCGACGCCGTCTCCGAAGTCATCCAGCCGACGCCGCAGTTGCCGCTGATCGTCAACCTGCCTGCCACCGTCGAGATGGCCACCCCGAACGTCTACGCCGACTCGATCGAGTGGATGAGCCGCAACCTGGCCCGGCGGGACAGCATCATCTTGAGCCTGCATCCGCACAACGACCGCGGAACCGCCGTCGCCGCAGCGGAATTGGGCTACCAGGCAGGCGCGGACCGGATCGAAGGCTGCCTGTTCGGCAACGGCGAGCGCACCGGCAACGTCTGCATCGTCACGCTGGGCCTGAACCTGTTCTCCCGCGGCGTCGACCCGCAGATCGACTTCTCCAACATCGACGAGATCCGTCGCACCGTGGAGTACTGCAATCAGCTGCCGGTGCCCGAACGCCACCCGTACGGTGGCGACCTGGTCTACACCGCGTTCTCCGGCAGCCACCAGGATGCGATCAACAAGGGCCTGGACGCGATGAAGGCCCATGCGGATGACGTTGGCTCCGACGTCGACGACCTCCTGTGGCAGGTCCCCTATCTGCCGATCGATCCGAAGGACGTCGGCCGTACATATGAGGCGGTCATCCGGGTGAATTCGCAGTCCGGCAAGGGCGGCGTGGCCTACATCATGAAGGCCGACCACGGCCTGGCCCTGCCGCGACGGCTGCAAATCGAGTTCTCCCAGGCGATCCAGAAGATCACCGACGGCGAGGGCGGCGAAGTGTCCCCGAAGGAGATGTGGGACGTCTTCGCCGAGGAGTACCTGGCGCCCGTGCGGCCGCTGGAGCGCATCCGGCAGAAGGTCATCGCCTGCGAGACCGACGGCGGCACCGATGTCATCGAGGCCACGGTCAAGATCGACGGCGTCGAGACGGACATCCGCGGCTCCGGCAACGGCCCGCTCGCGGCGTTCGTCGACGCGCTCGCCGGTGTTGGCGTCCACGTTCACGTGCTGGATTACTCCGAGCACGCGATGTCGGCAGGCGAGGAAGCCCAGGCGGCTGCCTACGTCGAGGCGTCGGTGAACGGCCAGACGATCTGGGGTGTCGGCATCGCGACGTCGATCACCACCGCGTCGCTGCGGGCCGTGGTGTCTGCCGTCAATCGGGCGTCACGTTAGCCCAGGACGGGTCCCGTCATCCTCCGGCCCGTCGACCCAGGCGGGCGGCGGTAGCTTTGGATTGCGACCCATCAAATCGCTGTAGAGGGCATGCGGTGACCAACCCTCGATTCCTCTGCGCCGACGCACGACGTAGACGGCGACCAGGGTCGCGCTGCCGATCACCAGGACGGCGATCAGCGCGATCTGGGCGATTGTGAGCCACATGGTCTTTCAGGCTAGTCCAGGAAGGCGCTCAGCAGTCGGTCCACAAGACCGGCGGCATCTTGTACGCCCGGGTCGGGCGCAATGGTGAGGTTGCTGAACACAAAGCCGTTGAGCAATCTGCTGAGTTCGTCCATCCTCTCGGGCGCCGGGGTGAAGCCGGCGGCCCCGAAGATGAGCGTCGCCGACTTCACCGCGGCCGCCTGAAGCTCCTTCATCAGCGGCCTCAGTTCCTCGCGCCGGGTGCTCTCCATGAACAACTCGAAGCGTGCCAATGTCCACCGGCGCATCTGCTCATCAGGCCCGAGCATGCGAATCATCAACGCCTTCAAGGCATCGCGGGATAGCGGACCGATCGCGGCCTGCAACGCCTCGACGCGCTGCCAGTGCAGTTCCACCGTGCGGGCGGCAGTCGCCTCGAGCAGCGCCTGGCGGTTGCGGAAGTAGTTCGACGTGGTACCCGCGGGCAAGCCGGCGCGGCTGTCGACCTGCCGATGAGTCAGCCCCCCGACGCCGTCGTCACACAGGATGTCGATCGCGGTGTCGAGGATCTGGGTCCGTCGTTCCGGGTTGGGCGGCACTAGTTCTTATACCGCAGCTTCCAGAACATCGTGAGGAACACCGGGTACACGACGATCAGCAGGAAGTAGCTGAACCAGTAGCCGGCCATGTGCACGTAGAAGCTGACGTCGTGCAGCACGAACAGGACATAGAGATGCAACGGCACGCTCGCCGTGATGTAGACCAGCGACGCCGTGAGCGCGATCTTGTGCACCCGATTGACGAATCGCATCCGGCGCCAGCCGAGGATGCCCGCGATCGCGGCATAGGTCATCGGTACGAGAAGGAGGATGTCGGTTGTCTGCGTGACCGCGTACTCAAGGGTGGCCGCGTCACCGAAGTTCACCCGGTAGAGGTGCATGCAGAAGCCGACCGCGATGGTGAGCATGGCCGCCTCACGGAAGAAGTAGCCGTGCCGTCGGTAGGCGTCCAAGTAGGACTTTCGTTGTACTACGTCTGTAGTGGTTGTCATGGCAGAAAGCTACCACTACATCTGTAGTGCTAGCAAGGGTGGTTCTAGAAGAGCGCGAACTGCTCGCCGGCGATCGTGGAGTCGACGAACTCCTCGACCCCGGTTCCGCCGACGACCGCGTCGAGGTGGCGCATGAAATCGGCATCGCTGACCAGCGGAACGCCCAGCTCACCGGCCAGGTAGCCCTTTCCCTGCTCGGGATTGGGCTCATTGCAGATGACCAACGAGGTCTCGAAATCGACCATGTCGGTGTACGCCAGGCCCGCATGCACGATCCGCTCGATGAGCTCCTCGTGGGTGCGGACGACCTCGGCCGACAGCGCCACCCGCATGCCCTGCACCAGCGGCCGGCCTGCGATGAACCGGCCGGGGTTGACGTACGGACAGGGCAGCCGCGAGGCAAGCATCTTGAGCGGCCGCAGCTCTTCGTGGGTCAGCTGGCCGTTGGGCCAGTACCGCCGCGTCACAGGCCGCACCGGCAACCAGGCCTTGCGCTCCCGCGCCCGGACCAGCACCGGTTTGAGGATCTGCGCAAGCACCATGGCGTCGTCGAGGGCGTCGTGCGGCTTCATCTGCGTGATGCCCCAGTGGTGCGCCAGCGTCTCCAGCCGAAGGTTGTCGGTGCCCAGCTCGAGCCGTCGCGTCAGCTCCACCGTGCACATCACCGTGTCGATCGGCAGTTCCGCCCCGACCATTTCCGCCTCGGCGGCCAGGAACGAGTAGTCGAAGCCGACGTTGTGGGCGACGAGGGTGCGGCCGCGCAGCAGCTCCCTGAGGTCGCCGACGATGTCGCCGAAGCAGGGCTGGCCTTCGAGCATGTCGGCAGTGAGGCCGTGGACATGGGTGGGTCCGGGATCGACGCCGGGATTGAGCAGTGTGTAGAGGCTCTGTTCGACGTTGCCGTCGTCTCCGAGGGCCAGTGCCGCGATGCTGACGACGCGAGCGTGCCCAGGTCGGAAGCCCGAGGTCTCCACGTCGACGACGACCCAGCCTGGACCGGTTTCGGCTGCCGGCCGGCCCCAGATCTGGCTCATAATCCGAGGATGGCACGGTGGTCCGACATTTCCCTTCAAGGCCTGGATTGCTGACGCAGCGTGTCGGCTACCTAAAATGCCGGGGATGGTCACCACTCGAGGACGGGTCGCCCTTGCGGCCGGCGCCACTGCGCGCTGGGCGTCGCGGGTGACCGGACGCGGTGCGGGCGCGATGATCGGCGGCCTGGTGGCCCTGGCACTCGACAAGTCCCTCCTGCGTCAGCTCGGCGAAGGCCGCCGCACGGTCGTGGTGACGGGGACGAACGGCAAGTCGACGACAACCAGGATGACAGCCGCGGCGCTGGGCGCTCTGGGGTCCGTCGCCACCAACGCCGAGGGCGCGAACATGGACGCCGGGCTGGTGGCGGCTCTCGCGGGCCGGCGAGACGCGAAGGTCGCCGCGCTCGAGGTCGACGAGATGCACGTGCCTCATGTGGCCGACGCCGTCGACCCCGCGGTGGTCGTGCTGTTGAACCTGTCGCGAGACCAGCTCGACCGGGTCGGCGAGATCAACCACATCGAGCGGACTCTCCGCGGTGGCCTGGCCCGTCATCCGTCGACGGTGGTGGTGGCCAATTGCGACGACGTGCTGATGACGTCGGCGGCCTATGACAGCCCCAATGTGGTGTGGGTTGCGGCGGGCGGCGGCTGGGCGAACGATTCGGTGAGCTGTCCGCGCTCCGGCGAGATCATCGTGCGGGACCGAGCGCATTGGTATTCGACCGGAACGGATTTCAAGCGGCCCAGCCCGCAGTGGTGGTTCGACGACTCGAATATCTATGGGCCCGAAGGGCTTTCGCTACCTATGAAACTGGCGCTACCGGGAGCGGTGAACCGCGGCAATGCCACTCAGGCGGTGGCCGCGGCGGTGACGTTGGGGGCGGATCCCGCTGCCGCGGTCGCGGCGGTCTCGGGTGTCGACGAGGTCGCGGGCCGGTACAGCACCGTGCAACTCGGCGCGCACACCGTCCGGATGCTGCTGGCCAAGAATCCAGCCGGCTGGCAGGAGGCGCTGTCGATGGTGGACACCGACGCGGGATCGGTGGTGATCGCCGTCAACGGGCAGGTCCCCGACGGCGAGGACCTGTCGTGGCTGTGGGACGTCAACTTCGAGCACTTTGTGAAACACTCCCGAGCGCACCCGGTGGTCGCCGCCGGTGAGCGAGGTACCGACCTGGCCGTACGCCTTGGCTACGCAAGTGTCGAGCACACCTTGGTGCACAACCCCGTCGCGGCCATCACGTCGTGCCCGCCGGGGCATGTCGAGGTGGTCGCCAACTACACCGCCTTCCTGCAACTCAATCGGGCGCTGGCGCGGGGCAAAGATGTCTGAGTCGGCGGTGCGGATCGGGCTGGTGCTGCCCGATGTGATGGGCACCTACGGCGATGGCGGCAATTCGGTGGTGCTGCGTCAGCGACTGCGACTGCGGGGCATTGACGCCGAGATCGTCGAGATCACGCTGTCGGATCCCGTGCCGTCGGAGTTGGACCTCTACACGCTCGGCGGCGCCGAGGACTTCGCGCAACGGCTGGCAACCAAGCATCTCGCACGGTATCCGGGGCTGCAGCAGGCGGCTTCCCGCGGCGCGCCGGTGCTGGCGATCTGCGCGGCAATCCAGGTGCTCGGGCACTGGTACGAGACGTCGGCGGGTGAGCGGGTCGACGGGGTTGGCCTTCTCGACGTCACAACCTCGCCGCAAGACAAGCGGACCATCGGCGAGGTGGTGTCGCAGCCATTATTACCCGGCCTGACGCAACGGCTGACCGGATTCGAAAACCACCGCGGCGGAACGGTTTTAGGGTCTGCTGCTCAACCGCTGGCCAAGGTCATCAGCGGCGCGGGTAACCGGGCTGGCGACGGTATCGACGGCGCGGTGCAGGGAAGTGTCATCGCCACCTATCTCCATGGCCCGTGCCTGGCCCGCAATCCCGAACTCGCGGACTACCTGTTGTCCCGGGTTGTCGGCGAGCTCACACCGTTGGATCTGGGCGAGGTCGCGCTGCTGCGCACGGAACGCTTGGCCGCGCCCCGCAGGGCGTGAAATCCGCGCTATGCAGCGGAAGTTCGAGCGATCCGCTGCAATTCGTCGATTTCGACTCCGCAGCCACGTCCGGCCAAAGCCGCCTCGACCCTCGGCAGCCACTCCTGCGGACGTTCCTCGGCAGTCACCCGGATGACGATCCACCCGAGTGATTCGAGCATTCGCAGCCTCCCGATGGCATTGACGTCTTGATCCCCGTCGTACTCGACGGCGACCTGGAATTCCGGCCAACCCATACTCACGAATTCGACGGGGCGGGTGCCCACCAGTACCGGTATCTGCGTCTCAGGTCGCGGAAAGCCGTTGTCGGTCAACCACAACCGAATCCGGCTCTCCTGTGCAGACGCCGCTCCACCGTCGACTAGCGGCAGTAGTTCGCGCAACTGCCGGCTCCCTGGCGCTCTTCGATACCGTCGAGCGAGCGTCGCAACCTCGTCGACCAAGAAAGGCCGGCTCCACATCAATGCATCCAGTCGGGCCAGTGCCTCTGGCCGATCCAGGTGGCGCCCCAGATCGAACGCGGTGCGGATGCTTGTCGTCACGGGCAGACCTGCCAGCCGGGTGATCTCGTCATCGGCCACCTGCTCGGTGCGGAAAACCAGCCCCTCCTGCGGTTGGCGCTTGACGCCCACCACTTCGATGGGTTGCGCTGGATCCACCCACGGTGCGCCGTGCAGCGCGGATGCGACGAGCCCGGCGATGACGCCGCGGCGACCGGATGCGAGCCAGGCGGCGATGGCGCGGTCGCGCAGCGACAGTTCGGCGTTCTTCGGCGCGTAGACACCGCGATAAACAGTCCGGTATCGCTGCCGCAGCTCGTGACGGGTGACGCGGCCCGCCTTCACTGCTTCACCGCCTAAGAAGATTTCAGCCATGGCGCCATGGTGCCCGCCTGCACCGACAAACTTTGCGCTAAGGCTTCCAGCCTCGGCTGATCAACGCCGTACGCGCACGCTCGACGATGTCGGCCGGACGATCCTCTTTGATTACTTGGTCGACGATCCAGCCGAGCGCCCTGGCCCTGCGCAGTGATCGGATGTCCTTGGTGTACTGCCTGCGGCTCGTGCGGTGGTGATCGCCGTCGTACTCGGACACGACCATGAATTCCTCCCACCCCATGTCGGCCAGCCGAACGAGTCGCCCGCGGCCCTCGACGATGGGGATTTGGATTGTGGGCCTTGGTAATCCCGCGTCGATGTACAGCAACCGCAGCCAGGTCTCCCTCGGTGACGCAGCTCCACCATCGACAAGCGGCAGTGCGGCTCGTAGTGCCTTGAGGCCGCGGGCACCGCGGTGGCGCTTGGCCAGCAGCAGCACGTCTTCCTGGGAGAAGGGCGACGCCCGCATCAGCGCATCGAATGCTGTGCGGGCAGGCGTGGTTACGGCAATTCCCGCGACCTTGGTTATCTCGGCATCAGTCAATGCGTCCTTGCGAACAACCAGTCCGCTCTGCGGTCGCAGCCGGCAGGTCAGCTCGACCGGAATGTCTGCGTCGACCCACGAAGCACCATGCACCGCCGACGCCGCCACTCCCCCGACGATTCCTCGGCGGTCAGACGCCAGCCATGCTCCGTAGATGCGGTCCCCCAGCGACGGCTGTCTCGACCCGTATACACCGCGGTACATCGGCCGGTACCAACGCTGCAATTCATGTCTGGTCACGCGGCCGGCGGCAACCGCTTCGCTTCCTATGAACACTTCCCCCATGGCGGGAGAATGCCAGCGACCGCCGACATTTCACTCAGAGCGACGTTCTGCAGAGGAATTGCGAGTAACCCTCTGCAAAACGTGACTCTCGGGGAACTCGAACCAGCCCTAGACCATTTGGCGGCGGCCCGACAGCGCCCGGCCCAGCGTCAGCTCGTCGGCGAACTCCAGGTCCCCGCCCATCGGCAGACCCGAGGCGATACGCGTCACCGTCAGCCCAGGAATGTCGCGCAGCATCCGCACCAGGTACGTCGCGGTCGCCTCACCCTCGGTGTTCGGGTCCGTCGCGATGATCACCTCGGCGATGTCCACGCCGTCGACGCGTTCGCCAATCCTGTTGAGCAGCTCACGAATTCGCAACTGCTCAGGCCCGACGCCGGACAGCGGGTCAAGCGCACCGCCCAACACGTGGTAGCGCCCGCGGAATTCGCGCGTGCGCTCGACGGCCTGCACATCCTTGGGCTCCTCGACCACACACACCAAAGAGCCGTCGCGGCGCGAATCCGAACAGATGCGACAGCGGTCCTCGTCGGAGACGTTGCCGCACACCGCGCAGAACTTCACGCCGTCGCGCACCTTGTTCAACACGGCCGTCAGCCGGTCAATGTCAGGCGGTTCGACCGACAGCAAGTGGAATGCGATCCGCTGCGCGCTCTTCGGCCCGATCCCGGGCAGCTTGCCGAGCTCGTCGATCAGATCCTGGACGGGGCCTTCGAACAAGTCACAGCCCCGGCAAACCGAGCCCGCCCATCCCGCCCGCCAACGGCCCAAGCCGGTCGTGCGCGAGGATGGTGACTTGTTTCGATGCGTCGGCGATCGCCCCGACGATGAGATCCTGCAGCGTCTCGATGTCTGAGGGGTCCACGACCTTCGGGTCGATCGCCACCGCCACCACCTCGCCGCTGCCCTTCATGGTGACCTGCACCAGCCCGCCACCGGCCTGGCCGTGCACCTCAGCGTTGGCCAGCGCCTCCTGGGCTTCCATCAGCTGCTGCTGCACCTGCTGTGCCTGCGCGAGGAGTGCCGACATATCGGGTTGGCCTCCGGGTTGCATGACAGTCCCCTTGCGTATTGGTCTCGACTTGGTTTCTCTCGCTCGCACACGGCGGTTTGGACTTTCAGCCTAGTCGCCCAAGGGCTACCTTGACGCGGTGCACGTCCCAGCCAGCCTGCGTGTCGGCGCCGCAATCGCCATCGGCCTGCTTGTCGCCGCGTCGACCCTCGTCACCCCAGCCAACGCCGCCCCAGCCAACATCGCCGGCATGATCGTGTTCCTCGACCCCGGCCACAACGGCTCCAACGACGACTCGATCAGCAGGCAGGTGCCCACCGGCCGCGGCGGTACCAAGGACTGCCAGGCCAGCGGTACTTCCACCGAGGACGGCTACGCCGAACACACCTTCGCGTGGGACACCACCCTGCGTATCCGGCAGGCGTTGACCGCGCTGGGCGTGCGAACCGCCATGTCACGCGGCGACGACACCGGCCTCGGACCTTGCGTCGACGAGCGCGCCGCGATGGCCAACTCGCTGCGTCCCAACGCGATCGTCTCCGTCCACGCCGACGGCGGCCCGCCAACCGGCCGCGGCTTCCACGTCCTCTACTCCGCCCCGCCGCTCAACGACGCGCAGGCAGGGCCGTCGGTGCGGTTCGCGCAGATCATGCGCGACCAGCTGGCCGCCTCGGGCTTCGTGCCGTCCACCTACATCGGCAGCGGAGGCCTCAACCCCCGCTCCGACATCGCCGGCCTCAACCTGGCTCAATACCCGTCGATCCTGGTCGAGCTGGGCAACATGAAGAACCCCGTCGATTCCGGGTTGATGAAGACCCCGGAGGGGCGGCAGAAGTACGCCGACGCCGTGGTGCGGGGTATCGCGGGCTTCCTGGGAAGCTAGGAGCCCTCGACTTCCTTCTTCAGGTTCGCCAAGACCTCGCCCTGAATCTTGCGCAGCCCCAACGGCGCAAACGTCTTTTCGAAGAACCCGCCGATGCCGCCGGCGCCCTGCCACGACGTCTTGACTGTGACGGACGAGCCGGGCCCTGCTGGTGCGACGGTCCAGTTGGTCACCATCGTCGAGTTCGCGTCCTTCTCGATGACGGTGTGCCCGGCGACGTCGACGTTGGCCTTGACGTCGCGCACCCGCGACTTGGTGGCCTGCAGTTTCCACGTGGCCACGGTGCCTGCGCCCTGACCGCCTTCGAGCACCTGGTAGCCGCTGTAGTGCGAGGAGAGGATTTTCTGGCGCATGGCCTGGTAATCCGCCACGGCCGCCAACACTGTCTCGGGCGCGGCGTCGATCAAGACGCTGCTAGACGCGCTGACCTGTCCCATCGGGAAAACTCCTAGTTAGAGGTGGTGTGACGGTGTGATTCCGCCGTCATGTGGTCGCATCGGCTGCGACCGCGGACTAGCGTATATGCGTGTCTGTTGAGGGGAGCGACGCACGGGCTGCTCACGCTGCGGGCGTGCAGCGGCTTCTCGCGAGCTATCGGGCCATTCCTCCCAATGCCACCGTCCGGCTGGCCAAACCCACGTCGAACCTGTTCCGGGCGCGGGCCAAAAACACCGCTAAGGGGCTGGACGTCTCGGGGTTGACGGGCGTGATCGCCGTCGACCCCGATGCGCGCACCGCCGACGTGGCGGGTATGTGCACCTACGAGGACCTCGTCGCGGCCACGCTGCCCTACGGGCTGTCGCCGCTTGTGGTGCCGCAGCTGAAGACGATCACGCTCGGCGGGGCCGTCACCGGGCTCGGCATCGAGTCGACGTCGTTCCGCAACGGCCTGCCGCACGAGTCCGTACTGGAGATGGACATCTTGACCGGCACCGGCGACGTCATCACCGTATCGCCCGACCAGCACGCCGACCTGTTCCGCGCTTTCCCGAATTCCTATGGCACGCTTGGCTATTCGGTGCGCCTCAAGATCGAGCTGGAGCCCGTCAAGCCGTTTGTCGCGCTCAGGCACCTGCGCTTCAATTCGCTGCACGACTTGGTCGCGGCGATGGACCGCATCATCGAAACGGGCGGCATCGACGGCGTCAGAATCGACTACCTCGACGGCGTGGTTTTCAGCGCCGACGAAAGCTACCTGACTGTCGGCGTCCAGACGTCCACACCCGGGCCGGTCAGCGATTACACCGGCCAGCAGATCTACTACCGCTCCATCCAGCACCGCGACGGCGAGAAGCACGACCGGCTGACCATCCACGACTACCTCTGGCGCTGGGACACGGACTGGTTCTGGTGCTCGCGCGCTTTCGGCGCCCAGGACCCGCGCGTCCGCAGGCTGTGGCCGCGTCGCTTCCGGCGCAGCAGCTTCTACTGGAAGCTCATCGGCTACGACCAGCGCTTCAACATCGCCGACCGCATCGAGATGCGCAACGGCCGACCGCCGCGCGAGCGCGTCGTGCAGGACGTCGAGCTGCCCATCGGGAAAACCGCTGAGTTCCTCGAGTGGTTCCTGGAGAACGTCCCCATCGAGCCGATCTGGTTGTGTCCGCTGCGCCTGCGCGAGGACGGACGATGGCCGCTCTATCCGATCCAGCCGCACCACACCTACGTCAACGTCGGCTTCTGGTCGTCGGTGCCTGTCGGGCCAGAAGAGGGGTACACCAACAAGGTGATCGAACGTAAAGTCAGCGACCTCGACGGGCACAAGTCGCTGTACTCGGACGCGTATTACAGCCAAGACGAGTTCGACGAACTCTACGGCGGGGAAACCTACAAGACCGTAAAGAAGACATACGACCCCGATTCACGGCTGCTCGACCTATATGCGAAAGCGGTGCAACGTCGATGAGCGCTTGCGCGAAGAGCGGAGGACAGCGATGAGCGCTTGCGCGAAGAGCGGAGGACAGCGATGACGACATTTCGAGAAAATTCGGCTCATGCGCCGGACAGGAAGCTGACCCTGGCTGAGATCCTCGAGATCTTCGCCGCCGGCCGGGTGCCACTGAAGTTCACCGCGTACGACGGCAGCACGGCCGGGCCTGAGGACGCCGAGATCGGGCTGGATCTGCGCACCCCGCGCGGCACCACGTACCTGGCCACCGCACCAGGCGAACTGGGGCTGGCCCGCGCGTACGTCTCGGGCGACGTTGAACCGCACGGCGTGCACCCCGGCGACCCGTACGAGCTTCTCAAGGCGCTTGCCGAGAAGATGGACTTCAAGCGGCCGCCCGCGCGGGTGCTTGCCAACATCGTCCGCTCCATCGGCCTGGAGCACCTCAAGCCGATCGCGCCACCGCCGCAGGAGGCGATGCCACGCTGGCGCCGCATGGCAGAAGGCTTGCGGCACAGCCGAACCCGTGACGCTGAGGCCATCCATCACCACTACGACGTGTCCAACACTTTCTACGAATGGGTGCTCGGCCCCTCGATGACCTACACGTGCGCCTGCTACCCGCACCCCGGCGCGACGCTGGAAGAAGCGCAGGAGAACAAGTACCGGCTGGTGTTCGAGAAGCTGCGGCTCAAGGAAGGCGATCGGCTGCTCGACGTCGGGTGCGGCTGGGGCGGCATGGTCCGCTACGCGGCCAGGCACGGGGTGAAGGCGATCGGCGTCACGCTGTCCAAAGAGCAGGCCACCTGGGGTCAGAAGGCCATCGCCGAGGAAGGCCTGACCGACCTGGCCGAGGTCCGCCACTGCGACTACCGCGACGTCCGGGAGTCAGGGTTTGACGCCGTGTCGTCGATCGGTTTGACCGAGCACATCGGCGTGCACAACTATCCGTCCTACTTCCGTTTCCTGAAGTCCAAGATGCGAACCGGCGCGCTGCTGCTCAACCACTGCATCACCCGGCCCGACAACCGGACGGGGGCGACGGCCGGCGGTTTCATCGACCGCTACGTGTTCCCCGACGGTGAGCTGACGGGCTCTGGCCGCATCATCACCGAGGCCCAGGACATCGGCCTTGAGGTCGTGCACGAGGAGAATCTGCGCCACCACTACGCGCTGACCCTGCGCGACTGGTGCGCCAACCTCGTCGAGCATTGGGACGAGGCGGTCGAGGAGGTCGGGCTGCCCACCGCGAAGGTGTGGGGGCTGTACATGGCCGGTTCACGACTGGGTTTCGAGACGAACGTCGTTCAGCTGCACCAGGTTCTGGCGGTCAAGCTCGATTCGCACGGAAACGACGGCGGTCTGCCGCTTCGCCCGTGGTGGTCGCCTTAGGGCTCAGCTCCGGGTGGACATCCTTTCTGCCCGCCTCTATGCGACTTTGTCGCAACAAATACCTGACTCGGTCGAAGTGTGCAGACATACTGAATATTGCAGTGAGGGCTGCATTTTTCCGCGGGTCACGACCCTAGAAGCAATATTGAGGCGGGCGCAGACGCGGGGGGCGTCAGCCGCCTTCGATACGACGCGCGCCGAGTTCGTTCTGCAGTAGCTCTAGCGCCGCTTCCTCCGGATCGCGCCGCGGCGCATCGGAGGTGTCGCTGCTGGCCTCGGCCAGCATGCTCTCCTCTTCGTCGTCGCGCTGCGGCGGCTGGGGCGCGGCCTGCTCGACCGGCTCCGGATCAGGCTGGCCGCCGCCGGTCTCGCAGCGAATCCTCCAGTCGACGCCGAGCGCATCCTTGAGCGCATCGCGAATGACATCGGAATTGCGTTGCTCCACAAGCCGTTTGGCCAGCGGCGCGGACTCATGGCTGAGCACCAGGGTGTCGCCCTCGACGGCACGCACGATTGCGCCTGCCAGCATCACCTCGGTGGTGCGGCTGCGCTGACGGACCTTCTCGCGCACCGTCGTCCACATGCTGCGGACGGCTGCCGCGTTGGGCTCGCCCGTCACGGCTGCAGGTGGCGGCGCCTCCACCACCGGGTCCGACGGCGGCCGTACCGGCGGCGGTGAGGGCGGCGGCGGTTCGGGGGCCGGTTCCGGCTGCGGCTCAACGGCTTTCGGCTGCGGTTCAACGGCTTTGGGCGCTGGCTCAGCCGCTTTGGGTGCTGGCTCAGCAGCGGTTGGCTTGGGCTCGACCGCTTTGGTCCTGCGGGTGAACTGCTTCGGCGGCCCAATCGGCGTGGCCGCGGCGGCGTCGGATGCCGGAATCGACACCTCGAGCCGCGTCTCGATGCGTTCGATGCGCTGCAGCAGTGCCGCTTCGGTGTCGCTGGCCGACGGCAGCAGCAGCCGGGCGCAGACCACCTCCAGCAGCAGCCGTGGCGCTGTGGCTCCCCGCATCTCCCCCAGCCCCGCATGCACCACCTCGGCATAGCGGGTGAGCGTGGCCGTGCCGATTCGCGTCGCCTGATCCCGCATCCGCTCCAAGATGTCTTCCGGGCCGTCGACCACACCTCGCGCCACCGCGTCGGGCACCGCCTGCAGCACGATCAGGTCGCGGAACCGTTCCAGCAGGTCGGTGGCGAACCGCCGCGGGTCGTGGCCGGCGTCGATCACCGCCTCGATGGCCCCGAATAGCGCCGCGGCGTCCCCGGCGGCCAGCGCGTCAACCGCGACGTCGATCAGCGCCACGTCCGTCGCACCCAGCAGCGCCAGCGCACGCGGATAGGTGACGCGACTGCTCTCCGCCCCGGCCAACAGCTGGTCGAGCACCGAGAGCGTGTCACGCGGTGAGCCGCCGCCTGCCCTGATGACCAGCGGATACACCGCGTCGTCGACGGTGACGTCCTCTTGGGTGCAGATGCTCTCCAGCAGTGTCCGCATGGTCCGCGGCGCCAGCAGCCGGAACGGGTAGTGATGGGTACGCGAGCGGATGGTGGGCAACACCTTTTCCGGCTCGGTGGTCGCGAAGACGAAGATCAGGTGGTCCGGCGGCTCCTCGACGATCTTCAGCAGCGCGTTGAAGCCGGCGGTGGTGACCATGTGCGCTTCGTCGACGATGAAGATGCGGTAGCGGGACTGCGCAGGTGCGTAGAAGGCGCGGTCACGAAGCTCGCGGGTGTCGTCCACGCCGCCGTGGCTGGCCGCGTCGAGCTCGACGACGTCGACGCTGCCGGGCCCGTTGGGCGCCAGCGCCACACACGAGTCGCACACCCCGCACGGCGTGGGTGTCGGCCCTTTCTCACAGTTCAGCGAGCGGGCGAGGATGCGCGCCGATGACGTCTTCCCGCATCCCCGCGGCCCGGAGAATAGATAGGCGTGGTTGATGCGGCCGGCCGACAGCGCGGTGGATAGCGGCTCGGTGACGTGCTCCTGGCCGACCACGTCGGCGAAGGTTGCCGGTCGGTACTTGCGGTAGAGCGCCACGCTCAGCAGGCTACCGACGCGGTCCGACTGATGGACACGTCAGGCCTTGAGCAGGGATTCGGTGGCGGCGAGCAGCGCGCAGGTCGCAAGGCCGTCCACCGCGTCACGCAGCTCGGGCTCCGCGGGGAACGACGGTGCGATCCGGATGTTCTTGTCGTCCGGGTCTTTTCGATACGGGAACGCCGATCCAGCCTCGGTGACGGCGATGCCCGCATCCTTGGCCAGGGCGATGGTGCGCCGGGCCGTGCCTGGCAATACGTCGAGGCTGACGAAGTAGCCGCCCTTGGGATCGGTCCACGATGCGATCTTGGACTCACCCAACCGGTCCTCGAGGATTTCTGCAACCAGTGAGAACTTCGGCGCCAGGATCTGCTGGTGCCTCTGCATCTGCAGGCGCACCCCGTCCGCGTCGCCGAAGAACCGCAGGTGCCGCAGTTGGTTGACCTTGTCGGGGCCGATCGATTTCTTGCCCGCGTACTGCAGATACCAGGCGATGTTGCCAAGCGATCCGCCGAAGAAGCTGACGCCCGCACCGGCGAAGGTGATCTTCGAGGTGGACGCGAACACGTGCGGCCGGTTGGGATTGTTGGCCGCCGCGGCCAGGCCAAGGATGTCGACCTGGCGGACGAAGTCGTGAGTCAGGGTGTGCACCGGGTAGGCGTTGTCCCACATCAGCCGGAAATCGCTTGCGGCGGTTTTCATTTGGACCAGCCGTCGGACCGTCTCCCATGAGTACGTGGCGCCGGTCGGGTTGGAGTAGACCGGAACGCACCACATGCCCTTGATGGCCTGGTCGGCGGCGACAAGTTCTTCGATCACGTCGACGTCTGGGCCGTC
Organism: Mycobacterium sp.; assembly: GCF_035697385.1. Lineage (GTDB taxonomy): Bacteria > Actinomycetota > Actinomycetes > Mycobacteriales > Mycobacteriaceae > Mycobacterium. The sequence continues at coordinate 5,826 of NZ_DASSCY010000042.1, read as the reverse complement.
CTCGCGCATCGGCACGGGGATCATCTCGATATCGAGGCTCTCGGTGATCGCGAAGTGCCGGTCGTAACCGGGCGATGGGCACAGGAACTTCACGGCTGGTTCCTGAATCCACGGGCGGGGCGAATCGACGCCGCCGTGCAGCATGGAGAAGACCACCACGTCGTGCATCAGCTCGAGGCTGGCGTTGTTGCCCGCAATCAGGTTGGGCACGGGAATGCCCAGCAACTCGCCGAAGATCGCGCGCAGCTCAGGCAGGCCGTGCAGGCCGCCGTAGTTACGGGTGTCGGTGCCGTCCCCGTCCCGGAAATCCTCACCGGGCAGGCTCAGCAGCTCGTTGGACAGATCCAGCTGGGCCGGGGAGGGCTTGCCGCGGGTGAGGTCGAGCTTGAGGCCCTTGGCCTGCAGTTCGCTGTAGCTGCGCTGCTGGCTCTCGTGCTGTGCGAGCAGTTCGTCACGGCCCAGAGACTGAAACGACACCGCGCACCTTTCGCCGTCACCGACGTGGATTGAAAGAAGGGGACCCCGCGCACCCGCCAGAGCCCATTGACCCTTGCTGCCTTCCGGCCCTGGGGGAGTTCACAGGATAGACGCCGCGCGGGGTCCACGGCGAGTCTAATACCCCGGGACCTAGCGGCTCGACGGGCGCATGGCACAGGTCGGCTACCATGGCCCGCGGAGGATTCGCCTAGTGGCCTATGGCGCTCGCCTGGAACGCGGGTTGGGTTAATAGCCCTCAGGGGTTCAAATCCCCTATCCTCCGCACTCGGCCCGGGGTGCGACCAGCTGATCGGTAGGCCGGTCGCACCTTGGCCAACAAACTCGAGGAGGAGCATGCGGCGCTGGGTCGCGGTGTCGTGGCACGCATCGTTCTCGGCTGTCGCCGCTCTTCTCTACTTCTTGTTCGTGCTGCCCCGCTGGTGGGAGCTGATGGGCGAGACGTCGCACACTCTCGGGACAGTGCTGCGGATCGTCGTCGGCGCGCTGATCGGGCTGGCCGCGCTGCCGGTGGTGTTCACGCTGCTGCGAACCCGCAGGCCCGAGTTCGGTACACCGCAGCTGGCGCTGACCCTGCGGACCTCGTCGATCGTCCTGCATGTGGTGGCCGGCGTGCTGATCATCGGCACCGCGATCAGCGAGATCTGGCTGTCGCTCGACGACGCCGGTCAGTGGCTGTTCGGCATCTACGGCGCCGCGGCCGCGATCGCGCTGCTCGGAATTTTCGCCTTCTACCTGGCCTTCGTCGCCGAGCTGCCGCCGCCTCCGCCTAAGCCGCTGAAACCCAGGCAGCGCACGCAACGCCGAGGGCGCGGCAAGTCCGAGGAATCCGCAGACGAGGCCGAGGCCGTGCCGCAGGACGAGACCGCCGAAGACGCCGAGCCAGCGGAAGCCGACGACGCCGAGGAGCAGCCGGCCGAGGTCACCGCCGAAGCCGAAGAGCCGGAGTCCTCGGCCGAGGAACCGGAGTCGGCGGCTGAGGAAGTGCCGAAAGCGGACGCCGAAACCGCGGCCGAGGAGCCTGCCGAGGCCGAGGCCACCAACGGCAAGTTGCGCAACCGCAGGCCGTCAGGCAAGACAACCCCCGAGCGACGTCGGCGCAGGCGGTTGCGCGGCGGCGTCGCTGTCGAGGATTAGTGTCTGCACGTTAATGGTGCGCGAATTTTTCAGGGGCGCCTGCCTTTTCGGCCCTTCGACTGATCGCTGAAACTTCCATCCAGGCCTGAATCACGCGGATGGCAGCGCCGATGTTGCCGACCTGGCAGTGGTTGCTCGCCTCTTCGGCTGCGGTGAATGTGCGGGTGGTGACCGACCGCGCGCGCACCAGGTTGGCCGCCTGCCGCCGCAACTGCTTCAGCGGGACGTAGTGGTCGTCGGCGCCGGCAAGCAACAAGACATCGGCGGTTACCAGTTGTGACACACGCCGGGTGTTGAATCTGGTGGTTGAGCGGATGAACTCGTAGGCCGTCCGGGTTCCCGTGACGTGCATCCCTTGCTGCAGTCCCCACGCGGCGACTGGTTTGCGTCCGATCGCACGACGCGCGACGGCGTTGACGATCCCCTTGGCGCGCAAGGCCAGCAGCACGCGCAGCGCCGGTGTCACCCCGCGACCGATCTGACGGGCCATTACCTCGAATTCGTCGTCGAGAATGTCCATGCTCACCACACGGCTGATTCGCGGCTCGAACGCGGCAGCCCGTATGACGAGTCCACCGCCGAGGGATTCGCCGACCACGGTTACGTCGTCAAGCTGGTAATGGTCGAGCACAGCGGCCACCGGTCGCTCCCATTCGGGAATCATCGGCAGGCCATGGTCTTCCAGGGCGCCGCCCTGACCCGGTCCTTCGAATGCGATGACCCGGTGCCCCGCGTCGACCATCGTGGCGAGCATCGGCAGGAACTCCTCGACGTAGCTGTCGAATCCGCCGAAGACGACGATGGTGTGTCCGGTTTCCGCCTCCGGATGTAGATCGATAGCGGGCAACGCCGCGCCGCTGTATGGCACCTCGTCGAGGGTGACGTCGTACAGGGTTCGCATCGTCTGCGCGAACCGGTTCCTGGCGGCCGGGCGGCGCGGATCGTCGGGGCTCATGAAGAACTCTGCTGCCCGGTCGTAATACGCCGACGCCAAGTGGCGGCCTGCCTGGCGAGCGGCTTCGGCCAAGCCGAGGAAGCCGTCGATCCATTCGGGATAGGTCTCGCAGCCTGCTGCCAGTTTTGCGACCTCAGCGATCGCAGCCGCGCCGATCCACTGCACCCATCGGTTGCACTGGAAGTTCAGGCTCAGGTCGTTGTGGAAGTGGTGATACCCGACCCCGGGTGTGCTGCCGGTGCAGTCGAGGCGTGGCGCTGACGGAAACATGGCGCTTCTCCTATCGCAAGTCAACTTGCAATAGATCATGCATCCGCTTGGAGCGTTATTGCAAGTGGACTTGCGATAGGGTCGGGTGGTGAACGCTCCCGCATCGCATCGCCGCGGTGAACACGTCCGCCGCACCGTGCTGGCCGCGGCGTTCGATGAGCTCGCCGAGAACGGTGCCGGCGCCGCGACTGTCGCCGGGGTCGCGCGGCGATCGGGGGTCCATGAGACGACGATCTACCGGCGATGGGTCACGAAGGAGAAGCTGTTCGTCGAGGCGATGCTGAGCCGCAGCGCCGAGGAGATACCCACACCGGACACCGGGTCCATCCGCGGCGACCTGGTCTCGGTCGTGCGCTCGGTGATCGCCTACGTGACATCTCCTGTCGGCCTCGCGGCGCTGCATGTGGCGTCGCTGACAGTCGATGACAGTCGGGACGCGCGCAGAGCATTTTGGGCCGGCCGGCTCGATGCGTTGCGGCCGGTCGTCGAACGGGGCATCGCCCGCGGCGAGCTGCGGCCGGACACCGATGCCGGGCTGCTTCTGGAGGCCCTCATCTCGCCTCTGCACGTCAGGCTGTTGCTCACCGGCGAGCCGATCGACGCGATACTGGCTGAGCGAATCGTCGATCTGGTTCTCGAGGGCGCCCGACGTCGACAGCCGCGCACTTCACGGCCGGTATGAGGAGATGGGCAAAACCGACTCCCTTCGCCCGCTGACGCTGGGTCCGTATTCGTTGGCAGAGACGACCGAGCCGGCTCGACGTCGCCGCAGTCGAGGATTAATAATCCCGTCATCGGGCACTATGGGCACATGGGCAAATCGCACCTTCGTCGCTCGTGGGCGACGCTGCTGATCGCGCTCGCCGCGATCGTGGCTCTGGTCGCTCCGCTGCATCCGGCCCCTGCCGTGGCAGCTCCCGTCGATGCCGTCGCCGCGGCAGCCCAGGTCGAGCCTGCCGTCGTGCGCATCGACACCGAGATCGACTACCAGGGCGCGATCGGCGTCGGCACCGGCATCGTGCTCGACCCGAACGGACAGGTACTCACCAACTTCCACGTCGTGCAGGGCGCCGACCGCATTCACGCGACCGTCGCCGGGCGATCCTTCCCCGCCGAACTGGTCGGTTACGACCGCGGGCACGACGTCGCCGTGCTGCAACTTCTCGGCGCGGGCGGGCTACCTGTGGCGCCCATCGGTGACTCCGCACATCTGGTCGAAGGCGAACCGGTCGTCGCGCTCGGCAACGCGCGAGGCAGCGACAGCCCGCTGACACGCGAGGTCGGAAACGTCACCGGCTTCGGCCGCACCGTCAACGCCGAGGATGCGCTGACCGGAAGTTCGGACGAGCTGACCGGCCTGATCGAGTTCGCGGCGCCGGTTCGCGCGGGCGATTCCGGCGGCCCGGTGGTGAACAGCGCAGGCCAGGTCGTCGGCATCACGACGGCCGCGTCGGTGAACTTCCGCCTGGGCCCCGGCGGCGAAGGCTTCGCGATTCCGATCAATGACGCGATGGGTGTCGCAGGCCAGATCCGTGCACGCGTGCCCTCCGACTCGGTGCACATCGGTCCGCCGGTGCTGCTCGGTGTTGGCGTCAGGACGGCGTCGCGACGGGATCCAGGCGTGCTCATCGCCGACGTGCTGCGTGGTGGGCCCGCCGAGCAGGCCGGGCTTGTGAGCGGCGACATCCTCACGATGCTCGACGGCACGCCGCTGGATTCGGCCACCACGCTGACGTACGTGCTGGACCGCCACTATCCAGGTGACGTCATCGACCTGGTCTGGATCGACGCCGGCGGCCAGGAACGCACCGGCAAGGCGGCGCTCACCGCTGGCCTGTGACTTGACCCAAAGGTGTCGAACCACCGGCGGCGCCACCCTATGCTGAGCGAGTGCCCAACATCACTCCTTTTCGGGTCGTTCAGTGGACGACCGGCAACGTCGGAAAAAGCTCAGTAGCGGCGATCGCCGCCAACCCCACCCTGGAACTCGTCGGCTGTTACGCCTGGTCAAAGGACAAGGTGGGCCGCGACGTCGGTGAATTGGCCGGCATCGAACCGCTCGGCATCGCCGCCACCAACGACGTCGATGCCCTGCTGGCCCTGAAACCCGACGTGGTCGTCTACAACCCGATGTGGATCGACGTCGACGAACTGGTTCGCATCCTCGAGGCGGGTGTGAATGTCGTGGCGACAGCGTCGTTCATCACCGGCCACAACCAGGGCGCCGGCCGCGACAAGATCGCCGAGGCGTGCCAGCGCGGCGGGTCGACGATGTTCGGGTCCGGTATCAGCCCCGGCTACGTCAATCAGCTGTCCGTCGTGGCTGCAGGCATCTGCGACCGCGTCGACAAGATCACCGTCAACGAGGCCGCCGACACCACCTTCTACGACTCACCGGCCACGGAGAAACCGGTCGGCTTCGGCCAGCCCATCGACCATCCCGATCTGCAGGCGATGACCGCGCACGGCACCGGTGTTTTCGGCGAGGCGGTGCGCATGGTCGGCGACGCCCTTGGCATCGAACTCGACGAGGTGCGCTGCGACGCCGAGTACGCGCAGACGACAGAAGACCTCGACCTGGGTTCATGGACCATCCCGGCCGGCTGCGTGGCAGGCGTGTACGCCAGCTGGAAGGGCATCGTCGGCGAAAAGACCGTCGTCGAGATCAACGTTCGTTGGCGCAAAGGCCAAGCGCTGGAACCGGATTGGAAGATCGACCAGGACGGCTGGGTGATCGAGGTCGCAGGCAGGCCAACGGTGACCATGACAGTCGGCTTCCTGCCGCCTCCCGACTTCGAAGCCACCACACTCGAGGAGTTCATGGTGCTCGGCCACATCATGACGGCGACGCCGCCACTCAACGCGATTCCCGCCGTCGTCGCTGCGCCGCCGGGCATCGTGACATACAACGATCTGCCGCTGATTCTGCCGCGCGGCGTCGCGCCGCAACGCTAACGTCGCCCCGCAAC
>NZ_DASSCY010000041.1:0-9366 GCF_035697385.1 Mycobacterium sp. | reverse complement strand
AGCGATGGAGGAACAGAGTGCGCAACCACATCGTGATCGTCGGCTACGGCACCAAGGGCAGGACCGCGGCCGCCGCGATGATCGGCGACGAGGTGGCGCCCGCGGACATCGTCGTCGTCGACGAAGACCCGGTCGCGCTGGAGCGCGCCAAGAGTGCCGGCCTGGTCACCGTGCGCGGCAGCGCGACCGACTCCGAAGTGCTGCGACTGGCCAGCGCCCAGCACGCCAAGGCAATCATCGTCGCGGCCAACCGCGACGACGCCGCGGTGCTAATCACCCTCACCGCCCGCGAGCTGGCGCCCAAGGCCAAGATCATCGCCGCGGTCCGGGAGGCCGAGAACCAGCACCTGCTCGAGCAGGCTGGCGCGGACTCGACCGTGGTCACTTCCGAGACCTCGGGCCGTCTGCTCGGGATAGCGGTGCAGACGCCCAGCGTTGTAGAGATGATGGAAGACCTTTTGACTCCCGCCGCCGGGTTCGCGATCGCCGAACGCGAGGTCAGCCCCAAGGAGGCCGGCGGTTCGCCGCGGCATTTGTCCGACATCGTGCTCGGCGTCGTCCGCGGCGGGAAGCTGGTGCGGGTCGACGAGGCCGAGGTTGACGCACTCGAACTCGGCGACCGGCTGCTGTATATCCGCAGCGCGGACGCCGAACGATGACGTTTCAGCTCCGGAATGTTCCGCTGCTGTCCCGTGTCGGCGCCGACCGCGCGGACACGCTGCGCACCGACGTCGACGCCGCGGTGGCCGGGTGGCCCGATGCGCTGCTGCTGCGGGTGGATCGTCGTAACCAGGTCCTGATCTCGGGCGGGCAGGTGGTGCTCGGCCAGGCCGCCAAGCTCGGTGACAGGCCGCCGGCGGACGCGGTCTTCCTCGGCCGCATCGCCGACGGCAGACACGTGTGGGCGGTCCGCGGGGAACTGGAGGGACCGGAGGACACCGAAGCCGAAACCGAGGTGCTCGACCTGCGCCGGGCCGGCCAGATCTTCGACGATGTCAGCGCCCAACTCGTGTCGACGGCCACCGCGCTACTCAACTGGCATGACAGGGCCCGGTTCAGCGCTCTGGACGGCTCGGCCACCAAGCCGATCAAGGGCGGCTGGTCACGGATCAACCCGGTCAACGGCCACGAGGAGTTTCCTCGTATCGACCCAGCGGTGATCTGCCTGGTCCACGACGGGCACGACCGCGCGGTGCTGGCCCGGCAGACGTTGTGGCCGGAGCGGTTGTTCTCCCTGCTAGCCGGTTTTGTGGAGGCGGGAGAATCGTTCGAGTCGTGCGTCGTGCGTGAGATCGCCGAGGAAATCGGCCTGACGGTCACCGATGTGCACTATCTCGGCAGCCAGCCGTGGCCGTTTCCGCGCTCGCTGATGGTCGGCTTCCACGCGATCGGAGACCCGGAGCAGGAGTTCTCGTTCAACGACGGCGAGATCGCCGAGGCCGGCTGGTTCACCCGCGCCGAGATTCGCAAAGCCCTCGACGTCGGCGACTGGAGCAGCGACTCGCCGTCGCGGCTGCTGCTGCCCGGATCGATATCGATCGCCAGGGAGATCATCGAGTCCTGGGCAGCGCTCGATTAAGAGAGTTTGGCCTTGACCTGGGCGCCGCTCGGGTTCGTCAGGGTCGACCCGTCGGCGAACTTCAGTGTCGGCACCGTCTGATTGCCGCCGTTGACCGAGGCCACGAACTCCGCAGCAGCGGGATCGGCTTCGATGTCGACCTCGGTGAACGGAATGCCTTCCCCGTTAAGAACCTTCTTCAAGCGGAAGCAGTAGCCACACCACGACGTGGTGTACATGGTCAGTCCAGCGCTCATAAGGGCTTCAACGTAACGGATGCCGCCAACATGCCCGCCCCCAAGCCCCGGTTTTGTCGGCCCGCGCTGACATGATGGAGCGCATGTCGGTTGAGGTCTCCACCGCGTCGCGTGAGCGGCTCATCGCAGACCTCGACGAGGAGCAGCGCGAGGCTGTCCTCGCCGCCCGCGGCCCGGTGTGCGTGCTGGCCGGCGCCGGTACCGGCAAGACCCGCACGATCACCCGCCGCATCGCGCACCTCGTCGCGGCCGGTCACGTCGCGCCAGGGCAGGTGCTGGCGGTGACGTTCACGCAAAGGGCCGCTGGCGAGATGCGAAGTAGGCTGCGCGCGCTCGACGACGGGGTTGGCACCGGATCAGTGCAGGCGATGACGTTCCACGCCGCGGCCCGCAGGCAGTTGCACTACTTCTGGCCGCGGGTCGTCGGCGCCACCGGCTGGCAGCTCCTCGACACCAAATTCGCGGTGGTGGCTCAAGCCGCGAACCGCGCGAACATGTCGACAAGCACCGACGACGTGCGCGACCTCGCCGGTGAAATCGAATGGGCCAAGTCATCTTTGATCAGCCCCGAGGACTACGCCGGCGCAGTCGCCGCCGCGGGGCGCGACATCCCGTTTGATGCGGGCAAAATCGCCACGGTCTACGCGGGCTACGAGACGCTCAAGGCCCGCCACGACGGAATGGCGCTGCTCGACTTCGACGACCTGCTGCTGCACACCGCGGCCGCGATCGAGAACGACGCCGCCGTCGCGCAGGAGTTCCGCGATCGCTACCGCTGTTTCGTCGTCGACGAATATCAGGACGTCACACCGCTGCAGCAGCGTGTGCTCGACGCCTGGCTGGGGGAGCGCGACGACCTGACGGTCGTCGGTGACGCCAACCAGACCATCTACTCGTTCACCGGTGCCACCCCCCGCTACCTGCTGGACTTTTCGCGACGGTTCCCCGACGCCGCAGTGGTGCGGCTCGAGCGTGACTACCGGTCCACCCCGCAGGTGGTATCGCTGGCCAACCGCGTCATCGCCGCCGCGCGCGGCAGGATGGCGGGCAGCAAGCTACACCTGGTCGGCCAGCGTGACCCCGGTCCGACGCCGACGTTCACCGAACACACCGACGAGGTCGCCGAGGCCGCCGCGGTGGCCAAGAGCATCAAGCGGCTTGTCGAATCAGGTACCGCCGCATCCGAAATCGCAGTGCTGTACCGCATCAACGCCCAGTCCGAGGTCTACGAGGAAGCGCTCACCGAGGCCGGCGTGCCCTTCCAGGTGCGCGGCGGCGAAGGCTTTTTCAGCCGTCAGGAGATCCGCCAGTCACTGGTGGCGTTGCAGCGAGCGGCCGAACGTGAACTGGAAGGTGAACTGCCACAGGTCGTCCGCGCCGTCCTCGAACCGCTCGGGCTTACCGCCGAGCCACCACCGGGCACGAAAGCCAGGGAGCGATGGGAGGCGCTGACCGCGCTGGCCGAACTGGTCGACGAAGAAGTCGCGATTCGCCCGTCGCTGGATCTGCCTTCGCTGATCACCGAACTGCGGCACCGGGCCGACGCGCGCCACCCTCCCGTCGTGCAGGGCGTCACGCTGGCGTCGCTGCATGCCGCCAAGGGACTGGAGTGGGACGCGGTGTTCCTGGTCGGGCTGGCCGATGGCACGCTGCCGATCTCGCACGCGTTGACGCACGGCCCGGACAGTGAGCCCGTCGAAGAGGAACGCCGGCTGTTCTACGTCGGAATCACCAGGGCGCGAACACATTTGGCGCTCAGCTGGGCCCTGGCCCGTGCACCGGGCGGTCGGCAGGGCCGTCGGCCGTCGCGGTTCCTCAACGGCATCGCGCCGCAATCGTCGTCCGACAGCACGCCGAGCCGGCCTCGGCGTCCGCGTGGCGCCACTCCTCGTTGTCGTGTCTGCAATGGCGCGCTGACCACTCCGCCCGCAATCATGTTGCGCCGCTGCGAAAGCTGCCCGTCCGATATCGATGACGAGCTGCTGGCCCAACTCAAAGACTGGCGGCTGCGCACCTCCAAGGAGATGAGCGTGCCGGCTTACGTGGTGTTCACCGACAACACGCTGATCGCGATCGCCGAGACGCTGCCCACCGACGATGCCGCGTTGGTCGCGATCCCCGGCATCGGTGCGCGAAAACTCGAGCAGTACGGACCCGACGTACTGGCATTGGTCAAAGGCCGCCAAGTGTCGTAAAAATCATGCCAAACCCGCAGGTCAGAAAATCGCTTGTGTGCTAGGGCTGCTAGGCTTTAGCCTCAAGACACACCACGAGTCGAGAGGAGGGTGCCCTAATCATGTTGAGCAAATTCGCATTCACAGGCGTAGGCGTTGCTGGCATGCAGTGGACCCTCCGTGTCGCCGCTGCCGCCGCGCATCCGGCATTTATGGAGCACGCCGCCGCACCCGCGGGGGCCGCCGCTGCCATTACGCCGCAGCGTAAGCGCCGTAACGCCGACGCGACTGGAAAGTCCGTGGATCGGGGCACCACCTAGGTAGAGCCCACGACAAGCCGAAAAGGCCACGGACCCGCAGTCACCGGATCCGTGGCCTTAGTTTTTTCGGACACCGAAGACCTGGTCACAGATCCACCAGAGATCAAACGACCAGGAAGCCGAGGATGTAGTCATGTCTACTGCGATGAGCGCTTGCGCGAAGAGCGACGCTTCGGAGACATGCCGTGAAAGAACGATGCTGTCGGTGCCGTGTCATGTGGGTGACCCCGACCTGTGGTTCGCCGAGAACCCCGTCGAACTCGAACGCGCCAAGTCGCTGTGCGCGGATTGCCCGATCCGCCGTGAGTGCCTGGCCGCCGCACTGGAACGTCAAGAGCCGTGGGGTGTCTGGGGCGGCGAGATTATCGAGCGCGGCACGATCATCGAGCGCAAGCGTCCGCGTGGACGTCCGCGCAAGAACACCGAGGAGAGCCCGGCAGCGGCGTAAGCCCTGCCGGGTTATCCCGGCGCTACTAGGCCGCTTCTTCGGCGAAGCCCGGAATCAGTTCTGTGGCAAGGGCTTTGGTCGGAATATGCGCATCCAGCTGGCAGGCGATCGCAACGTTTGAGGCGATGACCCGCAACGGAAGCGCCAACTTGGCCGGAAGGTCCATCTGCCTGGCGGCCTTGATCTGGCCTGCGGCGCGGTCCGGCTTCATGTTCATGGCGGTGATCCGCTGCAGCCACTTACGCGTGTAGTGGAACACCTCGACTTCGAGCGGCTCCACGTATTGGCGCATCATGTCGTCCATCTCGCGCTTGGACACATGCTCACCCTTCTGGATGAACCCGATTTTCTGCATCGTGGCCAGCAGGTTTTCGTAGTCGTCGTTGAGCGCGTATCGCGTCGACAAACCGATTTCGATGGGAATTCCGCCGGGCAGCGGGGCGACCGCGCCGAAGTCGATCACGCCCATCTTGTCGTCGGGCAGCAGCATGAAGTTGCCCGGATGGGCGTCCCCGTGCATCATCTCGAGCCGCCGCGGCGCGTCATAGGTCAGCTCGAACAGCCGGGCGCCCATCAGGTCTCGCTGTTCCTGGGTGCCGTCGCGAATGATCTGGGACAACGGGATGCCCTCGATCCATTCCTGGATCACCACTTTGGGCGCACTCGCCACGATGTGCGGGACGACGAAATGCGGATGGCCTTCATACGCTTTGGCGAAGGCGCGCTGATTGTCGGCCTCCAGCCGGTAGTCGAGCTCCATCTCGGTGCGTTCGATCAGTTCGTCGACGACGCCCTGCACATCGGCGCCCGGCGAGAGCTGTTTGACCACACTGACCATGCGCTGCATGGTTTTCAGGTCGGCGCGCAGCGCCTCGTCGGCGCCCGGGTCCTGGATCTTGACGGCGACCTCGCGGCCGTCCGACCACACCGCCTTGTGCACCTGGCCGATGCTGGCCGACGCGACAGGCGTGTCGTCGAACGCGCTGAACCGCTCACGCCACTTGGTGCCCAACTGTGCGTCGAGCACCCGGTGGACCTTGGCCGCCGCCATCGGCGGGGCTTCTCGCTGCAACTTGGTGAGCGCCTCCCGGTACGGCTTGCCGTACTGGTCGGGGATCGCGGCCTCCATGACCGACAAGGCCTGACCGACCTTCATTGCGCCGCCCTTGAGCTCACCGAGAACGGTGAACAACTGCTGGGCCGCCTTGTCCATCAACTCGGCATTGACCTCGTCTTTCGACTTTCCGGTCAGCCGTTTGCCGAAGCCAAGCGCCGCCCTGCCGGCCATGCCGACGGGCAGGCTCGCCAGCTTGGCGTTGCGCGCGGCGCGGCCCCGCTTGATGTCACTCACCAGACCATCATCCATGACGGCGCCGAATGCACTCGCACCTCGGATGCCGTGCCCATCGGCGGGCCATGACAGTTCCGGTGTTGACGTCGAACTCCAGCGTGGTGTCCAGCGTCGGGGGAGGTACCGACGACCGCCCCACGTCGTTGCCGGCGTGCACTGCGTGAATGACGCGGTCGACTTGGTTGAGCGCCAGCGCCGCGGTCGCGAGCACCGTAGCCCGGTCGGCGGTGCCGACGGTGTCGCGCAGCTGCGCAGCGACTGCTGGCCACGCCGCGTCCCGGTCGCTGCGGTGTAGATCGGCGCAGTCCAAACAGGACGTCACGCCCGGAATGACCAGCGGGCCGACCAGGCCTGCGCCGTCACGCATTCGCACCATCAGGTGCGGCACCCGCGCGAGGTGCAGCTCGCGCACCACCCGCGGATCGGCCACCAGGAAGTCGCTCAACACCACAAGGTCAGTTGTCTGTGGCGGCGCCGCCTTGGTGAGGTTCGACTGTGTCACGCGAGCGCCCGAGCAGCGCAGAGCGCTGGCCAATACGTCCGACACCGGGCCGCGGCCGTGAATACGGATGGACGCAGACCGGGTGCGCCTTCGGGCGACAATCGTCACGACGCCCGAGTCCACGAGCGAGGAAACGAGTTCGGAGGCGTCGATGCCGAAGCGAGAATTCAGCTCGGCCAGCGTCGCGCCGGACTGCAGAGTCCGCAACAGCTCGGCCAGCCCCCCAGCGTTCAGTCCGGACGGGGGATGGACCAGCACTGCGCGGCGCGGATCCCAGCCCACCTGAACGGCACCGTCGGGACGCAGCAGCACGGGCGTCGACGGGCTGAGCGTGAAGTGCGGGCTGCCGACGGCGCGAAGAGCATCAGACCCAGGCATGGACCGACTCTGCCACGCACAGCGCGACGGCCGAGAAGGTTATCCACAGGGCCGCGGGTCGCTACTCCTTGGAGTCGTCGTCGCGCTTTTCCAGGTCGGCGAGCGCCTCGTCGATGCCGCTGGTGTCGCCGCCGACCATCCGGTCGATGAAGCCGGCGGGCTCATCGAGATCGCCGGCACTGGGCAACAGGTCGGGGTGCTGCCATACCGCGTCGCGGGCGTCGGCTCCGACGGCCTGGGTCAGGCGTTCCCACAGCACCGCGGCTTCCCGCAGCTTTCGGGGACGCAGTTCGAGTCCGACGAGGGTGGCGAAGGTCTGCTCGGCTGGACCGCCAGTGGCGCGCCGCCTTCGCAGCGTCTCGCTCAGCGCTGCGGCGCCGGGGATGCGTTCACCCAGCGCGTCGGCCACCACGGTCTGCACCCAGCCCTCGATCAGGGCCAACAGCGTTTCCAGGCGTTCCAGCGCCGCGGTCTGCTCCGGGGTGGCCTTCGGCTCGAAGATGCCCTGGTTGAGCAGCTGCTCCATTTGCGACGGATCGGTCAGCGACGCCGGGTTGAACCCGGCGGCCAATTCCTCGATGCCGCTCATGTCGACCTTCATGCCCTTGGCGAACGCCTCGACGGCGTTGAGGAGCTGGCTCGCGAGCCACGGCACGTGACTGAACAGCCGGTGGTGCGCGGCCTCACGCGCGGCCAGGAAGGTCATGATCTCGCTGCGCGGCAGCTCGAGTCCCTCGGCCAGCGCTTCGACGGCCTCTGGCATCAGCGCGGCGACTCCCTTGGGGCCGAGCGGGAGCCCAATGTCGGTGGAGGTCAACACTTCTCGCGATAGCTTGCCCAGTGCCTGGCCCAGCTGCGAGCCGAACGCCATGCCGCCCATTTGCGACATCATCGACAGCAGCGGCCCGGCCATGCTCTTGGCCTCCTCGGGCAGCGCCGACGCCCATACCGTGGAAATCTGTTCGGCCACCGGATCACACAACCGCTTCCACGTTTCCAGCGTGTTGTCGATCCAGTCGTTGGGCGTCCACGCCACGGCTTTGGTGGTGCCGGCCGGTAGCGCCGTCGCGCCGTCCAGCCACGTCTCAGCCAGGTGCACGGCGTCGGAGATCGCGGCGCCGGTCTTTTCGGGGATGGGTGCGACGAAACCGATCGAGCTCGACGCCAGCTGCCGGGCCAGGTCATAGTTCACCGGACCGGACTGCGTGCCGCCGGCCATCACGTTGCCGGCGCCGCTGAACATCTCCCCGAGCTTGGTGAAGATCTGGCCAAGGTCGGCCATGTCAAAGCCGGCTCCGAACGGATCTGCCCCCGAATTGCCCGAGCCGGACCCCGAATCGGGGTCCTTTTTGCTCTTGTCGCGCTCGGGGTCATCCCCGGCGGAGAAGCCGAAGGGCGGGTCAGCCATGTCCCCAACGGTACTCACCGGCGACTCGTCGTGCGGCTGCGCGGGTCAAGCTCTCAGTGAACCCGCTCCGGACGCCATTTACTGTGGGCGGCGTGAACAGGCGGATTTTGACGCTGGTGGTCGCGCTGGTGCCCCTGCTGGTATTCGGCGTCTTGGTGTCGTGGGTCACTGTGCCGTACGTGTCGCTGGGCCCCGGCCCGACGTTCGACACGCTCGGCGAGATCGACGGTAAGCAGGTCGTCGACATCGAGGGCACCGAAGTGCATCCGACGACGGGTCATCTGAACATGACGACGGTCTCTCAGCGCGACGACCTGACGCTGGGGCAGGCGCTGGCCTTGTGGATGTCAGGGCGTGAGCAGCTGGTTCCCCGTGATTTGGTCTACCCGCCGGACAAGTCCAAGGAAGAGATCGACAAGGCCAACACCACCGATTTCCGCCAGTCTGAGGACAGCGCTGAATACGCGGCGCTGCATTACCTGAAGTACCCGATGGCGATCACCGTGGAGAACGTCAGCGATCCGGGGCCGTCGGTGGGCAAACTGCAACCCGGTGATGCGATCGACGGCGTCAACGGCAAGCCCGTCGCCAACCTCGAGGAGTTCACCGCGATTCTGAAGAACACGAAGCCGGGCGACACGGTGGTGATCGACTACCTCCGTAAGAACGAGCCACCCGGTATCGCCACGATCACGTTGGGGTCCAACGAGGACCGCGACTACGGCTACCTCGGGGTGGGTGTGCTCGACGCGCCGTGGGCACCGTTCACCATCGACTTCAACCTCGCCAACATCGGCGGTCCCTCGGCGGGGCTGATGTTCAGCCTTGCCGTCGTCGACAAGCTCACCGACGGTGACCTCAGCGGCTCGAAGTTCGTGGCCGGTACCGGCACCATTACCGGGGACGGCGAGGTCGGCTCGATCGGCGGTATCACCCACAAGATCGTTGCGGCCTCGGAAGCAGGCGCGAC
>NZ_DASSCY010000040.1:0-5238 GCF_035697385.1 Mycobacterium sp. | reverse complement strand
TGAAAACCCCTGAGCTGTACCGCATTGCCACGATGGGGGAGGGCCGACCCGACAGCGATGTGGACATGACGCTGAACACTTCGGCGTTCGTGCATCTGCGCAACGCGGTGGAGTCGTTGATGGCGGAGGGAACCTACCCGGTCGGGGATCCCACTGCGTATGCGCTGGAGTTGTGGACGGCGGCCCATGGCGTGGCGGCCCTGCTCATGTCGAGGCCGTATCTGCCATGGGGCGACGCCGAGGAGTTCGCCGACCGGGTGTTGAGGGCGGTGTGCATCGGGCACATCGTGGCGGGAATGATCGGGCCGAAATCGTCACCGCAGGAGACTGTGGCACGGCTGAAGGGACTGGCCGATGAGCAACAAGACCGTCGATAATCCGTTCTTCGCCAGGGTGTGGACGGTGTTGTCCGCACACGAGACAGAGGCGATACAGCGGCTGCGCCGGCAGAACCTGGATGGCCTGTCCGGACGAGTGTTGGAAGTCGGCGCCGGCACCGGCACCAACTTCGCGTTCTATCCGCCTGCGGTCAGTGAGGTCGTAGCCATCGAGCCCGAGCGGCGGCTGGCGGCCTTGGCGCAGAAAGCGGCCGAGACCGCGCCGATTCCTGTCACCGTCAGCACCGACACCGTCGAACAGTTCTCTGCAGGCGAGCCGTTCGACGCGGTGGTGTGCTCGCTGGTGTTGTGTTCGGTCTACGAGCCCGATAGCGTTCTGCGGCAACTGTTTTCGGTGCTGCGGCCGGGCGGCGAGCTTCGCTACCTGGAGCACGTCGCGAGCAGCGGACCCCGCGAGCGTCTGCAGAAGTTCGCGGACGCCACGCTGTGGCCGCGGCTGCTCGGCAATTGCCACACGCATCGGCACACCGAGGAGAGCATTGTCGGGGC
This sequence comes from Mycobacterium sp., assembly GCF_035697385.1. Lineage (GTDB taxonomy): Bacteria > Actinomycetota > Actinomycetes > Mycobacteriales > Mycobacteriaceae > Mycobacterium. Next base: position 4,351 of record NZ_DASSCY010000040.1, on the reverse strand, counting down.
CGGATTCCAGGTGTCCGGGGCCCGGCGCGAATGGACGATGCCGGCTTGGGTGCCGCTTCCGGTGGCCGAGTTCGCGATCGGCAGGGCAGTCAAACCGTGATTTGTGGAGTGCTGGCGGCGCTCACCGCCGGTGCGGCTCCACAAATCGCTAACCGAGCAGGGCGGGTAGCCGCTGCAGCAGGCCCGGCAGCGCGGTCGCCGCTGGCTCGCGCACCGTCACGGTGGCGCTACGCGACAGCGGAGTCGGCTCCGGGTTTACCTCGATGACCGCCGTGCCCCTGGCCAACGCCAATTCGGGCAGCCCCGCCGCGGGATAGACGATCGACGACGTGCCCACCACGATCACCACGTCGGAGTTGGTGACCGCCTCGACCGACCGCTGCCATGCGTCGTCGGGCAGCGCCTCGCCGAACCACACGACGTTGGGCCGGATCAGTCCACCGCAGGAGCACCGAGGCGGGTCGACCGCCGTGACCGGCTCGTCCATCGCAGGCAGCTCGTCGCGGTATTCGGATTGGCAAACGTCACACCGGAATTCGAACAAGCTGCCGTGCAGGTGGTAGACGCGCTTGCTTCCTGCCCGCTCATGCAGGTTGTCGACGTTCTGCGTGACGACGTGCACGTCGGCGTAGTCCTGCCAGGCCGCCACGGCCAGGTGGCCGTTGTTGGGCTGCACCGAGCCCATCATGTAGTGGCGCCACAGATACCACGCCCACACCTTCTCCGGGTGGGCCTGCCAACCCTCGGCACTGGAGATCTCGTACGGGTCGACCTTGGCCCACAGCCCCGTTTCGACGTCGCGGAACGTCGGCACACCGCTTTCTGCCGAGATGCCCGCACCGCTGAGGACCGTCACTTGCACATGACCAAAGTAGCGGGTGTAGGTGATACTAAGCACGTGGCCGAGTTGGGGGATTGGGTGCGCATCGACGCTGGCGCTGCTAGTCCCCTTTTTGACCAGCTCAGAACACAGATCATCGACGGCGTCCGGGACGGCAGGCTGCCACCGGGCACCCGGCTGCCGACGGTGCGGGAACTGGCAGGCCAGCTCGAGCTGGCGGTCAATACGGTCGCCCGCGCATACCGTGAGCTCGAGTCGGCGGGAATCCTCGAAACCCGCGGTCGTTTTGGCACTTTCGTCGCGCGGGCGGACCCGGCCGACGCCGCGATGGCGACTGCGGCGCACACTTTTGTGTCGGCGGCCCGGGCCTTGGGAATCGACAAGGCCGCGGCGCTGAATTACATCGACGCGGCGTTCGGCTAACCGAATTCCAGCAGTGTCAGCACTGGTCGCACCGGGTCGAACAGCGGCATCCGCTGCACCGTCCACACCAGCGCGTTGAGGACTTTGCCGCGCCCGGCGGGCATCGGCAGATCGTGTACGGCCCGAATGCCAGGGATGTCGTTGACGAGGTTTGCCGCCTGCGACACCGACATGCTGAACGGCATCGGCGGCACCTTGTACCGCAGCGAGGTTCGCATGCCGCGGCGCGCCCACGCCGCGAACCACGCGGGCGGCAGGTCGAACATCATCTGCCCACCGGGAAACCGTGTGGCGCACTCGGCGATCAGGCCCAAGGCTTCGTCGGGCTGCAGGTACATCAGCAGCCCCTCGGCGGTGACGAACACGCCGTGTTTGGTGTCGACCTCATCCATCCAGCTGAAGTCGAGCGCGGACTGAGCGCACATTTGCACCCGGTCAGACGGGGGGAGCAGCTTGCGGCGCAACGCGATCATCGGCGGCAGATCGACTGTAAGCCAACGGAATTGGTCGCCGACGCCAGCCGCGTCCAGGCGATAGAAGCTGGTTTGCAAACCCTCCGCGAGGGCGACGACAGTGGCCTTGGGGTGGTCGGCGAGGTATCGGCGTGCGTGCTGGTCGAACGCCAACGCCCGAACGGCCATGTCCTGGCGGCGGGTGAACCCGAACTTGGCGAAGTCATAGTCGATGGAGTCGGCCAGCTGGATCGCCATCGGGTCGTCGAGGATGGAATCTGGCCGGCGCGCTTCGTGCGCCCGCACCTGCAGTGTCATCAACGCGGTCTCGGAAACGCCGGTCAGGACGGTGCCGTCCGCCTTCGCCGTCGGTGTGGAACTCACCTGCCCGAATGTACCTACCGCAGAACTTTGTCGAGCGTGCGCAGGTTGCGGGTGGTGGTCGACGACTTGTAGCGCTTCTTGCCCATCGTCTTGCCCATGGTGGTCTCGAGCGTGCTCTTGTTGGGCACCTGCCAGTAGATGACACCCTCGCCACGTTGGATCTTCTCGTGAGGGCCGGCGTCCGTGGCGAGCGCGGCAAGTTCGTCGAGCACCTTCTCGTCGGTGACGAACGTGACGTACGAGTGGTGGCCCTCGCGTTCGCGCTCGAACGGGAAATTCTCGGAGATCGCGGCCACGGTGTCGATCTGGTAGGCGAGCACCCAGGCGTCGTAATCGAACGTGTCACGCAACGCCTTCTCGGCCTTCTTCCTCACCGCGTCCACCCCGGGGCGGCTTTCAAGCAGCACGTTGCCGCTGGCCAAAATTGTTCGGACGTTGGTGAATCCGGCGTCCTCGAATGCTTTGGCCACCTCGGCCATCTTCAGGTTGACCCCGCCGACGTTCACACCTCGGAGAAAGGCCGCAAAGCGAGTCACATCCAACATGGTCCCACGCGAAGCGGTGCCGTCAGCCGAACTCCAGCAGCGTGACGCTGGGCCGGATGCGGCGCACGAAGCCAATGCGGTCCAGCGGCGGCCACGCCCCCAGCTTCCAGATGCCCCTCCCCGGCGGCAGCGCGATATCGCGTGCCGCGCGCACACCGGGAACGGTTTCGGCCAGCGCGAGGCCCTCATCGGCGGTGAGCGCGAACGGCATCGGCGGGGTGGTGTAGCGGTCGGACAGCGCGAATCCCTTGAGCGTGCGCTGGCTGAACCAGTGCGGGATCGAGTCGAACATCATCTGTCCGCCGGGAAAGCGGGCCGCGCAATCGCGGATCAGCCCGAGCGCGTCGCCGGGGTCCAGATACATCAGCAGGCCTTCAGCGGTGATGAACACACCGCCGGTGTCGTCGACCCGATCCATCCAGCTGCGGTCAAGCGCCGACTGTGCCACCTCGACGATCCGGTCATCGCGCGGCAGCAGCTGTTCGCGTAGCGCCATCACTGGCGGTAAATCCACTGAGTACCAAGTCAATTCGCTGGCGACCCCAGCGCGGTCGAGCCGCCAGAAGCTGGTTTGCAAGCCCTCGGCGAGCGCCACCACCGACGCCTTCGGGTGGGCGGTGAGGTAGTCGCGGGCCGCGGCATCGAAGGCGCGTGCCCGCAGTGCGTGCGACTGGTTGGGCTTGCCGAACTTGCGGTAGTCGTAGGAGATCGCGTCGAACAGCGTGACCGCCCACGGGTCACGGATCACCCCATCGGAGCGCTTGGCTTCGGTGCCGCGGTTGTGCAGGGTCCACAGCGTGGTGGCGGAGACGCCCTCGAGGGTGTTGCCGTCAATCGCAGCCATTGGCTCGAGCGTAGCGACGTAGGCTCGGATCATGGGACGTCACGTATTCGACGACAAGCTGTTGGCGCTGATCAGCGGGAACTCGCTGGGCGTGCTGGCCACGATCAAGCGCGATGGACGGCCGCAGTTGTCGAATGTGTCCTACTATTTCGACCCGCGCAGTCTGACGATCGCCGTCTCGATCACCGAGCCTCGTGCCAAGACCCGCAATCTGCGCCGTGACCCGCGGGCGTCGATCCATGTCAGCTCCGACGACGGCTGGGCATACGCGGTTGCCGAGGGCGACGCGCTCCTCACCCCGCCTGCGGCTTCGCCGGACGACGACACCGTCGAGCAACTGATTGCGTTGTACCGCAATATCGCCGGTGAGCATCCCGACTGGGACGACTACCGGCAGGCCATGGTGGATGACCGCCGCGTTGTGCTCACATTGCCGATTTCGCACGTATATGGGATGCCGCCGGGGATGCGGTAGCGATACGCTGCGGTCATGGCTGAATCAGACGCGGCGTCCAATCCGGAGGGCAGGAGCGAAGCGACCCGGGAAGCAACCCCCGAGGACGAGAACAAGCGCAAGTTCCGCGAAGCGCTGGAACGGAAGAAGGCCCGCACGGCCAGCGCAGCCGACCATAAGGACGCCGGACTCAAGCAGCCGACTCCGCACGGCCCTGCCGAGCATCGCCGGGAGTTCCGCCGTAAGAGCGGTTAGTCCGTGACGCCCGAGTTCCTGCTGACGACGCTGGTCGTGGTGGCGACTCCCGGCGCAGGGGTGCTGTACACCCTTGCCGCCGGAATTTCGCGCGGCTGGCGGGCCAGCCTGGTGGCCGCGTTCGCCTGCACGCTGGGGATCGTCCCGCACATG
>NZ_DASSCY010000039.1:0-13215 GCF_035697385.1 Mycobacterium sp. | reverse complement strand
CATCGACTCGTCGCCGCGGTTGTTGATGAAGTAGGTGCGGAAGATCCGGTCGCCGTCCCGCAGGAACACGTTGGTGCCGTGCCATTCGTCGACACCGAAGTCCGCGTCGAAGCTGTCGGTCAACGTGTACCAGGGGATGTCCCAGCCCATGTCCATCTTCAGCCGCGCGATGCCGTCCTGCGGCGCCCTGGAGACGAACGCCAGCGTGGTGTCGCGCGCGTTGAGGTGAGCCAGGTGCGCGACCTGGTCGGCCAGCAACGAACAGCCGGAGCAGCCGCGGTCGGGCCAGCCCTCGACATCAGGCTGGAAGAAGAACCGGTAGACGATCAGCTGTCGCCGGCCGTCGAACAGATCGAGCAGGCTCGCCGGTCCCGCCGGGCCGTCGAACACGTAGTCCTTGTCGACCGCCATCCTCGGCATCCTGCGTCGTTGGGCGGCAAGCGCGTCCCCGGCGCGGGTGTGTTCCTTCTCCTTGACCAGTAGTTCCTCGCGAGCCGCCTCCCACTCCTGCGGGGAGACGATCGGTGGCATATCCATGGCCGTACCTCCTTTTCTCCGTTGTGGATATAGACCCGTTGAACCGCACGAACTCATCGCAGGCCGCTATCTTCATGTGTGCCGCTTACACCCGCGTAAGCGAAATGCTCAGCGGGACGCTTACTTTCGGGAGAATCGACATGCGTGGCGACATCCGCAAGGCTGTGACCGGAGCCTCGATCGGCAACGCCGTGGAATGGTTCGACTTCGCGATCTACGGCTTCCTGGCGACGTCGATCGCCGCGAACTTCTTCCCATCGGGAAACGACACCGCAGCCCTGCTCAAGACGTTCGCGATCTTCGCGGCGGCGTTCTTCATGCGACCCCTCGGCGGCTTCGTCTTCGGGCCCCTTGGAGACCGGATCGGGCGGCAGCGAGTGCTCGCCCTTGTCATTCTGTTGATGTCCGGGTCGACGCTGGCCATCGGTCTGCTCCCGACGTACACCGCGATCGGCGTCGCTGCCCCGTTGCTGCTGTTGTTCTTTCGGTGCCTGCAGGGCTTCTCCGCAGGCGGCGAGTACGGCGGCGGCGCGGTTTATCTTGCCGAGTTCGCCTCCGACAAGCGGCGGGGCCTGATCGTCACCTTCATGGTGTGGTCGGGAGTGCTCGGGTTCCTGATCGGCTCGGTCACCGTCACGCTGCTGCAGGCATCACTTCCAGCGGACGCCATGGAGAGCTACGGCTGGCGCATTCCGTTCCTGCTCGCCGGACCGCTCGGCATCGTCGGCCTCTACATCCGTCTCCGGTTGGATGACACCCCGCAGTTCACCGAACTCAGCAAGGAACAACTGGTCGCCTCCTCGCCGCTGCGGGAAGCGGTCGGCACGGCGTGGCGGCCGATTCTGCAGGTGATCGGCCTGATGATCGTCTTCAACATCGGCTATTACGTGGTCTTCACGTTCCTGCCGACGTACTTCATCGCGACGCTGCACTTTTCCAAGACCAGCGCGTTCGTGTCCATCACGCTGGCCAGCCTGGTGGCGCTGGTGCTCATCCTTCCGCTTGCCGCCCTGTCCGATCGGGTCGGGCGCAGGCCGATGCTCATCGGCGGCTCGCTGGCCTTCGCGATACTCGGTTATCCGCTGTTCTTGCTCTTGAACTCGGGTTCGCTTGCGGCCGCGATCGCGGCTCACTGCGGGCTGGCCGTCATCGAGGCGGTGTACGTGTCGGCCGCGGTGACCGCCGGCGTCGAACTCTTCGCGACCCGTGTGCGCTACAGCGGGTTCTCCATCGGCTACAACGTCTGCGTCGCGGTGTTCGGCGGCACCACCCCATACGTCGTCACCTGGCTCACCGCGGAGACAGGCAACAACGTCGCACCTGCGTACTACGTCGTGGCCGCCGCGATCGTCTCGCTGGCCACCATCCTCACGATGCGTGAGACCGCGGGGCGTCCGCTTCCGAAGCTCGCTTCGGACGAAATATTCCAGTTACAGTGATTGTGTGCCGCCCGACAGCCCCGCACCGCGGCCCAAACTGACGTCCCGAGGCGCAGCCACCCGCAACCGGATCGTGCTCGCTGCCGCCGAACTGATGCACGTGCAAGGCGTCGCGGCAACAACCATCGACGACGTATTGGCCGCCAGCGCGGCGAGCAAATCCCAGTTCTACCAACACTTCGAAGACAAAGCCGAGTTGGTCTACGAGGTCATCACGTTGCGCGCCGACGAGATCTTGTCGTGGCAGCGGCTGCGGCTGGAAAAGGTGGATTCGTTCCGCGGGCTCTACCAGTGGCGCGACGCGATGGTGCAGCGGTGTGCGTTACGGCGGGGCTTGTGGGGCTGCGAACTCGGTTCTCTCGCAGCCGAATTGTCCGACACCGACGATCGAGCTCGCGCATCACTTGCCGAGCATTTCATGGAATGGCGGGGCCTACTTGCCGCGGCGCTCGAGCGGATGCGTGACGGCGGCGTGCTGCGCGGCGATGCCGACATCAAAGCGCTCGCAACGGGATTGCTCGCCGCGGTCGAAGGCGGCTACCTGCTATCGCAGACCGGCCGCGACCCGCGACTCATGCAGGCAGCGCTGAACATGGCCATCGGTCACGTCGCGTCGCATGCCGTCTCCGCCCAGTCAGTGGGATGACTGGGCGGAGACGTATGGACCTTGGGGACTAGTTGTCGCCAGGGATGGCCGTCGGTGCCGGCGGTGCGTGCACCGTCGGGGAGAACGGGTTCGGCTGACCGGGATCGATGCGCGGGGCCTTCTCGGTCGGCTCAACCGGTGGCGCCGGGGAGGCCGGCGGCGCGGTCGTGGTTGTCGTGGTGGTGGTGGTGGTTTCGGTGGTGGTCTCCGGCGCTTCCTCGTCCTGACCGCAGGCGGTCAACACGCCCATGGAGAGAATCGCCGCCAAACCGGCGGTAGCAGCGAGCCGGCGAGCCGTTCGGCCTGACCTCATGTTTTGTCCTATCTGTGGAGTAAGTGAACTATATCGTCCAAAAAAAGGGTCCGTCAACGCGCATATGGTCATCCACCTGGCGATTGACCTCACAGTGCCAGACGATTCAGTCCAACTTGCCGGATTGTCCAGGAATCGCGACTCAAGTTCTCAGCGTCCATGCAGCTCACGCCCCTAACGTCCGGTGCTCATGAACAAGTTGAGCGTCTACGCCGCCGGCACCCTCGGTGCGACCGCTGTGGCGATGGCATTTTTCGGAACCGGCGTTGCCGCCGCCGACGACTACACCGGCCAGACGTTCGCCGACGCGTCGTCGGCGATCAGCGACGCTGGCAAGAAGGCCGTCGTCTCGACGCGCGCCGGCGACGAGCTGCCGGATGACAAATGCATCGTGACGAGCTCCCAGTCGGCGCCGTGGCTCAAAGGGGACGACTTCGCGCCCGTCACCGACACCGTTCTGGTGAATCTGAACTGCAACGCCACAGTCGCCTCGGCCACCAAGTCCGGCAACTCGGCGGCCAGCCCCGAAGGCCGGGCGGCGCTAAAGGCGGCGAAAGAAGACAAGTCCGGCCAGTAGAGGCCGCTATCTCGCCCAGCTAGTGTGAGCCCAAGGCATCCACGAAGCGGAGGCACGGAGATGAAACGTCAGGTGTTGCCCTACGTCACCGTCGAGATCGACGATCGGCTGCGCCGCCGGGTGCGGCGAGCCGGCGAGCGCCTGCGCGTCAACGTCAGGGCGTACCTGCTGAGTGCGGCCGACGATGTCGACGCGGCGGGCGACAGGGTCCGCGGGCTCTGTGACCGGGCGGTCAACCGGGTCGATTCCGTCGTCGCGACGGTCAACGACAGGATCGCACCCGAACAGGAGCGGCCGCGACTGCACCTGGTCGAGGGCCGCGAGGCCAGCTAGCCCGCGCGCACGCCGGACGTTCGGCCTCCGACGAAGAACGAACCGGCAATGACCACAAGGCCGACGACGGCCACCGGAATCGCCCATGTCCTCCGCGAGGACAGCGCGGACTCGCATTGCGTCACGTAGTCGGTGTGTGGCACGACCTCGTTGAGTATCGGCAGGTTCACGGGGTTGCGGCCGTCGGCCTCGCGGGCCGCCGAGGTGTCGGCAGCGATGCCGTTGCCGCATCCGATGCTGCCGCCGTCGGGACCCGGTACCGACACCGGCATCAGCAGAGCGATGACCCCGGCGATCAACGCGATCGCCCCAACCAGCAGAATCAACCGTCGCGCATTCATGACCCGGGGATGCCCACTTGTCGCACGTCAAAACCACCGACTGGGCACGCCGACGTTGAGTGTGCTGTTCTTGTCGGTGTGATCGCCGTGGTCTGGAAGGGGTTGACGACGCTTTGTTAGGCCATGGTCTTGTGGTGCTCCTAGCCCTGCTCGCTGCGGTGTTCCTCGCTATCGGCATCGTGGTCCGTCAGCGGGCCACGCTGGACGTACCGGCCGAGCATGGCGTCAGCGCGGTGATGTTCCTTACGCTGATTCGCCGGCCGCTGTGGTGGGCCGGCACCGCGTCGGCCATCGCCGGGTTCGTGTTCCAGGCGCTGGCGCTGGCGAACGGTTCTCTGCTTCTGGTGCAGCCGATACTGGTGTCTGCCTTGCTGTTCGCGCTTCCCATGAGCGCGCGGCTCGCACATCGCCGGGTGACCCGCGCCGAATGGCTATGGGCGTTGTTGCTGACGGTCTCGCTGGCCGTGTTCGTCCTGTTGGCCAAGACCCGCCCCGGCGACTACGAGGCATCACTACCCACTTCGGCGATGGTCGCGCTGGTCTGTACCGCGGCGGTCCTGGCGTGCGTGGTGGTCGCGGTCCGCACCATGGGGTGGCGCAGGGCTGTGTTGCTCGCGGTCGCGGTCGGACTGCTGTTCGGCGTCGTCGCGGTGCTGACGAAGCTGGTGATGCACTTGCTCACCCATGAGGGTCTGCAAGCGGTGCTCACCACGCCGGTCCTGTATCTGCTTGTGGTGCTTGGCGTTATCGCCGTGTTGCTGCAGCAGTCCGCTTTCCACGCTGGCTCACTGCAGACGTCGGTTCCGACGATGCTGGTGCTTGAACCCGTCATCGCCGTGCTTCTCGGAGCGGTGGTGCTCGGCGAGCACCTCACTGTCAATGGGGTCAAGGCGGTGGCGCTGACGGTCGCGGTCGCTGCGATGGCGGCGGCCACCATCGCCCTCGGTCGTGACGAGGGCGCCTACGAAGAAGAACTCGAAGCCGCTATGGCGAGTCAGCGGCAGTAGGCGTTTCCGCGACCTGCACGGGACGCAGCGCCGCCCATGCGAAGAACACGACCGCAACGCCGATCAGCGCCAACCCGACCCACCAGTTCGCTTCTGTGCCGAAATAGAGGTCGACGGGATTGTTGCTTGTGCCCTTCTCCCGTTCGCGCAGCAGGCCGGGGGCGAAGCCGGCGATCGTCAGGATGACACCGTAGATGGCCATCAGCGCGCCGATCACGTTGCGGATGTCGAACAGCTGGGTCAGCCGGCTGTGGGTGGCTTCGGTCATGACGGATCCTTACCGAACTCAGTGGAAGATGATGTTGAGGATGATGGTCAGGGTCAGTGCCAACGCAGCGAGCGGGACAGGCTTGTAGTACCAGGATTTCCCGGCGCTCTCGGGGTCGTGGAATGTCTCCCTGGGTGTTTCGGAGTACACCAGTCCTACCAACTCCGACGCCGGCTTGGGCGCCGTCACCATGCTGACCGCAACGCTGACGATGATGTCGACAACGAACGCGGCCGACGCCGCTATGAAAGGCACACCCTGCCCCGGCAGGTTCAGTACGCCGACCTCGCCGAGGATGAAAACGAAGACCGCAGAGAGGGTTCCGGCGACCAAGCCCATCCAGCCTGCGGTTGCGGTCATCCGCTTCCAGAACATGCCGAGGATGAACGTCGCGAACAACGGTGCGTTGAAGAAACCGAACAGCGTCTGCAGGTAGTCCATCAGATTCGAGTAACCTGCAGCGATCAACGCTGTGAAGATCGCCAGTATCGTCGCGCCGACCGTGGCGATCCGACCGATCAGGATGTAGTAGTTGTCCGGCCGCTCCTTGACGATGTACTGCTGCCAGATGTCATAGCTGAACACGGTATTGAACGCCGAGACGTTGGCGGCCATGCCCGCCATGAACGACGCCATCAAACCGGCGATCGCCACACCCAGCAGACCATTTGGCAGGATGTCGCGGATCATCAGCAGCATCGCGTCGTTGTACGTGATGTCGCCTGTGCCAGTGGTTTTCAGCCCGATCATGTCGCCGATCGCTGCGGCGGCGATCATGCCGGGCACGATGATCACGAACGGGATGAACATCTTCGGGAACGCCGCGATGATCGGTGAGCGACGCGCCGACGACATCGAATTCGACGCCATGGCGCGCTGCACCTCGACGAAGTTCGTCGTCCAGTACCCGAACGACAGCACGAAACCGAGGCCGAATACGATGCCGATCACCGACCACACCGGACTGTCGAAACCGCTGAGTGCCTGGCCTGGCCACGTCGTCAACTGCTCGTTCACCGAGGCGGTCACCGCTCCGTCGGACATGGAGTCAACGACCTTGTCCTTCAAGCCGTTCCAGCCGCCGACGCGGATCAGACCGAACACGGTCAGCGGAACCAGCGCCGCAAGGATGACGAAGAACTGCAGCACCTCGTTGTAGATCGCGGCCGACAGCCCGCCTAGCGTGATGTAGCTGAGCACCACCGCGGCCGCCACAATCAGTGACAGCCAGCGTGGCCAGCCGACGAGCGCGTTGATCACCGTTGCCAGCAGGAACAGGTTGACACCGGCGATGAGCACCTGCGCGAGCGCGAAGCTGATGGCGTTGACCAGGTGCGCGCCCGGGCCGAAGCGGCGGCGCATGAACTCGGGAACGCTTCGCACCTTGGAGCCGTAGTAGAACGGCATCATCACGACGCCGAGGAACAACATCGCCGGCACGGCGCCGATCCAGTAGTAGTGCATGGTGGACAGGCCGACCTGGGCGCCGTTGGCGGCCATGCCCATGATCTCGATGGCGCCCAGATTCGCCGAAATGAAGGCCAGGCCGGTGACCCACGCGGGTAGCCGCCGCCCGGATAGGAAGAAGTCCAGACTGGTCGAGATCTGACTTCGGGCGATCAACCCGATGCCGATTACGAACACGAAATAGATCGCGACAAGCACGTAATCGAGCCAGCCGACATTCAGTCTCAGCACGTTTTCAGCTGCCAGCGTGGTGGTCGTCGTCATCACTCCTTAGTCGGAGCCAACATGGGCACTAGCACACGTTCTAACGGAATCAAGCAGAAAGTAACAGTCTTACGCTCAGTTATGGCAGGATTCATCGAGATTTGTTGGATAATGTTCGTTTCGCCACCTAGTCGGCCCAGGGGAGGTGTCATCGGCGATGCTTGCCGCGGAACGGCGCCACGCGATTCTGCGGGCCCTGCAGTCGGAGGGCGCGGTGCGTGTCGCCGACCTCGCCGCTGAACTCGACGTGTCAGAGATGACGGTGCGCCGCGACCTCGATGCGCTCGACGCGCAGCATCTGCTGCGCAAGGTGCACGGCGGCGCGGTGAGCCGGCTCAACCGCGGCGAAGAACCATGGTCGTCGGAGAAGGCCGGTCAGCAGCGAGCAGCCAAGGCCGCGATCGCCGCGCTGGCCGCGGCCGGCGTCGAGGACGGCATGACGATCGCGATCAGTGCGGGCACCACCACCACCGAACTCGCCCGCCGTCTGCGCCATCGGTCGTCGATCACGGTGGTGACGAACTCCGTCAGCGTTTTTCAGGTGTTGACCGATCCCGGTTCGAATGCCGCCGACGCGCCGCTGGTGTACCTCAGCGGTGGTGTTCGCACACCGTCGGATGCCCTCGTCGGACCGATCGCGGACGCGGCGATCGCATCTTTCCGGGTGGACGCGAGCTACCTCGGAGTGCACGGCTTGGACCCTGATGCCGGTTTGACGACGCCGAACATTGCTGAGGCACAGACGAATCGGACGTTGATCGGTATCGGTGCGCAACTGGTCGTGCTGGCCGATCACACGAAGTACCGGGAAGTGGGCACCAACGTGTTCGCCCGGCTCCGCGACGTCGACACTCTGATCGTCGACGACGCCCTGGCCGTCGAGGATCGCGCCGTGCTCGCGGCCCATGTCGACAACCTGGAGATCGCGGAAGTGGTGGCGCGCCCGTGAACGACTTCGCGACGGTGCCGACACGTTGGACGCTGGCCGACGGCCGCGACTTGTTGTTCTTCGCGCTGATGGGCCACAGCCCGGCACCGGTTCCCGACCGCAGGCCGCTGGGTGACCGTGGAAATCATCAGTCCCAGTTGAGGTTTGACCAGACGACGGGTCAATGGGTGATCATTGCGGCGCTGCGCCAGGACCGCACGTACAAGCCGCCGCCCGATCAATGTCCGCTCTGCCCTGGCCCAACAGGGTTGACCAGTGAGATACCGGCTCCCGACTACGACGTCGTGGTGTTCGAGAACCGCTTCCCGAGCCTGTCAGGCGCTGGCTCCGCCCCGTTTGACCTGCCGACCGCCGACGAAGACCAGTTCGTCGCGGCACCGGGTCACGGCCGCTGCGAGGTCATCTGTTTCTCCAGCCACCACACCGGCTCGTTCTCCGGCCTCGACGTATCGCATGCCCGTCTCGTCGCCGAGGCGTGGCGGCACCGGACCGCAGACCTGATGGCACGCCCCGGCATAGAGCACGTGTTCTGCTTCGAGAACCGCGGCGAGGAAATCGGCGTGACGTTGACCCATCCGCACGGTCAGATCTACGGCTATCCGTACCTGCCCCCACGCGCCGCGGTCATGCTGCGGGAAGCGACGGCACACGCCGAGCGCACCGGCCGCAACCTGTTCGCCGACATCCTGGCGCGCGAGGTGGCCGACACCAGCCGCATCGTGACCCGCACAGACCTGTTCACCGCGTTCGTCCCATTCGCGGCGCGCTGGCCGGTGGAGGTGCACATCTATCCAAATCGGTTCGTGCACAACCTGATTGAGCTCACCGACGCCGAGCTTGACGGTTTCGCGCAGATCTACCTCGATGTGCTCGGCCGGTTCGACCGCATGTATCCGACTCCGTTGCCGTACATCTCGGCGTTGCATCAGTACCCCGACACCGACGAGCAGCGGCAGGGTTACTTCCACGTCGAGTTGATGTCGGTGCGGCGCAGCGCGACGAAGCTGAAATACCTTGCAGGCTCCGAGTCGGCGATGGACGCGTTCATCAGCGACGTGACCCCCGAAAGCGTCGCCCAACGCCTGCGGGAGCTCTAGATGGCGCACCCGATTCGCTATGCGGCGCCCGGCCGGATCAACCTGATCGGCGAGCACACCGATTACAACCTTGGCTACGCGCTGCCGATCGCACTGCCCGAGCGCACCGTCGTGACCTACCGACCCGAGGGCACCTCGGTGCTCACCGTGCGAAGCGACAGGGAGGACGGCGAGGTCCGGATCTCACTCGACACCGCTCCCGGCGAGGTGACCGGCTGGGCCGCGTACGTGGCAGGCGTGATGTGGGCGCTGCGCGACGCCGGTCATCGGCTCGTCGGCGGGGAGATGGCGATCGCCAGCGACGTCGAGATGGGTTCGGGGGTGGCGTCGTCGGCGGCGCTGGAATGCGCGGTTCTCGGCGCGCTCACGACCGCGACAGGCGTTTCGCTCGACCGCGTCGAGCAGGCCCGCATCGCGCAACGGGCCGAGAACGGCTATGTCGGGGCGCCGACGGGACTGATGGATCAACTGGCCGCCATGTGCGGTGAGCCGCGACGGGCATTGTTGATCGACTTCCTCGCGACCTCGGTGCGGCCCGTCGCATTCGATCCGGACGCCTCGGGTGTCGCGCTGCTGCTCATCAACTCGCGTGCGCCGCACCAGCACGCCGGCGGCGAGTACGCGTCACGGCGGGAATCATGCGAACGAGCCGCCGCCGAACTCGAGGTGAGCTCGCTGCGCGAGGTGCAGGACCGTGGCGTCACGGTCCTCGAGGGTGTCACCGATCCTGTCGATGCACGACGCGCCCGCCACATCCTGACCGACAACCAGCGAGTGCTGGAAGTGGTTGCCGCGCTGGAAGATTCCGACTTCGCCACGGTGGGCGAGATTCTGAGCGCCTCGCAGGCATCCATGCGCGACGACTTCGAGATCACCACGGACCACATCGATCTGATCGCCGACACCGCGGTGTCCGCGGGTGCGCTCGGGGCCAGGATGACCGGCGGCGGCTTTGGCGGCTGCGTGATCGCGCTGTCCGCCGCTGAAAAGGTCGAGGCGATCACCGGCGCGGTGCGGCTGGCCGTAGACAATGCCGGGTACAACGAGCCCACCATCACCCGCACGTATGCCGGTCCCGGTGCAGGGCCGCTGGTGTGACAAAGCGGGTTGGCAATCACAGTGCGGGTGTTAGGACATTCGATTAGAGTTCCGATCGCCGGGGCGATCTTGGAAAGCCGCTGGTAAAGGTCGGGATAGATAGGACTGCAAAATGAGGTCAGGCCGAACGGGTCGCCGTCTCGCTGCTACCGCCGGGGTGGCGGCGATTGTTTCCATGGGCGTGTTGAGCGCTTGTGCGCAGGAAGAAGAACCGGCGCCCGAGGAGACCACCACGACGACAACGACCACCACAACGACGACGACCACGGCGCCGCCGCCGGTCGAGCCGACCGAAAAGGCGCCGCGCATCGATCCCGGCCAGCCGAACCCGTTCTCCCCGACGGTGCACGCGCCGCCGGCGCCGACGGCCATCCCTGGCGATAACTAAAACCGCGACAGTCTTACTCGGACGTACTCTGGCGTCCGTGGTTGTCCGGCATGTGGGTGTGCTGGCGCTGATTGCGGCCGGGGTGTTGGTGCTCGTCTCCGACCTTCGACCCTCGGCAGTCGACAGCGCCGGTGCTATCGGCGGCCCGTACGCGTACCTGTTGGCGAGTTCGACCGATCTCGGTCCGTCGCACCGCGCCGACACCCAGCTGACCGCGGCGCTGCACGACTCGCAACGGCCGGACGCCCTGTTCGGCTGGGCCGACGGCAACGGGTTGGCGGTGCGCTGGCAGCCCGGCGAGCGGTGGGCCATCGTCGAAGGCGCCGCCGAGAACCTGGCCCAGGCTTTCGGTGTGGACGTGCACGACTACCGGGGCCAGCGCGGCCAGGAGTTCTACGCGTCGCCGCAACAGCCTTCGATACCAGAGCCGCTGCACGGCGAGGTCGCAGAGCTGGGCCGGATTCTGGGCTATACGCCACACGGCATGTCGCGGCCCGACTTCTTCCCGTTGGATGTGCCTGACAAAGGGCTGACCCCGAGCGCGCTGCTCAACACCTACAACGCCGGCCAGTTGGCCGCTTCGGGTTTCACGGGCAAGGGCACCACGATCGTGTTCTTCGCCTTCGACGGGTTCGATCAGGCCGACCTCGATACGTTCGCCAGCACTTACGGGCTGCCGCAGTTCACCCCGACCGTGGTCGGCGGTCAGGCCGGCGAGCCACGCGGTGAGACCACGATGGATCTCGAAGTGGCCCACGCCATCGCGCCCGACGCGCGCAAGGTCGTCATCAACGCCCGGCCGACGGTCGAGGGCGACGGCGCCTTCGAGAAGATCGGGCAGATGTTCGCGTCGGCCGACAGGGAGTTTCCCGGTGCGGTGTGGAGCTTCTCGATCGGCTGGGGCTGCGACAAGCTGCTGACGGAAGCCGACCTCGCACCGGTGCGGTCGGCGCTCGCGACAGCTCTGTCGCACGGCACTACGGCGTTCAACGCGAGCGGTGACCTTGCCGGCCTGGAATGCAAAGGCGGCGACGATTGGTCGTCCCCGCCGGGGCAGTCCGACATCGGACTGGATTCCGTCGCATCGCTGCCCGAGATGGTCGACGTCGGCGGCACCACGCTGTCGACCGACGCGAACGGTGTGTGGCTGGCGGAACAGGCGTGGTTTGACGTGCCATTGTCCATCGGCACCGGCGGTGGAGTGTCCTCGCTGTTCGACCGCCCCGTTTGGCAGCGTGAGGTGCTGCCCGACCAGGACCCGTCGCGCCGGCTGACCCCGGACGTCTCAGCGGTCGCGGACCCGTTCACCGGTGTGCGGATCATCTTCAAGGGCCAGCAGGCGGTTGGCGGTGGCACCTCCCAGTCGGCCCCGATCTGGGCCGGCCTTGCCGCGATGATGAATCAGTACCTGCTCTCCAACGGAGGACGGGCGCTCGGCGACCTCAACCCGCTGCTGTATCGCATCGCCGCAGGAGCGCCGCTGCCTGCGTTCCGTGACATCACCTTGGGCGGCAACGCCGTCGCCGACGCCGGCCCCGGCTACGACCTGGCCACCGGGCTGGGCACACCGGACGTCGACAACCTCGTCCGCGACCTGCTCATCTTCCAAAGGGCAACGCCATGAGCACCGGACCCGAATCGAACGAGACTGTCCCGACCGCGGAATGCCGGGTCTGTCAGACCGACGTTCCCGCAGGGGAGTACTGCGGGCTCTGCGGCTGTCATCTGACGCCGCGACGCGGGGAAGGGCCAGATTGGCTGCGCATCAGGGACTTCGGCGCCGCGCCGGGGGAGCACCTGCTACAGCCGTCGTTGACGAGTTCGTTGTTCCCGCACCTGCCGTCGCGGTCTCGGACGGCGTTCCGGCTCGGACTTCTGGTTGTGCTGCTGGCGCTAGTGGCCTTCACGCTGCTGCGGTTACCGGCGGCGCTGATCACGGTGTCCGCCCTGGGCTTGCCGCTGCTGTTTCTCATCTATCTCCGCGAGTCCGACGCGTTTCACGATGTGCCGCTTGGCACTTGGGTGCTCACCGCGGCGCTGGGTATCGGGCTGGCCGTCGGCTGGGTGCTGCTCACCGGTGCCGCGGTCGCGCGCTCCTACGGCATCGCGCTCGGCAGCGGCATCGTGGGTGCCCGCATGATGCGCGACGGGATCGGCATCCCGCTCGGCGGAGTGATCCTGATGCTGATGCCCGTAGTGATCGTGCGGCTGCTGCGTCCACCCACGCGAGAAGCGTTGGAAGGATTCATGATTGGCGCGCTGGGTGCGCTGGCTTTCACGGCGGCGGCCACTCTGACCCGGCTCGCCCCGCAGTTCGGTTCGGGTGTGGTGAGCAAGCGCCCCATGGAAAGCCTCTTCGTCGAGGCGGGTATCAGGGGAGTGGCTGTGCCGTTGACCGCCGCTGCCGCGGGCGGGTTGATCGGCGCCGCACTGTGGTTCACCCGGCCACCGAGCAAGGAACACCAGCGCCCCGGCCTGGTTCGGCTGATGC
>NZ_DASSCY010000038.1:0-4047 GCF_035697385.1 Mycobacterium sp. | reverse complement strand
AGTTGGTGGTGCCGTTGACGATGCCGGCGACGCGCAGCACCGTGTCGCCGGCGAGCGACTGGGTGAGCGGCCGGATCACCGGGATGGCGCCGGCCACCGCGGCCTCGAAATATAGGTCGACGTGGGCGTGTTCGGCGGCCTGCGCCAGTTCACCGGTGGACACGGCCATCAGCGCCTTGTTGGCGGTGACGACGGACTTGCCCTGTTCGAGAGCCGACAGAATGGCCTTGCGTGCAGGCTCGACCGGTCCCATCAGTTCGACGACGATGTCGACGTCGTCCCGGGACACCAGCTCCTCGATGTTGTCGGTAAGCAACTCGATCGGCACGCCGCGGTCATCGGCGACTCGCCGCACACCGACACCGCGCAACACCAGCGGGGCGCCGATGCGGGCCGTCAGGTCACCGGCGCTCTCCTCGATGATGCGGACCACCTGGCTGCCGACGTTTCCCAGCCCCAATACCGCTACGCCGATGGGCTTCTCAGCTGTGCTCATGGATTACCTCACTTCCAGACTCAATAGATCGTCGACCGTCTCCCGGCGCAGAATCAGGCGGGCTTGCCCGTCGCGCACGGCCACCACGGCGGGGCGGCCGATCAGGTTGTAACGGCTCGACATGGAGTAGCAATACGCACCGGTGGCCGCGACTCCCAACAGGTCACCGGGCTTGACATCGTCGGGCACCCACGCATCGCGAACGACGATATCGCCGCTCTCGCAATGCTTTCCGACGATACGGCCGAGCGTGGGCGGCGCGTCGCTGCCGCGGGAAATCAGGCGGGCGTCGTACTCGGCGCCGTACAGCGACGTGCGGATGTTGTCGCTCATTCCGCCGTCGACGCTGACGTAGCGGCGGTGCGCGGTCGGACTGACGGCGACGTCTTTGACGGTGCCAACCTGATACAGCGTGATGGTGCCGGGGCCGGCGATCGCGCGGCCGGGCTCGACGACAAGTCGGGGTGCGGGCAGGCCGACCGCCGCTGACTCGTGCTGGACGATCGCGCCGAGTTTGGCGGCCAGATCCTCCACCGGCGGTGGATCGTCGTGCGGCAGATAGGAAATACCAAGTCCCCCACCGAGGTCGACGGTGGCGATCTGGCTCGTCTTGTCGACGCCGAACTCGGTGACCACCTCGCGCAGCAGGCCGATGACCCGGTGGGCGGCGATCTCGAAGCCGGCGACGTCGAAGATCTGCGAGCCGATGTGGCTGTGCAGGCCGACCAGGCGCAGATGATCGGCGGCGAACACCCGGCGCACCGCATCCATCGCCGCGCCGCTGGCTAGTGACAGGCCGAACTTCTGGTCCTCGTGCGCGGTGGAGATGAATTCGTGGGTGTGAGCCTCGACGCCGACGGTCACGCGGACGAGCACGTCCTGCACGACACCGGCGGCACCGGCGATCTCGTCGAGGCGCTCGATCTCGATCATCGAGTCGAGGACGATGTGGCCCACGCCGGCCTTCACCGCCATCGTCAGCTCGTCGACCGATTTGTTGTTGCCGTGCAAGGCGATTCGCTCCGCAGGGAAGCCGGCGTGCAAGGCAACGGCGAGCTCACCGCCGCTGGCCACGTCCAGCGCGAGGCCTTCTTCGTGTATCCAGCGCGCTACCTCGGTGCACAGGAACGCCTTGGCGGCGTAGCGCACGTGGTCACCGCCGCCGAACGCCGCAGCGATCTCGCGGCAGCGCGAACGGAAGTCGTCCTCGTCGATCACGAAAACCGGGGTGCCGAATTCGGCGGCGATGTCGGTGACGGCCACTCCCCCGATAGACACGACACCGTTGTCGCCGCGAACGGTGCTGCGCGGCCAGACATTCGGGGCGAGCTTAAGCACCTCTTGTATCGACTGCGGGCGGGGCGGAGCGCCGCCGTGGTGAATTTCCTCAGCGTGCCTCGGTCCGGCGGGGTGGGCGTTCACATCCGCTCCGGTGCGGTGACGCCGAGGATGGCCAGGCCGTTGGCGATGACCTGGCGGGTGGCCTGGCACAGTGCCAGGCGCGCGGCGTGCAGGTCGTTGGGGGCTTCGTCGCCCTGCGGCAGCACGCGGCAGGAGTCGTAGAAGCGGTGATAGTCGCCGGCGAGATCCTCGAGGTAGCGGGAGATGCGGTGCGGTTCGCGAAGGGCCGCAGCGGTTTTGAGGACACGCGGGAACTCGCCGACGTTGCGGATCAGCGTGCCCTCCTTGTCGTGCGTGAGCAACTCGAGATGGTCGGTGGCTGGTTTGACGCCAAGTTCAGCGGCGTTGCGGGCCAGTGCCGAAAGCCGCGCGTGCGCGTATTGCACGTAGTAGACCGGGTTTTCATTGGACGCCGACGACCAGAGTGCGAGGTCGATGTCGATGGGCGTGTCGACCGAGGAGCGGATCAGGGAGTACCGGGCGGCGTCGACACCGATGGCCTCGACCAGGTCGTCGAGGGTGATGACGGTTCCGGCGCGCTTGCTCATCCGGACGGGAACTCCGTCGCGGACCAGGTTGACCATCTGGCCGATGAGCACCTCGACGGTGGCGGGGTCCTCACCGAGGGCGGCGGCGATGGCTTTGAGCCGGGAGATGTAGCCGTGGTGGTCGGCGCCGAGCATGTAGATGCACAGGTCGAATCCGCGCTCGCGCTTGTCCAGGTAGTAGGCGATGTCGGCGGCGACGTACGCAGGGGCACCGTCGCTCTTGATGACGACGCGGTCCTTATCGTCGCCAAAGTCGGTGGTGCGCAACCAGACTGCGCCGTCGCTCTCGTAGATGGTGCCGGCCTCGCGAAGCTTGGCGATGGCCTGCTGGACCCGCCCGGAGCTGTGCATCGAGTCTTCGTGGGTGTACACGTCGAAGTCGGTGCCGAAGTCGTGCAGCGACTGCTTGATGTGGGTGAACATCAGGTCGACGCCGATGGCGCGGAACGTCTCGCGCATCTCGTCGTCGGGCAGGCTGAGCGCGTCGGCATCCTTGGCGAGCACCTGGGCGGCGATGTCGGCGATGTAGTCGCCGGCGTAGCCGTCCTCGGGGGTGGGTTCGCCCTTGGCGGCGGCGATCAACGAGTTGGTGAACCGGTCGATCTGGGCTCCGTGGTCGTTGAAGTAGTACTCGCGAACGACCTCGGCACCCTGGGTGGCCAGCAGTCGGCCGAGCGCGTCGCCGACGGCGGCCCAGCGGGTGCCGCCGATGTGAATAGGCCCGGTCGGGTTGGCGGAGACGAACTCGAGGTTGACACTGTGGCCCTTGAACTCGTCGGAGTGGCCGTAGTTGGCGCCGGCGTCGATGACGTTGTTGACGATGACGCCCTGGGCCGAGGCCTCGATGCGCAGGTTGACGAAACCGGGACCGGCGACGTCGGCCGAGGAAATGCCGTCTTGATCGGCGAGCGCCGAGGCGAGCCATCCGGCCAGCTCACGCGGGTTGGCGCCGACCTTCTTGCCCAGCTGCAGCGCCAGGTTGGTGGCGTAGTCGCCATGGTCGGGATTGCGCGGACGCTCTACGGTGACCGTGGCTGGAAGTGCCGCGGTGTCGAGGCCGTGCTCGGCCAGCACCGCGGCGGCGGTGGTCTTGAGCAGCTCGGCCAGGTCGGCGGGGGTCACGAGGGTCCATCCTATGGTCTGGGGTGGTCACGCCCCGAATCGATATCCGGCGCTGGGGCTACCACCCGCTTGCGGGGGGACAGCGCAGCGACGGGTACCAGCACTAGCGGCAGGCGGTCGCTCGGATGCGTTAGGCTGTCGGAGCCCATTGGCGCAGTGTTTTTATCGTGCGCCCCCGTAGCTCAGGGGATAGAGCGTCTGCCTCCGGAGCAGAAGGCCGCAGGTTCGAATCCTGCCGGGGGCACCATTTTTTCGCAGCTCAGAGCCTATTACTGGTGGTTTCCACCCGCATGCGAGCGTCCACGTCACTCAAAGGCGACGACGATTTAGCAGTTTTGGCCAGCCACACGAGGCTGTCGGCTGAGCGGGTCCACGATAAAGGGATGGAAGAGCATCCCCCGCCGCCACCGGGCCAGCGCGGTTACGGCCCACCGCGGGGCGTTTCGGGATCGAAGGGTTCCGGGCTGAGCCGCTTCCGTC
>NZ_DASSCY010000037.1:0-7444 GCF_035697385.1 Mycobacterium sp. | reverse complement strand
GCCATCCACGGCATCCGGCGGCGCTGCGCGGCCAGCGCGTCGCGGGCACGCTGATGCTCCTTTTCTCTCACCAGCATGTTCTGGCGCTCAATCTCCCACTGTTTCGCCGACACAATCGGGGGTGTTTTCATGGGTTCTCCTTCCGCATCGTCGCAGAAACAACGTTCAACATCGCAGTTGAATATCGCCTCACCAGCTCATCATGACTCCCCTCTATAGTCAACATGATGGTTGAAGATCAGGTGTTGGATCGTGCGGACGCTCCGGCGGCGCGGCTGCGCCGGAAGCGACGTTGGCAATGAACGATGCCCCGGTTGCCAGGGTGCAGCGCGTGATGCCCGCCGCGCCAGAAGTGGTATTCGACGAGTGGCTCGATCCAGAGTCGTTGACGGAGTGGATGTGTCCGCGTCCCGTCCGGGTGGTCGCTCTCACCATTGAGCCCCGCGTCGGGGGGACCGTGCGCTTCGATATCGACGATTTAGGCACGCGTGTTCTGATCACCGGACGGTTCTTGTCGATCGATCGCCCGCGCAGGCTGCGCTTCACGTGGAGCGCCTCGGATTGGCCGGACCCGACGGCGGTCAGCGTCGTCAACGTTGCCTTCGAGCCACGCGGCGACGATCAGACGCTCATGACCATCGAGCATTCGCTGCTGCCCCCAGACACTTTCGACGAATACCAAAGCGGATGGGCGGGCGTCTCCGATCAGCTTGCCTCATTCTTGCGCGGCCTTCGTAGGCTCGAGCGCGAGTAGCCAACACAATTGAGCTGGTCAAGGTGGATCCCGCTTACGGCGGATAATCCGGTGTAGGCCAAGTTGTTTCGCAACAGCGCCGATCGGGGCTCTGGACGTCGGAGGCTCAGGATAAGGACGACTTGTCGCCGTCGTACTCACCGGCGACCAGTTCCAGCGTGTCCGCCATGGTCCGGCTCAACGCTTCGTCAATCGCTCCTCCAAGAGACTTTCGCCGCTGTGCCGCTCCCGAAACCGCGCTGCGGCATATTCCGTCCCGGCAACCAGCACTTCAATCTCGACAACCTGGATCCTCAGCCGCGGCGCAGCGTTGCGTGCCACACGCAGCCCCTCCGTCAACTGCGCAAGCGGCACGACTCCCCCATCGACAGCGACCATCGAGAAGTCCGGATGGTGTTGCTCGACAATCCGTGTGAAGACCTCCTGCGCGGCTTTCGAACCGAGCCACTGCCCCAAATCGTCGTGCAGATCGTGGATTTCTCGAATAAGACGATCGCCGCTCACACCGTCTGAACCTAACGCAGACCGCCGTGGATCCATCGCTCACATCACAGGGCTACTGGCGAGCGCTGCGTAGTACGGCTGTAGCCTGACGGCCGTGAACTCCTCTCGTGTGTCTTCTTCCGTCGCGCTCGTGGCCTGTGCTGCGTCTTTAGTCCTGACGCTCGCCGCTTGCGGCTCCGATACGGAAGCGTCACCGGCAAGCTCATCCCCCGTCTCGGACCTGTTCACGCCGCCCTCCATCGTGGAAACGGCAACCGAAGCGAGCGCATGCCCAACGGCACCGCCGGAGAATGGCGGTACGCCCGAGTGGACGCTGCCTGGGACCACCGGCAGCGTCGCGGTCACCGGATCCACTGAGACCACGGCGCCAATCGTCAACGTGAGTGCACCGTTCAGCGTGACCGAGACTCAGGTACACACACTGCGGGCCGGTGACGGACCGGTGGTCGCAGATACTGCCACGGTTTTCGTCTGCTACATGGGTGTCAATGGACGTGACGGCACTGTGTTTGACAGCAGCTACGAACGGGGCGCGCCGGTCGACTTCCCGCTCGACGGCGTCGTGCCAGGCTTCCAGAAGGCCATCGCCGGACAGAAGGTCGGATCCACGGTCGCCGTCGCAATGACCTCTGCCGACGGCTACCCCGAAGGTCAGCCCGCTGCTGGAATCCAGCCGGGTGACTCCCTCGTCTTCGCGATCAAGATCCTCGACGCCTCGAATTGAGCTGCGACAATTTGAGCCGCAGACCCGAAAGGCCGTGGGTAGCACCGGAACTCACGCATTCTGCGCCAGAACCCCAGGCGGCAAGGCAGGGACTAACCCCCACCGGTGACAGGATTTGACGTCAGCGGGATGAACCCGCCGTTGATCCAAACCCCCCAGCGTCCGCCCCAGCCCGAGTACCACACCACCGGCTGTCCTTGCCACGACTCGGCCGGCTTCGGCGGCGCCCAGTTCGGCGGCAGTTCGCCTTGGACGGGCGCCGGTGGCGGCGGAGCCGGTTCGGCGCTCGCCAGAGCAGTCCCCAGGCCCAAAATCGCTGCGGTGAGCCCGCTCGCGACTGCGACCGTAGGCAGGATGGTCTTGATCAAGGTCATGCGCATGACTCCAGCGTTGATACCGAATCGAATACTTAGCAGGCATAACCACCTTACGCGAACCAACCGGGGCTAATTGCCCCACCTTCACGACGCGCTGCAGGGTCAGTCCGTGCTTTCCCCGAACAAAGGCCGCACGTCCGCGACCTCGTACTCGGAGACCGACGCCGAGAGCATTGCCGCGCCCTGCTCGTCGCTGGGGCCGCTGCTGCGGAAGGCTTCGACGGCCGCTTGTGAGTGCCAGCGCTCGAAGATGTTGATGCGGCCGGGGTCGATCAGGTCGGCTGTGATGGCGAAGTCGAGGCAGCCGTCTGCCCGGCGCGCCTGGTCGACGACGCCCACGCAGCCGGCGAGGTAGGACTGGCGCTGCTGGGGCTCGACGGTGATATGTCCTGCAACGATGACCATGGGTACGCTTTCTTCTGCTGCCAACATGTCGTGCCGGACCGGCACCTTGTACCCCGTATAGACACTGCGAGCACGCAAGAGTCATCGGCCAGTCAGCAGCCGACGGGCGGGCCGAACCGCCGCGGACCGATGAATATTGGCCGTCGACGGAGTCCACACATCAAACGATGCTCTCGATCGCGAAGAGGACCGATGACCACTCCCATTACCGCGAAGCCGCCTGTAGTAGACCTGCCGACCTGGCAAGCAGCCCTCGATGAGTTGCGGATCAGGGAAAAGGCTGCCACCCGGGAACTCGACGCCATCGCTGCGCAGCGCCGCCGACTTCCCATGGTGGAAATGCCTGACTACACCCTGATCGGCGGAAGCGGCCCGATCCGCCTGGCCGACGTGTTCGACGGCCGGTCCCAGCTCATCGTCTACAACCACATGTGGAACCCCGGCGAGGACTGGCAGTGCGGTGGGTGCACCAGCTTCACGTCGCAGTTCACCCGGTTGGGTTTCCTCGACAACTATGACGCCCGCTTCGTCATCGTGACGCACGGTTCGATCGAGGAGGCGCTGGCGTATAAGGCCAAGGTGGGCAACAAGATGGACTGGTACTCCTCGTCGGAGAGCTCGTTCGCCGCCGATGTCGGCGCGGGGCCAGGCGAAGGCTTTGCGCTCAACGTCTTTCTGCGTGACGGCAACACGGTTTACCGCACCTGGCACACCACCGGCCGCGGCGTCGAACAACTCGCGCATACCTTCGCGTTGATCGACGTCCTGCCATGGGGGCGCAAGGAAGAGTGGCAGAATTCTCCCGACGGATGGCCCAAGAGCCCGACCTATTCGGGCTGGCTGGACTCTCCCGATGTCGCAAGGCTCTACGGGCAGTAGAGACGCAGCGCAGGCCTAGCGCTGAGTTAACCTGGCCGCATGAGCACCCAGCGAGTGCCCGGCGGCGTGGTGCACAAGCTGCCTCCCGATCTGCGCGAGGCGCTGATTGCCAACGGCACGGCACTCGCTGCGTGGAAGGACATCACGCCCTTGGCGCGCAACGAGTTCATTTGTTGGGTCGAGGATGCCAAGCAAGAGATGACTCGAAAGCGCCGAATCCGCCGCACTCAGGAAGAGTTGGAGGAGGGTCAGCGCCGGCCCTGCTGTTGGCCGGGATGCAAGCACCGCGAGCGTGTCGGTAGGTAATTAGCCGCGGCTGCGGTCAGGGGTGCGTCAACCCAGGCAAGCAACTGATGAATGGTATGCACGGCGGCGGTGGAGGCGCCGGCGGACCTTCGCCGGCCGCATGCACTCCCTGAACCGAGTATCAAGTTCCACCGACCTGCTATTGCGCCACAGATCGGCGACTGGCCGTTATCGTAAGCCGGTGGAAGGCACGCCATTCGGACGCTACCGGCTGATCGAGTTGCTGGGCCGCGGCGGGATGGGCGAGGTTTGGCGCGCCTATGACAGCGCGATCGACCGTGTTGTGGCGTTGAAGATGCTGCTACCGCACCTAACCCAAGACCCCGACTTCGAGAAGCGGTTTCAGCGCGAGGCCCGCGCCGCGGCACGCCTGGACCATCCCAACGTCGTACCGATCCACGATGTCGGCGAGATCGACGGACGGCTGTTCGTCACCATGCGTCTGATCAACGGCACCGACCTGCAGACCCTGATCGACGCCGGTCCGCTGGACCCCCAACGCGCGGTGTCGATTATCGATCAGATCGCCTCAGCTCTGCACAACGCCCATCGAGCGGGACTGGTGCACCGCGACGTCAAACCGTCCAACATCCTGATCGCCGAGAACGACTTCGCGTATCTCATCGACTTCGGAATCGCCCGCAGGGCCGAAGACACCGGCGTCACCGCAACTGGGGCCGCGATCGGCACGTGGGCGTACATGGCTCCCGAACGCTTCAACACCGGTGAGGTGCACCCCAGCTCCGACATCTACGCCCTCGCCTGCGTGTTCTACGAATGCCTTACCGGTCGTCGCCCGTTCCCCGGCGACACACTTGAACAAATCGCCGTCGGCCACATATTCACTCCCCCGCCCCGACCGTCCGAGGAAAGCGGCTCCGTCCCCGCGGAGTTGGACGAAGTGATCGCGATCGGCCTGGCCAAGCAGCCCGCGGATCGCTACCCCACCACCGTCGATTTGGCCGCCGCCGCAAAGCAAGTCATCACTGAACCGGGCCGGCTCGACGCCAATCGACTGACGCCGCCGGCCCCGGTGAGCGCGAGCAACCCAAGCTTGCCGCCTTGGTCTCAACAAGCGTGGATCCAATCACGGCCCGGGGATAGCGGCGCGTCACATTTGGCGCCCACGCAGTTGAGCGTCCCCAATCTGCATATGCCAACAGCGCCACCCACCGCGAAGCCTCAAGGGCGGCGCCACGGTGTCCTCATCGGCGCGCTGGTGTTCATCGTGACTCTTGTCGTCGCGGGAGGTGTGGTCGCTGTCGTGCAGCTCACTTCGCGCGACGAGCCCGCAGGTGCCGCACCGCCCACCGCGGCTGTAGGTGGGGTCGACTTCACCGGCACGTACCGAGCTGACTACGGACCGGGGACGGATCTCGAAGACAAGCCGGTCCCGAATGCGCCTGCGACGACGAGCAGCTGGGGCGTCCGTTCGACATGTGGTGCCAGCGGTTGCGTGGCGACGGCGGCGAACGTCAGTGGCAGCGGCACTTCCCTTTTGTCTAACCTGACATTCGATCAGTTGGGCGGCAGCTGGGTTGCGGTCGGCCTCGCCTCAGCGCAATGCGGCGACACGCCCGCAGAGCTCTGGGTGGTGTTCACGCTTGAGCCGCAGCCCGACGGCACACTCGCCGGCGAGACCGTTCGGGCCTCCACCAACGGTGCGTGCGCCGCCAAACGCACTGTGAAGTTCACCCGCACCGGCGATCCTGACGTGAACAAAGTTCCGGATCCAGCGGTCCTACCGCCACGGTCGGTAACCACTGCCGACGGGCTTCGAGGCCGCTATCGCCAGACCACAACGTTCACGAGCGGCAACGTCGTTCGCGGAAACATCCTCACCGCCGATACGTACTGTCTTCGCATCGGCGACAAGTGCATGAGCTTGTTCCACGGTCCCGATGGGGTCGTCACATTGATGTTCGCCGACGACATGTGGACGCGCAACGAACAGGGCACTACGCAGTGCCCAGCCGGTGGCACAGCGCAAATCACCATCACCGCGGAGTACCCGATGCCCCCGCAATTGGATGATCCCATCGCGGTGCTCACTGGCCGGGGCAAACAAACTGTCGCGGCGGGAAGCGATTGCGCCGGCGGTGGGGACTTCGAGGACGTGTTCGAGCGAACGGGCGGTTAGCCGCAGGCTTCGCGGCTCGCTCAAACGCATGGCTGATACCGAACCAGGTGAAAGTCCTTGGCTTGTCGGTGTTCTGCGCGACGCTCGGCCGGTTCGGTCGACGTGACGAGCATCAGTGCCGCCGCGTCAGGTCATCGCTTGGGCCCGCGAACCGGTAGCGCGCGAACAGCTTTCCCGTCACAGCGCTCCCCATCAACCGGTCGGCAACGTCGCGCCACCTTAACCTCCGGCGACGATAGTTTGCGGCAGTTTCGTGTGCGATGGCCGCATCGAGTGTGCCTGCGCTGCACGATTTGTCGAGCATACGCCCGGTGGGGACACACTCGACGCAGTGACCGCACAGTCACAGCGCTTCATGCACACTCGGCAAGACGAAGCATCACCGACGAACGGCGGACTAACGCCCCGCGCTGCTAGGCGCCTAGGGCTGGTCCGATGGTGGTGTTCCAGGATTCCTGCATTTCGGATTCGAACAGTCCCCAGGTGTGGGAGCCCTCGGGCCGTACGACGTAGGTGATGGGTACCCCGGCTGCAGCGGCGGCGTCGGCGAACACCCGGGTGCTGTCGGCCACGATGCGCTCGATGAGCCCGCCGGTGATGTTGGGGCCAAAGCCCTCGGGCAGCCGATCCACCGCACCGACCCCACCGCTGGCCGAGGCCGCGGCATAGACCGCCACCCCGCTCAGCTTGGCGACGTTCTTCGACGGGTCATGGGCCACCCACGTCGGTCCGCCCGGCGGGCCCCACATCGCCTCGGCGCTGGCCCCGCCACCCATCAGCGACATGCTCACCTGCTGGGGTTGATCGGCCGGGTTGAGCAGGCCACTGTAGGAACCCACCGCCCGATACATCCCCGGCGCCTGCACCGCGTAATCGATCGCGGTACCCCCGGTGCTCGACAGTCCGCCGACCGCGTTGCGGCCGTTGGTGTCGTACTCGGTGTTGATCAACGGCGGCAGCTCCTGAGTCATGTAGGTCTGGTACTGCTTGCCCGGATCCCCCACCCAGTTGGTGTACCAGCTAAACGCCCCACCCAACGGCGAGACCACATTGACGTTCTTGTCGGCGAAAAACCCCGCAATATCGGTCATCCCGAACCAGCTCTTGGTACCCGGGGCCCAGTTGCCGCCCGGATCCAGATTGTCCCCGCCATCGATACCGGGCAACAGATAAAACGTCGGCGCACCCGACTTGGGAGCCTTGAACACATCGTTGACGATCACCTTGTTCATCGACGGCGAAAACACCGACACCTTGTCCCAACGCTCATTGACATGCTCCACACCAGTGATGTGCGCACCCTGCCCCGGCCCAGCAGCAGGCTGCGCCACAGCCACCGGAACCGACACCAACGA
>NZ_DASSCY010000036.1:0-3640 GCF_035697385.1 Mycobacterium sp. | reverse complement strand
GATGTTGATCGTTCTTCTTCTCGGCGTCGCGGACTTTGGCCGCGTCTTCCAGGCGGGAATCACCATCGAAGCGGCCGCTCGAAACGCCGCCGAGGCGGCAGCGCAGGAATACACGCAAATGGTCCGAAACAAGGGAACGCTCAGCACTGCGGACTACGCGCACCTCCATAGCCTCGCGCTGAAGGAGGTGTGCCGTGAGGCTGACGTGCTGCCAAATCATGCCGTGGACGGTGCGGGACAGTGCACGATGCCAATTGCGGCCGTCTGCGTCCACGATACGGCCGCCGCCGACACTGGCTGTGGATCGGCGCAGGTGAGCGTCCCGACTTCATGCTCAAGTATCAATGGCTGGAGTGTGGTCGCTAGCCCAGCAAGCATTGCACCGACGAATGGCGCCGCCGCCGCGCTTCCATATGTCGAAGTGCGCACCTGCTACAGGTTCACCACGCTTCTCAATCTTCATATGTCGTTGCCTTTCGGCGCCGGGATCTCCGTCGGGGATATCTGGCTGCAACGCGGCCGCGAGTTCGTGGCGGGTGATTACTGATGAGTCGAACGGTCTCGAGTCGCACCCGCCGAGGACAGACGCTGGTCGAACTGGCCCTCGTGCTGCCATTGGCCATTGCTGCTCTCACCGGAATCATCACGTTTGGCCTTGGCGTCTTCTACACCCAGCAGGTCACGAATGCCGCCCGGGAAGCTGCTCGGTTCGCTGCGATCCATAGCGCGACAGCGCAGTGCCCGACCGTATCGAAGAAGGATCCCATGCCGAAACCCGGCGACGGCTATTTCCGCTGCGATTCCCCGGAGGACCTCGCATCGGATGGCTCACCCGACCCCTGGGGAAACATGACGGACGCGGGACGGTCGAAGATATTCGGGCTACCGAGCGAGGCGGTTGTGATCGTGGCCTGCTGGTCCGGATACGTAGACGACGCGACCGGTGCCTACGACGCCCCACCGCCGGACACCGTTGCCGGGATCTCCACCACGTGGGCTGGGTGCACGATTGACGGTCAGGATCCGGCGGCACAGACCGACTCCATCCCCTGCGCAACTGACCTCTATACCCGCACGACCGATACGGCGAGCAACCTGTCAGAAGCTCAGGGCAGAACCGTCGCCAACCAGGTCACCGCGTTTGCATGCTACGTCTGGACACCGCCGCTCGCCGGTTTTCTCCTTCTCCCGGAGACGATCACCCTGCGCGGTGTCGTCAGTGAACCCATTCAGCGGCAGCAGTGATGGTGTCCTCATGAGACGAACCGACGACTCTGAGCGCGGACAGATCGTAATCCTGGTCGCGGCATCCCTGATCGTCCTCATGGGAGTCATGGCACTGGCCATTGACCTCGGATTCTCCTGGATGCTGCGGCGACAGGAGCAGAATGCCGCCGATCCCGCTGCCATCGCCGCCGCACGATGGTTGCGGGATCCCGTGACCGGGGACGCGATGGTCGACATGCCCGCCATGAAGGCGGATGCGTGCTTCTACGCGCAGCAGAATGGCTTCTTCGAAAGCGACCTTGGCTGCAACGCGGCGTTCACCAATGGCGATCTGCAGGTCTCCAGCCCTCCTAAGTCCGGTGACTACGTAGGAATGACCGGCCATGTACAGGTCACCATACGGGCGAGCCACCCGACGTTCTTCGGACGCATCTTCGGAAGCGACGAGGCCGTCGTGACGACTGCGGCAGTTGCGGCTAACACAACGGAGAACTCGTATTCGAGCTCCCTGCACGCGCTGGATCCGCATGGATGCGAGGCGGGGAAGATCCAAGGAAATGGCGGACCGAGCTCGGGCGCGAAGGTGTCGATTGTTCCGCTAGTCGACCCTGACACTGGCCTGCCGTTCGCAGGAGGATTCGTCCAGATCAATTCCGACTGCGATGGCCCGGTCAATCCAGCGGGCCTGGCCGCGTGCGGAGGTGGCACCGGCGCGTTGAAGGTTGCCGGATCGTCGAGTCTGGATGCACCCGCGGTCTACACCTATGGCGACTGCGCCGAAGACGGCGGCGCGACGATTACGACCGACGACGGGAACCTCGTCAATCAGGGCACCGTTCCCGTCGGGGATCCGCTCGGGGACCTCGAGGGCCCAGCGGTCAACGAAACGATGCCCGGTGCGTTCTGCGGCATCGGCGGCGGCCAAACGAATGTCTCGACGAGTACAGGCTGCGGCGCGGGAGGCGCTTCGTGGGGCTGGACGCCGTGCGCCGATGACGCTTCGGTGCGATGCGTGACGTTGTACCCGGGGGTCTATTACGGCGGTTGGAAGCTCACGACCGATAAGTACCGCCTGCTGCTGGAGCCGGGCGTCTACATCTTCGCCGGTGGCGGAATCACTCAGAATGGAAGCATTATCGAGGCGATCTCAGGTGACGGGACACCGGCAACAGCTCAGGTGTTGTTGTTCAATACGGACAACCCGCGCTATGCCGATGAGTGTCATGCCGATTACGACGCACAGCCTGGCGGTCGCTGCCAAGACGGTATCAACTTCACATCGGGCATCCGCTTCCAAGCGTTCGGCATCGGCGACTACGCGTGTGGAATCGATCCAACTGTGTGCCCCTACAAGGGCATGCTCCTCTGGCATGACTGGCGCGGCAGCTGTCCCCTCTTGGCGTGTGAGCTGTCACTTGGTAGCGGAACGCAGGCGCTGGCGATCGGCGGAACTGTCTATGCCGCAAACCAGTTGGTCACGCTCAATGGCAGCGGATCGGTCGGTGGCGACATCGCGTCGATCCAGATCATTAGCTACCGGTGGAAGATTGTGGGTAACAGCGAGATCCAGATGCCGTACGACCCACGACAGCTCTATAGCTTCCCGAAGCGTGGGTTGGTCGAGTGACTAGCCGTGATCAGGACCATCGCGGGCGATGGCCGTTGCCAGCGTGACGGCTTCACGCGGGTCGGTACTGCGGTGAACCCTGGGACCGCCGAGGCGGTGATCTGACTCGACTCGCCACGAGCTGAGCGTCACGACGCTGCGTCCCATCCGCAGCGCGAGCCCGATCTCCGATAGCGTGCCGTGCTTCCCGCCGACCGCGATGACGGCATCGGACGACGTGACGACCACCAGGTTCCGCACCACGCCGAGCCCGGTCGCGATCGGCGTGCGCACGTAGTCGTTCGCCTCATCGGGGTCGGCGCCGGGCAGGATGCCGATGGTGTGGCCGCCGGCCGCGACCGCTCCGCGAGACGCCGCCTCCATGATGCCGCCCAGCCCGCCGGTGACCACGACGGCCCCGGCGCGCGCCAGGAGACTGCCGATCTCCTCGGCCCACTCGAGCAGCCGATGGGCATCCGGGCCGCGCGGCTCGCCATCGCCGATGACCGCGATGTACGGCGGGCGTAGCCGGTGTCCGCGCTCAGACACGGGCGGCAGCTCCCATCGCGAACGACTCGAGCACCTCGTACCGCGCCGGGCCCCTCCCGAGGCGGCTTCGCATGAGCTGAACGCGGTCGACGGCGAGGACGCCAGCCGGCGCGTCGGCGTGCTGCACCCAGGCGCGCAGGTCGACCGGTCCCCGCCTCGCGCGGGCCAGGGTCACATGGCCGCGGAAGGCGCCATCCTCGATGCCGGTGGCGCGCCGAACCTCGCCCGCCAGGTCCGCGAGGGCGCCGTCGGGATCGG
>NZ_DASSCY010000035.1:0-13251 GCF_035697385.1 Mycobacterium sp. | reverse complement strand
CACAGCTTCGAGAAGGTGGGCGATCACTGGGAACCCAAATCCGAGAAGGGGCCGTCCGATTCGCGTGCACGCAGCGGCGGGCCGAACCCGAGTGGCCGCTCCGCTGAAGGTGTCGACGCCAACGCTTCGAAGAAGCATCTTCTGGAAATCGCTCGGCGGCTGGATATTTCGGGCCGGACGACCATGACCAAGGGCGAACTCGTCTCGGCCATCAAGAAGGCCAATCGGCGCGAGTCGGCGCGCAACCGGTAGGGCTACCGCGCCGCAGTGGCGGCGTCGAAACCTTCCAGCAGCATTCTTTCTTGCTCCAACTTCATCAGCCTGCGTGCTTTACGGCGGGTGATCAAGATGCCGAGCACCGCCAGCGTCCATACCCCGTATTGCACGGTCCAGGCCACCCGGAACGAGTCGAATGAGAAGTGGCCGGTCGCATCGAGGATCAGGCCCATCGCCTGCATGACAAGCAGGGACGCGACGAAGCCGCCCATGTTGACCATGCCCTGCGCAGTGCCGAGAGTCGCGCTGGTGTTGAAGGTCCGCGCGAAATCGAAGCCGACCATCGAGCCTGGGCCGCCGACCGAGATCACGACGATCAGCACGACCAACAACCACAGCGGGGCTTGGCCGGGCAGGGCCAGCACCACCGTCCACACCAGCGCGTTGCTGCCGATGATGGTCAGCACCAGCCGGGATCTGCGGTGCGGATGACGGCCGGTGAAGATGCCGATGACCACACCGGCCGAGATGGCGGCGGCCACCGAGATCGTCAGCAGCGTGCCGGCCGCGCCGGCCGAAAGGCCTTGGGCCACCGTGAGGTACGGAACACCCCACATGAGGGCGAACACCGTGACGGAGAACTGCGTGCCCATGTGGGTGAAGAATCCCAGCCGGGTTCCTGGCCGCAGCCACACCGTTTTGATGCTGGCCAGCGTCTCGGTGACGGAGGTGGGTTTGACCTCGACTACAACACCGTTCGGGGTGTTCTTGACCACCGCCAGGGTCAACACCATCGACAGCACGCCGATCGCCGCGACCGACGCATAGGCGACCGTCCAGCCCGACGCTGACAGCACGGCGAGGAAGGGCACGGCTGAGAGCACCTGGCCGAGTTGTCCGCAGATGCCGGTCAACTGCGTGACCAACGGGACCTGGCGGGGCGTGAACCAGTGCGGCACCAACCGCAGCACGGAGATAAAGGTGAGGGCGTCCCCGAGGCCGACCACGGCCCTCGCGGCGATGGCCGCCGGCAGCGACTCGGTGAAAGCCAGTACCAACTGGCCCGACGCCATCAGCGCGGCGCCCGCCGCGATCAAGGCTTTGGAGCCGAACCGGTCGAGTAGCAGGCCGGCGGGGACCTGCGCGCTCGCGTAGACGATGACCTGCAAAACCACGAACGTCGACAACAGGCTGGGGCTGGCGCTGAACCGATCGGCCGCGTCGAGCCCAGAGACACCCAGGGTGGTGCGGTCGAGAACGGCGACGATGTAGGCGAGGAGTCCGGTGCCCCACACGATCCAGGGACGCACACCGAACCTTTCGCTCGCGTTGTCTTGATGTCTGCCAACGTCGATCATCGCTCACCTGCTCACATCGATGCCAATCGTTTTGTGGTGAGGTCACTCACGCGGCCGCTCGTACGCCGCCAAAAACTAGTTGGCTGGGATTGCTTGCTGGCGTCGAGGCGTTGGCGCGATGAAGCGTCATATTCGCAGATAGTGACCCTTGCGAAGAATTGCTAGCAAACTGCGGAAGAGTGATGATTTCTTCGCTCGCAAACCCGCAACTGCCGTTACAGTAGGTCCATGAATCGTCGCGGTGCCAAGCGAACGCGCACCCGATGCCGTGCTGGGGTGCGCCGCGTTGGCTGAG
Organism: Mycobacterium sp.; assembly: GCF_035697385.1. Classification (GTDB taxonomy): domain Bacteria; phylum Actinomycetota; class Actinomycetes; order Mycobacteriales; family Mycobacteriaceae; genus Mycobacterium. The sequence continues at coordinate 11,382 of NZ_DASSCY010000035.1, read as the reverse complement.
TACCGGCTGGATGACCTCGCCCGGGTATCGGGCGTCAGTGCCCGCAATATCCGCGCGTATCGGGAACGCGGCTTACTCGATCCGCCCCGACGAGTCGGGCGTTCGGCGTATTACGACGACTACCACCTGTCGCAGCTGAAAACCATCAACCAGTTGCTCCGCAAGGGTTTCAACTCCGCGCACATCGCTGAGTTCTTCACGAGCATGCGCCAAGGTTCGGATCTGGCCGACATCCTGGGGATACAGCGCGCCGTTCTCGGACCAAGGACGGAGCAGGCCGAAGAGCCGGCGAAGGACGACACCCTGGCCCTCGATATCGATCCTGACGGCGACGAGGCGCACAGGCTGCTCGAGCATGGGCTGGCAAGACTGGAGGACGGCGCAGTCGTACTGGTTGACCGGAGGATCGGCGAGATCGTGGCCCGTACATCCGATCAACTGCAATACGTCCGCGCGGTTCTGCGAATCTTCGAGGCAACCCGGGACACCGTCGACGGATTGGCCACCGAAGTCGTGCGCGCGTTGCAGGAATGCGTGAGGTCGCGCTTCGGGCCCAACTACATTCCGAAACCCGAAGAGATGGCCGAGCTCGGACAGATGGTGCAGGACTACCGCGATCTCGGCAGCAAGGTGGTTGCGGACCGTCTCGACGCGGTTGTGCTGGAGAAAATGGTGACCGCGGTGTCGGACTACACCGCCGGAATCCTGCTGAGCGGGCAATGGGAGCCGAAGCCGCCGCAGTAGACGCCCTACACCCGCGTCGCCGCGGGATCGCCGCCGAAGCGTTGAGCGAGCCAGACGGGAAGGATCGCCACGATCGTCAGCGCGGCGGCGACGACGTTGATGACCGGAGCCTGGTTCGGACGGAACAGGTTTCCGAAGATCCAGATCGGCAGTGTCTGCACCGTCGGCCCGGCGGTGAATGTCGTCACCACGATCTCGTCGAAGGACAGCGCGAACGCCAGAATGGCACCTGCGACCAGCGCCCCGCGCATCATCGGAAATGTGACGTATCGGAAGGTCTGCCACGGCGAGGCGCCGAGATCTGCAGATGCGTCCTCGAGGTCACCAGCCAACCGCCGCAGCCGGGCCTGGGTGTTGTTGAAAACGATGACGATGCAGAAGGTCGCATGGCCGACGACGACGGTGGCCAGACCCAGCGTCACGCCCAGCGCAGAGGTGAACGTCGCGTTCAACGCGATACCGGTGACGATGCCGGGCAAAGTAATCGGAAGCACCACAAGGAAACTCACCGTGTGCCTGCCGAAGAAGTCAAATCGCTGTACGGCGAACGCGGCCATCGTGCCGAGTACCAACGCAATGGCGGTCGCGCCCAGGCCCACCACTGCCGAGTTGGCGAGCGACTTCCACATACCCTCGCTGTTGGCGGCGTCCAGCCACCACTGCACGGTGAAGCCGGTTGGTGGAAACGCGAACGTGCGTGAAGAGTTGAAGGCGTTGACGACCACGAGAAGCATTGGCGCATAGAGGAAAACCAGCACCAGGACCGTCCATGCCAGGACCACCCGCCGTGCACCCTTGGACTTCATCAGACGTTCTCCAGCGCGCCCGTTCGCCGCATTGCGAGCAGGTAGCCGATGATCGCCACCAGCGGGATGATCGACAGCGCGGCCGCCAACGGCTGATTGTTGGCGGTGACGAGTTGGCCGTAGATGATGTTGCCGAGCATCTGCGTCTTACCGCCGACGATCGTCACAGCGATGTAGTCACCCAGCGAGAGCGAGAAGGTGAAGATAGATCCGGCGGCAATGCCGGGAAACACCAACGGCGCCAGCACCATTCGCACTGTTGCCAGGTCGGATGCGCCCAGATCCGAGCTGGCGTCGATGAGCGAATCGGGAACACGCTCGAACGCGGCGAACACCGGGATGATCATGTACGGCAGCCACAGATATGTCAGCGTGATGACGGTTGCGGTCAGGCCGTAGCCGGGGCTGTAGCCGGTCGCCCACGACAGCGGGCCGTCCGGTGAGAGCAGCATTCGCCAGGCGTAGGCCTTCACCAGATAGCTCGCCCACAACGGTGTCGTCACCGCCACGACCAGCAGCAGGCGCACCCGCGGCGACGCCAGCTTGGCCATGTAGAAAGCGAGCGGAACCGCGAGCGCAGCGCAGAGGACAGTCACCGCCAGCGCAACCGCGACGGTGCGAACCGTAGCCGTCCGGAACACTGCCTCCGTCATCACCCGCATGACGTTGTGGGTGGTGAACGTGCGCACGACCGCGCCAGTGAACGCGTCGGTGGTCCAGAATGCCGAAACGAGCAGCACCGCAAGCGAACCGAGATACGCCACCACAAGCCATGCCATGGGCGGTACCAGGAGCACCGTCAGGCTGATGCGGCGCCCCAGTGACGCTGAGGCGATCGGCAGCGTGGGGCCCCGCTGCGTCAACCCTTGATCTGCTGCCATTTGTCGACCCACTCGTTGTAGGCCGTGCAGTTGTCGCCGCTTCCGTCGACGCACTGTTTCTGGGGCGTGGTCCAGTAGTGAATCTGGGAGGCGAACTCCTCATCGGTGGCGTGGTAGATATCGCAGAAATCCGGCTCGGTGGTGTGCTCGCAGGATTTGGTCTGCGCAGGTGCCTCGCCGAAGAATTCGGCGACTTGGGCATTCACATCCGGCGAGGAGATCCAGTTCATCCACTTGTACATGCAATTGGGGTGTGCGGCTTTCGACGAGATCATCCAGGTATCCGACCAGCCCGTGGAGCCCTCCTTCGGGAGCACGGTGTTGACCTGAACCTTGTTCTCCGCGCCGATGGTGTTGGCGATCACCTGCCACGTCGTTCCGATCACCGAGGTGCCGGATTCGAAGGCCTGCACCTCCTTGGTGTAGTCCGACCAGTACTCACCGATGTTCTCGCGCTGCTTCTTGAGCAATTCCACTGCGGCGTCGAGCTGTTCGGACGTCAGCGAATATGGATCGGAGATGCCCAGTTCCGGCTTCGTCTCCGACAGATACAGCGCGGCATCGGCGATGTAGATGGGGGAGTCGTACGCGGTCACCTTGCCCTTGTACTTGCCGGCGTCGTCGAACACGGCGGCCCACGAGTTCGGCGCATCCCGGACGACCTCGATGTTGTACATCAGCAGGTTCGCGCCCCAGCCGTGCGGAATCCCGTACATCTGACCGTCGACCGAGTTCCACGGCTTGTCTTTGAGGAACGACGAAATCGTCTCGTAGTCGGGCACTAGCGACGTGTTCACCGGGGCGACGTCACCGGCGTAGATCAACCGCAGCGTGGCATCGCCGGACGCCGAGACACCGTCGTACTGACCGGTCCTCATCAACTGGACCATTTCGTCGGAGGTGTTGCCGAGCTTCACGTTGGTCTGGCATCCGGTCTCCCTTTCGAACGGTGTCACCCAGTCGACGGTCTCGTCGTTGGAGCCGTCCTCGGCGTAGCCGGCCCAGGTGATGATGTTCAGCTCGCCTTCCCCGTCGCCGACGGCCGACAGCGGTTCGAGCTTCGGCGGTGCCTCTCCGTTGTCGCCCGCCTGGTTCGAGCTCGAACACGCGACCACCAGCGCCGCGCATGCGGTGAATGTCAGGCCGATGCGCATGGCGGACAACGTCTTTGACGGCATGTGCTACTCCTCGATTGACAGATGGTGGACGGCTTTTTCGGGCCAGGCCAACGTGATTGAGGTGCCGTGGTGCAGATCCGGCGGCAGCCACGTGCTGGCAGTCAGGACAGTTGCGGTAAGGGTGACGCCGTGCTGAGCAGTCGCGGCTATCCGGGTGGTGGGGCCCGCATAGATGATCTCGGACACGGTGGCTTCGACGGTCCGCACACCGGGCACGGCGTCGGTGCCCGGCGCGAATACCCCGATGCGCTCCGGCCGGATGACGAACATCCCTGGTCTGCCCATGATTGCCTCGGCGGCGGCGCCGTCGAGCACGTTCGACGTGCCGACGAAGTTGGCCACGAAGCGGTTGGCCGGGTTCTCGTAGACGTCGCGGGCCTTGCCGACCTGTTCGATGCGCCCGTCGTTGAACACGGCCAACCGGTCGCACAGCGTCAGCGCCTCGTCCTGGTCGTGGGTGACGATGACGAACGTGATGCCGACTTCGCGCTGGATCGCCTTTAGTTCGATCTGCATCTGCTCGCGCAGTTTGAGATCCAGCGCGCCGAGTGGTTCATCGAGCAGCAGTACCCGCGGCCGTCCGACAAGCGCTCGCGCCAGCGCCACCCGTTGGCGCTCGCCGCCCGACAGTTGTGCGGGGCGGCGGCGCGCGTGGTCGGTTAGCCGCACCATGTCGAGCGCATCTGCGGTGCGACGCCTGCGTTCGGGCTTGCGCACGCCTTTCACCTTCAGCCCGTACTCGACGTTCTGGGCGACGGTCATGTGCGGGAACAGCGCGTATTCCTGGAAGACGGTGTTGACGTCGCGGCGGCGTGCAGGCAGCGCGGTCACGTCGGCGCCGCCGAGCTTGATCGTGCCCGCAGTGGGCTGTTCGAAGCCGGCGATCATGCGCAGCAGTGTCGTCTTTCCGGACCCCGATGGGCCGAGGATCGCGAACAATTCTCCGTCCCCGACGGCAAGGTCTGCGCCGGCCACGGCGACGAGGTCACCGAACAGCTTTCTGACCCCGATCAGCTCGATCTGTGGATCATCAACGGCCGCAACGGCATTCGTGTCAGACGCCGAGGTGACCTTACCCGGGGGCATGGCTCATCGTATGAACTCCGGCGTGATAGCGCAGCCGCTCTGCGGATTTCGCGAGGTGAACGCGGCGCGTCAGCTACACCCCTGCGAAGAATCTGCGGATGTCGTCGACGAGCAACGCCGGTGATTCCATCGCGGCAAAGTGCCCGCCGGTGTCGAAGTCGCTCCAGTGCACGACGTTGAACAACCGTTCGCCGTATCGGCGGATGGCCAGATCCGCGGCGAAAACCGCGACACCAGTAGGCACCCGTGACACCTGAGGCAGCGCCTGCGCATGCGTCGTCTCGTAATAGAGGTTGGCCGACGAAGTGGCCGTGCGAGTAAACCAGTACACGGAGACGTTGGCCAGTAGGCGATCTCGCGGAACGGCGTCCTCTGGCAGCGCTTGTGCGTGGTCCGTCCACTCCTTGAACTTCTCCACGATCCACGCCAGTTGCCCTGCAGGCGAATCGGTCAGACCGTAGCCGATGGTCTGCGGCCGGGTGCTTTGAATCTTGAAGTAACCGGTCATCTCGGCTTTCCAGCCTCGGGCTCGCGCCACTCTGTCGCGTTCGATGGCGGTCAACGACGCGACCTCGTCATCGGAGATGTTGCCGCCGGGCAGGAAGCCGAATGCGGGCGCGTTGACATGCACGCCGATCACCCGATCCGGCGCCAGCCCGCCCATCACCGGACCGATGAAGGAGCCGTAGTCGCCGCCCTGCACGCAGTAGCGGTCGTAACCCAGCGTGCCCATCAACTCGGTGAAGGCCGCCGCAATCCGGCCCGCGGTCCAGCCAACTGCCGCCAGCGGTGTCGAGAAGCCGAAGCCGACCAGGGATGGCACGACGAGATGGAAAGCCTGGGCCGGATCAAGCCCGTGGGCGCGCGGGTTGCTCAGCGGGCCGATGATGTCGAGGAATTCGACCACCGAGCCCGGCCAGCCGTGCAGCAGGATCAGCGGCCGGGCGTGCGGCTCGGGGGACTGGACGTGAAGAAAGTGGATGGTCTGGCCGTCGATCTCGGTGCGGAACTGGGGGTAGGAGTTCAGCTCGGCCTCCTGGGCCCGCCAGTCGAACCCGTCGGCCCAATATGTGGCGAGTTCCTTGAGGTATTCGACGGGTACGCCGCGCGCCCAGGGTTCGCTGGGCAACTGGTCGGGCCATCGCGTCGCGGCCAGGCGCGAGGTCAGGTCCGTCAGTTCGGCGTCGGGGATGTCGATGCGGAACGGCTCCATAACCGCACCATTGTGCGCGCGAGCAGACAGAGAGTCGCACTCACGCTGCCGCAAACATGCGATTCTGCGTCTCTCTCGAAAATGGGACAAAGCCGAGCGGGCCCATCGTCGAGCGCGCAGTCTGGTACGCGAAATCCGGCGTGTCGCGTACCTAACTGCGCGCCCGGCACAAATTTTCATTCCCCACCGCGGAGCGAAGCTCCCCCGGCAGCTGCTCGCCAGAGAAACCTGGAAAATCTTGATACTGATGTGACCAGTGGCGTTGCCGTGAAAATTGATGCATTTGTCGTACCCTGTGGCTCGTGTCCATGTCCCGGCGCGACGTTCTCAAATACGTCGCAGCGGCACCGGCGGTGCTCGGTGTTGGCGCCGGGCTGCAGACGATGGCGTCGGCGTTGGGTCCGGCGCAGGCGTCGGCGGCGCCACTCGGGGTCCTGCTCGACTACGCCGCAGGCGTCATCAAGGCCGCTGACCTGCGCGCGTCCGGTGCCCTGGGAGCCATCCGGTATGTCTCGGACCGCCGCCCCGGCGGCGACTGGATGCTTGGCAAGCCCATACAGCTACCCGAGGCCCGCGACCTGTACCACAGCGGGTTGAAGATCGTGTCCTGCTATCAGTACGGCAAGCAGGACACCGCGGACTGGCTCGGTGGTCAGAACGCCGGCGTCGCCCACGCGAAACGAGGATGGCAGCTGCACATCGCGGCGGGTGGCTCCTACGGCGCGCCCATCTACGCCTCGATCGATGACGATCCGACCTACGAGCAGTACAAGCAGCAGGTGGCGCCGTATCTGCGGGGCTGGGAAGCGGTGCTGGGCCGCCAGCGCGTCGGCGTGTACGCCAACTCCAAGACCATCGAGTGGGCCCTGCAGGACGGCCTTGGCGCGTACTTCTGGCAGCACAACTGGGGATCGCCAGGGAAGGTCGCCCACCCGGCCGCGCACCTGCATCAGGTCGAGATCGACAAGCGGTCCGTCGGCGGCATCGGCGTGGACATCAACCACATTCTCAAACCCCGCTTCGGGCAGTGGGACTAAATGTTACCGAGTAGTAAGGTTGGCCAGCAAACTCAATTTGGTGGCCGGCCCGGTTGACAAGACAATTCCGGCCGACTTGTCGCGTCGCAGCGCGGCAATGCGCCTGGTGAGACAGTGCCAAATTTTTACATAACGATTGCATAACAATACTGCCTTGATCAGCGCTGTTGCGCCTACTCGACCGTAACCACCTGCATGCAGGACGTTTGTCCCGGATACCTTCTGCGCGCGCGGAACCCGGTGTTACCCAATCCGCTGTTACCCACGCGTAGAACTCGCCAGTAACCATTTGGGGCGCGAAAATGGACCCGTCTCTTATGACACTCTTAGTGCGGCTGGAGTGTCCGCTGGGCGGTCGGCACGGACCGTGAGATCGCCCGCGACCAAGAGCGCGACTGAACCAGTCGGGATTCGACGCCGAATCGTATGGCCTGGAGCAGGGAAGCACAGGCCACCAAGCGCCAAATACGACAGCCAACAGACGAACAAGCGATACGCGCGAAATGCATACCGAGGGAGATACCAAGACGTGACGATCAACGAGCAACGCAGGGTTACCGCAGACCGCAAGAGCGAGGCCCTGACGGGCACGCACGCCCTCGTAGATCGTTTGAATGCCGGTGAACCGTACGCCGTCGCGTTCGGTGGTCAGGGCGGCGCGTGGCTGGAGAACCTGGAAGAACTGGTCAGCTCGGCCGGCATCGAGTCCGAGCTGAGTGGGGTGGTGGGAGAAGCCGAGCTGCTGCTCGAGCCCGTGGCCCGCGAGCTAGTGGTCGTGCGACCCATCGGCTTCGAGCCCCTGCAGTGGGTCCGCGCGCTGGCCGCTGAGGAGCCGCTGCCCGCCACCAAGCAACTGATCACCGCGGCGATCTCGGGCCCGGGCATCCTGCTCGCCCAGATGGCCGCCATCCGCGCGCTGACGCGTCAGGGCCTGGATCTGTACAACACCCCGCCTGTCGCGATGGCCGGGCACTCACAGGGCGTCATGGCCTGCGAATCGCTCCGGGCCAAGGGCGCCAAGGACGCGGAACTGCTGGCGCTGCTGCAGCTGATCGGCGCGGCCGGCTCGCTGGTCTCGCGCCGCCGCGGCATGGTCGGCCGGGGCGACAAGTCGCCCATGGTGTCGGTGACCAATGTCGACCCCGACCGGATCGCCGAACTTCTCGAGGATTTCTCCACCGACGTCCGCACGGTGCTGCCGCCCGTGTTGTCGATCCGCAACGGCCGGCGCTCGGTCGTCATCACCGGTACGCCTGAGCAGCTCGGCCGCTTCGAGCTGTACTGCACGAAGATCACCGAGAAGGAAGAGGCCGAGCGTAAGAACAAGCTGCGCGGCGGTGCGGTGTTCTCTCCGGAGTTCCACGGCGTCCAGGTGGAGGTCGGTTTCCACACCCCGCGGCTGGCCGACGGCGTCGAGGTTGTCGACCGCTGGGCCGAAAAGTGCGGCATCGATGCCACCTTGGCGCACGAGATGACCGAGTCCATCTTCGTGCGCCCGATCGACTGGGTGGCCGAAGTCGAGCGGCTGCACGACTCCGGCGCGAAATGGATCATCGACCTTGGGCCCAGCGACACCGTCACGCGCCTGACCGCGCCGGTGATTCGCGGCCTCGGCGTCGGCATCGTCCCCGCAGCCACGCGTGCCGGGCAGCGCAATCTGTTCACGGTCGGTGCTGAGCCCGAGATCGCACCGGCGTGGTCGAGCTACGCGCCGTCGGCGGTGAAGCTGCCCGACGGTTCGGTCAAGCTGTCGACCAAGTTCACCAGGCTGACCGGACGTTCGCCGATCCTGCTGGCAGGCATGACCCCGACCACCGTCGACGCCAAGATCGTCGCCGCGGCCGCCAACGCCGGCCACTGGGCCGAGCTGGCCGGTGGCGGTCAGGTCACCGAAGAGATCTTCGAGGGCCGCATCGCCGAACTCACCGGGTTGCTGGAGCCCGGCCGCGCCGTCCAGTTCAACTCGCTGTTCCTCGATCCCTACCTGTGGAAGCTGCAGGTGGGCGGAAAACGGTTGGTGCAGAGGGCCCGTCAGTCCGGCGCACCGATCGACGGCGTCGTCGTGTCCGCAGGCATTCCCGAGCTGGAAGAAGCCGTCGAGCTGATCGACGAGCTCAACAGCGTCGGGATCAGCCATGTGGTGTTCAAGCCGGGGACGGTCGATCAGATCAAGTCGGTCATCAAGATCGCCGCCGAGGTGCCGGGCAAGGACGTCATCGTGCACATCGAGGGCGGCCGCGCAGGCGGCCACCACTCGTGGGAAGACCTCGACGACCTTCTGCTGAGCACCTACGCCGACCTGCGCAAGCTGCCCAACATCACCGTGTGCGTTGGCGGCGGCATCGGCACTCCCGAGCGGGCCGCCGACTACCTGTCCGGCGGCTGGGCCGAGGACTATGGGTTCCCGGCGATGCCCGTCGACGGCATCCTCGTGGGCACCGCGGCGATGGCGACCCTGGAGTCGACCACCTCGCCTGCCGTCAAGCAGATGCTGGTCGACATCAACGGCACCGACCATTGGATCAGCGCCGGAAAAGCCCAGGGCGGCATGGCATCCAGCCGCAGCCAGCTCGGCGCCGACATCCACGAGATCGACAACACCGCGTCGCGCTGCGGCCGGCTGCTCGACGAGGTCGCCGGTGACGCCGAGGCAGTGGAAGCCCGCCGCGACGAGTTGATCGCCGCGATGGCCAACACCGCCAAGCCGTATTTCGGCGACGTCGGCGACATGACATACCTGCAGTGGCTGCAGCGCTACGTCGAGCTTGCGATCGGCGACGGCGACAGCACCGCCGACACCGCCTCGCCCGGCAGCCCGTGGCTGGCCGACACGTGGCGTGAGCGCTTCGCGGAGATGCTGCAGCGGGCCGAGGCGCGGCTGCACCCGCTCGACTCCGGCCCGATCCTGACGGCATTCGATGACAGCCCCGAAGGGCAAGCGCTGCTTGAGAATCCGGACCAGGCGATCGCGAAGCTGCTCGACCGCTATCCCGACGCGGAGGCAGTCAAGCTGCACCCGGCCGACGTGCCGTTCTTCGTCACGCTCTGCAAGAAGCCCGGTAAGCCGGTCAACTTCGTGCCCGTGATCGACAAGGACGTGCGGCGCTGGTGGCGCAGCGACTCGCTGTGGCAGGCGCACGACGCGCGGTACAGCGCCGACCAGGTGTGCATCATTCCGGGTACTCAGGCGGTCGCGGGCATCACCCGCGTCGACGAGCCGGTCGGTGAACTGCTGGATCGCTTCGAGCAGGCCGCTATCGACGAGGTGCTCGCGACAGACGGGCAGCCCGTTCCGGTTGTCTCGCGCCGGCAGGCCCGCGCCGACGTCACCGGTTCACTTGCTGTCGTCCTCGATTCGCCGGACGTGCTGTGGGCAGGCCGCACCGCCATCAACCCTGTGCACAGGATCGGCGCGCCGGACGAGTGGCAGGCCAACGAAAACCGTAGTGCCACACACCCGTCCACCGGTGCCAGGCTCGAGCTTGGCGCCGACGGAGTGGTGACACTTGCTGTCCCGCTTTCGGACATCTGGATCGACATCCGCTTCACGCTGCCGTCCTGCACGGTTGACGGCGGTATGCCGGTCGTGACCGTCGAGGACGCGTCGACAGCGATGCGTTCGGTGCTGGCGATCGCCGCTGGGGTCGACGGACCGGACTCGCTGCCCGCGGTGCACGACAACACCGCCAAGGTCACCGTCGACTGGGATCCCGAACAGGTCGCCGACCACACCGGCGTCACCGCCACGTTCGGTGCTCCGCTGGCCCCGGGACTGACCCTGGTTCCCGATGCGCTCGTCGGCCACTGCTGGCCTGCCGTGTTCGCGACCATCGGCTCGGCGATCACCGATGACGGCTTCCCCGTCGTCGAGGGCCTGCTGAGCTTGGTGCACTTGGATCACGCCGCTCACCTGCTGGCGCCGATGCCCAAGACCGCGGCCGAATTGACCGTCACCGCAACGGCTTCGGCGGCTACCGACACCGAGTACGGACGGGTCATCCCAGTCAACGTGACGATCAGCGACGTCGACGGCAACGCGCTGGCCACCCTGGAAGAGCGGTTCGCGATCCGCGGCCGCACGGGCGCAGCCGAGCTCGCCGATCCGCCGCGCGCAGGCGGGGCGATCACCGATAACGCGACCGATACGCCGCGTCGTCGTCGTCGCGACGTCACCGTCACCGCGCCGACCGATATGAGCGCGTTCGCGGTGGTCTCCGGCGACCACAACCCGATCCACACCGACCGTGCCGCCGCACTCTTGGCCGGGCTGAAATCGCCCATCGTGCACGGCATGTGGCTGTCGGCCGCCGCGCAACACGTCGTCACCGCCACCGACGGCCGGGCCGTGCCGCCAGCCCGCCTGGTCGGCTGGACCGCCCGCTTCCTGGGCATGGTGCAGCCCGGCGACGAGATCGACTTCCGGGTGGACCGGGTCGG
>NZ_DASSCY010000034.1:0-49678 GCF_035697385.1 Mycobacterium sp. | reverse complement strand
TCGAAGACGAACTGCTGCGGCTCGGCGCCCGGCCCGGCTGCGCGGTAACCATCGGCGACATGACCTTCGACTGGGAGCCGCAAACGCCAGCGGGCGTCGACGTGCCGTTGTCCGGGCGCGGCACCGACATACGGCTTGAGCAGACCGATCGGGTCGGGGCCGCCGACCGTAAGACCGCCCGTCGGGAGCGCCGCCGTCGCGGCGATGAGTCGTGACTAGCCCGCGCCGGGAGGCCGTGCGGACCGCTCGCAGCGTCGTCGTCAAGGTCGGCACCACCGCGCTGACCACGCCGTCCGGTGTGTTCGACGCCAGCCGTCTCGCCACGCTCGCCGAGGCCATCGAGAGCCGGATGAAGGCCGGTTCGGATGTGGTGATCGTGTCGTCGGGCGCGATCGCCGCTGGGATCGAGCCGCTTGGGCTGACGAAACGTCCCGCCGACCTGGCCACCAAGCAGGCGGCGGCCAGCGTCGGTCAGGTGGCGCTGGTCAACTCGTGGAGCGCGGCATTCGCCCGCTATCAGCGCACGGTGGGACAGGTGCTGCTGACGGCGCACGACATCTCGATGCGGGTGCAGCACACCAACGCTCAACGCACCCTGGACCGGCTGCGGGCGCTGCATGCGGTGGCGATCGTCAACGAGAACGACACCGTCGCCACCAACGAGATCCGGTTCGGCGACAACGACAGGCTCTCGGCGCTGGTCGCGCATCTCGTCGGCGCCGATGCGTTGGTCTTACTGTCGGACATCGACGGGCTATACGACTCCGACCCGCGAAAAGGTAACGCGCGCTTCATTTCCGAGGTCGATGGACCGTCGGATCTCGACGGCGTCGTTGCAGGCCGCGGTAGCCATCTTGGCACCGGCGGAATGGCGTCGAAGCTGTCATCGGCACTGCTGGCCGCCGACGCAGGTGTGCCCGTGTTGCTTGCCGCGGCGTCGGACGCGGCGACGGCGTTGGCCGACGCGTCGGTGGGCACGGTGTTCGCCCCCCGCCAAGAACGCATGTCGGCGCGCAGGTTCTGGGTCCGATACGCCGCCGAGGTGTCGGGTGCGTTGACGCTTGACGACGGTGCGGTGCGAGCGGTTGTGCGGCAACGACGTTCACTATTGCCTGCGGGCATCACCGCGTTGTCGGGCCGGTTCTATGGCGGTGACGTGGTGGAGTTGCGCGCCCAGGACGCCACGATGGTGGCCCGCGGGGTGGTGGCTTACGACGCTACTGAATTGGCCGGCATGTTGGGCCGGTCGACGTCGGACCTGCCCGCCGAAATGCGGCGCCCGGCAGTGCATGCCGACGATCTGGTCGCTATTTAAGCCGAGCTTGCCAGCGCTGGCAGTTCATCGGCCAGCAAGGCGAGCATCGGGGAGCATCCGGCGTCGACCTTCACCACCGCCAGGTCGTCGCCGCGGGTGCGGCCGCGGTTGACGATTGCGACCGGAAGGCCCAGCGCTGAGGCGTGCCGCACGAACCGATAACCCGAATACACCGTAAGCGAAGATCCCGCCACCAGCAGCGCGTCGGCCCGATCGACCAGTGAATATGCTTGCTGGACACGGTCTTTCGGCACATTTTCGCCGAAGTAGACGATGTCGGGCTTGAGCATGCCGCCGCAACTTGGACAGTCGATGATCCGGAACGACGTGGTGTCGCCGATGACGGCATCCGCGTCCGGGGCGACCGCGATCCCGCCGACGGCCTCGGCGCGTTCGATAAAGCCCGGGTTCGCGGCTTCCAGTTGGTCGGCCAGTGCAGCGCGCGACATGGTATGCCCGCAGGCCAGGCAGATGACCTGTGCGTAGGTGCCGTGCAGGTTGATCACCGTGCTGCTGCCGGCCTTGGTGTGCAGGAGGTCGACGTTCTGCGTGATCACCCCGGACACCACGCCCGCACGCTCGAGCGCGGCAAGGGCCCGGTGCCCGGCGTTGGGCAGCGTTTCGTCCATGTGCCGCCAGCCGACGTGGTTGCGGGCCCAGTACCGCTGCCGAAACGCCGGGTCGGAGGTGAACTGGCGAATGGTCATCGGATTGCTGGGCGGCGAGTCAGGGCCGCGGTAGTCCGGGATTCCCGAATCCGTGGACATCCCGGCGCCCGTGAGCACCGCGACGCGCCGGCCCTGCAGCAGGGCGACGAGTTCAGGTGCTTCCACGTCTACGAGGGTACGGCTGCTTCCGGCTGCTCACTTCGATCGCCGGCTTCGTCTGCTCCCTCGTCCTGGTCATCGTCGTCATCGTCCAGGTCGTCGTCGTCATCATCGGCGTCGTCGTCCAGCAGAACCGTCTCGATGATCTCGACGTGCTTCTCGATGGCCTCATCGTCGCCGAGCGGCACCGAGATGGTGAGGATGCCCCTGTCGTACACCGCGTGGATTTCATCCTCGTCGGCGCCTGCCGGCAGCGTCACCGTCCGGGTAAACGATCCGTACGAGAACTCCGAGCGTGCATCCGACTCGCTGGTCTGCGTCCTGGTGGCCTTGATCGTCAGCTGGCCGTCGCGCACGGTGATCTCGACGTCCTCAACCGGATCGACTCCGGGCAGCTCGGCCCGCAGTTCGTAGTGCTCGTCTTTCGTCTCTTCCTCGACCCGGATCAGATTGCCGTCGAACAGAGGCCGAAGGCCCGCGAACGTCGGCAAGCCGCTAAAGAGCTCAGAGAGCTCGGGCAGCAACGGCCGCGACTGACGTTGAACGGCAAGCTTATTCACGATTCCTCCAGGGGATCATTGCGCGAAGTGACGTAACTCGACGATGCGCCCCGCAGGAAAAATCGGAGGATCGGGCGTGGTGCGGGCGGGCGAACGACAGGCCAACACGAGGTCTCGACGGTCAGCCCAGGCAGTCGGCGGCCGGGACGATCTCGGCGTGCATGTTCTTCTGCATCATCGTCAGCGCGGCATCGTTGAGTTCAGGTTCGATGTGGGCAACGGCATCCGGCGGCACGACGACCGAGTAGTGCCGCACGTACGCATCGAGCGCGCTGTAGAGGATGCACTGCTCGGTGACCTGGCCGGTGAGGATCAGTCGCCGGGCTTCCAGCCTGCCGAGCAGATAGTCCAGCGAGCTGGCGTAGAACGCGCTGTGGCGCACCTTCAACACCCGTAGGCCGCCTTCGTCCGGAGCGATCGGCTTTACGAGGTCCGGCCGGGCACCGTCCAGCGCTGCGGCGATGAGTTCGTCGAAATCGGCGGTGAAATCGCCGTAGTTGTCATTCACGTAGATCAGGTCGACATCGTCTCGTTCGCGGGCGCGGGAGATGAGTCCAGCCAGAGGTTGCACCATCTCAGCGACGTTGCGAGCCAGACGGTCTGCGTCCTCGTGCCGATACGTATTCAGCATGTCGATGACCAGCACGGCGGTTTCACTCATAGGACTTGCATACCCAGTTCGGTTTTCGGGCAACAATGAGGCATGGATTTCTACTCGGCGTACCGGCAGGGCTTCGTGCGCGTGGCAGCCTGCACCCACCACACGACGCTCGCTGACCCCGTGACGAACGCCGAGTCGGTGTTGCGGATGGCGCGCGACTGCCACGACGACAGCGTCGCGCTCGCGGTGTTTCCCGAGCTGACGCTGTCCGGATACTCGATTGAGGACATCCTGATGCAGGACGCCCTGCTCGACGCCGTCGAGGACGCCGTGCTTGACGTCGTGGTCGCCTCCTCCGAACTGATGCCGGTCTTGGTGGTCGGCGCGCCCCTGCGGTATATGCACCGGATCTACAACACCGCCGTGGTCATCCACCGCGGGAGGGTGCTAGGCGTGGTGCCGAAGTCCTACCTGCCGACATACCGGGAGTTCTACGAGAAACGCCAGATGGCGGCCGGCGACGACATGAGTGGCGCCATCAGGATCGGTGACGCGGATGTCCCGTTCGGCCCTGACTTGTTGTTCTCCGCGACCGATCTGCCCGGCTTCGTGCTGCACGTCGAGATCTGCGAGGACATGTTCGTTCCTGTGCCACCGAGTGCGGAGGCGGCTTTGGCGGGGGCGACGGTACTGGCCAACCTGTCCGGCAGCCCGATCACCATCGGCCGGGCAGAGGATCGCTGTCTGCTTGCGCGCTCGGCGTCGTCGCGCTGCCTGGCCGCCTACGTCTACGCAGCGGCGGGGGAGGGCGAGTCCACAACCGATTTGGCCTGGGACGGCCAGACGATGGTGTGGGAGAACGGCGTGTGTCTGGCGCAATCCGAACGGTTCCCGAAGGGGGAGCGACGCTCGATCGCCGACGTGGACCTGGAGCTGCTGCGCTCGGAGCGGCTGCGCATGGGCACGTTCGACGACAACGCCCGCCACCACGAGATCACCGCGGAGTCGTTCCGGCGGGTGGAGTTTGCGCTTGATCCGCCGTCCGGCGACATCGGTCTGCTGCGTGAGGTCGAGCGGTTCCCATTCGTCCCGTCGAATGAGGAACGACTGGAACACGATTGCTACGAGGCCTACAACATTCAGGTCTCAGGCCTGGAGCAGCGGCTGCGAGCGCTGAACTACCCGAAGGTGGTGCTTGGCCTTTCGGGTGGCCTGGACTCCACGCATGCGTTGATCGTCGCGGCGCGGGCGATGGACCGGGAAGAGCGGCCGCGCAGCGACATTCTGGCGTTCACGTTGCCCGGCTTCGCGACCGGCGAACGCACCAAGGGCAATGCCACACGGCTCGCCGAAGCGCTGGGCATCACGTTCGAGACGATCGACATCAGGTCGACGGCAGAGTTGATGCTCAGCGAGATGGACCACCCGTTCTCCCGCGGCGAGAAGGTGTACGACGTCACCTTTGAGAACGTGCAGGCCGGGCTGCGCACCGACTACCTGTTCCGGCTCGCCAACCAGCGCGGCGGAATCGTGCTGGGCACCGGGGATCTGTCCGAGCTGGCGTTGGGATGGTCGACGTACGGCGTCGGCGACCAGATGTCGCACTACAACGTCAACGGCGGCGTGCCGAAGACGCTGATCCAGCACCTGATCCGCTGGGTGATTTCGTCACACGAGTTCGACGATGCGGTCAACGAAGTACTGCAGTCCGTGCTCGACACCGAGATCACCCCCGAGCTGGTCCCGACAGGTGAGGACGAGGAGATCCAGAGCAGCGAGGCCAAGGTCGGGCCGTATGTGCTGCAGGACTTTTCGCTGTTCCAGGTGCTCCGGTTCGGTTTCCGGCCGTCGAAGGTCGCGTTCCTGGCCTGGCATGCGTGGAGCGATCCCGAGCGCGGCGACTGGCCTGTCGGCTTCCCCGAGAACAAGCGACCGTCCTACTCGCTCAAGGAGATTCGGCACTGGCTGCAGATCTTTGCGCAGCGCTATTACTCGTTCTCTCAGTTCAAGCGGTCGGCATTGCCGAACGGGCCCAAGGTCTCACACGGAGGTTCGCTCTCACCGCGTGGTGACTGGCGAGCACCGTCGGACATGTCGGCGCGCACCTGGCTCGACGAGATTGAACGCGAAGTCCCCGAAGACTAGAAGCCGCTAACCGGAGCCGGGCCAGCGCAATTTGCCTGCGCCCGCGGCGCCCACCGCCGCTCCGACCAGCACCCCGACCGTCGAGCACCACCACTGACCTGTCATCCCGGCCACTGTCACGCCGATGATCAGACCGATGATCAACGGGACCCAGAGCCAGCTTGCTTCTTGCTTGCTGTTCATCTGCTTGCGTGCCACCTGACCCACGCTAGCGCGGCCGTCATCGGCAGTGGCGGCTAGGTCGTGCCTACAAGCTCAATCCCATACTGGGGATGAAGCGGCCGACTGTGGCGAGGTAATCGCGGTAGGCGTCACCGTGCACCGTCAGCAGATAAGGCTCTTCGACGACGCGGACCTGAAGTTCGATCGTCACGAGAAGCAAGAGAAAACCGACAACGGCGACGACGTTTGGCGTCACCAAGGCAATTCCGAGGCCGAATACCAGCATCGCGGTGAAGATCGGGTTGCGCACCCAGCCGAACACTCCGCTGCGG
This sequence comes from Mycobacterium sp., assembly GCF_035697385.1. Taxonomy (GTDB): domain Bacteria; phylum Actinomycetota; class Actinomycetes; order Mycobacteriales; family Mycobacteriaceae; genus Mycobacterium. The sequence continues at coordinate 43,736 of NZ_DASSCY010000034.1, read as the reverse complement.
ACGAGTGTCGTTGTCTCGCTCGGGTCGACGCCGATCCGCCACGAATCGCCCATATCGAGCTGTGCGTACACAGTCGCGGCGATGCCGACGATCGCCAGCACCGCACCGGTGAGCTGGATCCACGCGGCCTGGAGGACGGTCAGCGGCGACACCACACCTGCCAATTGCAGCGCCGGCGCGGCGACGGCCGCGATCAGCGCGACCACGAACCCAACTCCGGCGAACCGCTCGGCCGAGCCCAGTCGGCCGCTCACCCCGCGAAATCCCGTCGATCCGGTGCGGCGCCGCTGTTCCCAACTGCGCCAACCGAATCCAAGTACGGCGAAAACGGCGAACAGAATAAGCGCGACGAACGGCATCGCAGTTCCTTTCGTCAGCAACACGGGTCACCCCGCAACGCATCTCGTCCCTCGCGGACCGCGATCGCGGCGATCACCAGCGCCGCAACGGGATCCGCCCAGGACCAACCGAACAACGCGTTGAGAATCAAGCCGATCAGCAGGACGGCGGACAGATACGTGCACAGCAGCGTTTGCTTGGAATCGGCGACCGCCGACTGCGAGCCCAGCTCGCGACCCGCACGCCGTTGTGCCACGGACAGCACCGGCATGATCAGCAGGCTCACCGCCGCGAGCCCGATGCCGATCGGAGAGTGGCTCGCTTCGCCCCGTCCTGCCAGCGACAGCACCGCGTCCACGCTGACGTAGAGCGCTAGCGCGAAGAACGAGAACGCGATGAACCGCAGCGCCGCCTTTTCCCGGGACTCGGGATCCTTGGCCGAGAACTGCCACGCCACAGCCGCGGCCGACGACACCTCGATCGCCGAATCCAGGCCGAAACCGATCAGCGCCGACGACGACACCCGAGTGCCCTCGGCAAGGGCGATGACCGCCTCGACGACGTTGTAGGTGATGGTCGCGGCCACCAGCCAACGGACTCGACGTGTGAGGGCATCGCGACGAGTCGCTGTCACGGACATCAGCAGCAGTCTTCGGTCTCGGCGGGGCAGCACGCCGGGTCGACGGCCAGGACGAGTCCCAGAAGGTCACCAAGCGCGTGGGCGATGCGCTTGTCGGCCAATTCGTAGCGGCTACGCCGGCCTTCCGGCTGGGCCACGACCAGGCCGCAGCCTCGCAGGCACGCGAGGTGGTTGGACAGGATCTGCCGCGACACACCGATCTTCTCTGCCAGCTCGGAGGGATAACCCGGCCCGTCCCGCAGCGTCAGAAGGATCTCGGCGCGGGTGGCGTCCGACAACGCGTATCCGAACCGCGACAAGGCGTCGCTATAGGTCACGGTCTGCATGCGCAGACAGTACATCAAATTCTGTATTCAAGAAAGGCTGAACTATTGCTCCGCGCCTGTCGATTCGGAGGTCGCACTTCCGCTCGATGCGTTGTCATCCGGCTCGGTCGCGGACGGGCCGTCTTGCGATCCACCGGATTTGTCCGGATCGGCGTCGCCGCTGTCAGTCGCGTCGGAGACGTCGGCGACGCTGTCCAGCGACTCATTTCGGGGCGCCCCAACCGGATCGGCGCCGGAAAGGGGGTCGAATTTGGGGCTTTGCCTGACCACGTTCGTCAACGGTTTCGGTGTGCTCGCGGATGGCGGCAACGCAGTCGACGCGACACTGGGGCTGTCGTTTCTGCTGTAGCCGGCATCCACGACCGGTTTCAACAGTTGGTTGACGGCATCGACGAGGGGTTTGGGCACCCCCCAATCGCGCAGCGGCTGCAGCAGTGGCAGGTCGTGTGTCGGCAGCAGGTAGGACGTCGTGGTACCGCCTCGGGAATTCACAGTTGTCGTGATGTTCTTCGGGGGCACCTGCGACAGGTCAGCCGTCACAGTGGCGTCGTGCACTCCTGAGAAACCGGGGATGACGCCCGAGCCCGCGATGGCGTTCAGCGTCGCCAACAGATTCCATGGCCTGTCGGGGAAGTGTGCCCAGCCGTCGTACTCCTTGGCGACCACGATGGTGTCGTCCGGGGTCACCGGTTCGGGCTGGGGCGTGTAATCGATTATCGGGATGTACACGCCCCTGAAGTGGGTGAAGACGCCGTTGCCGCGGTTCATGCCGGCGATCGTCACGAATGAGAGCTGCGAGTTGGTCCCGTTGGCCGCCAGCCTCCGCTGCACCGCGTCCACTACGAGCGAGCCTTGCGATATGCCGAGCACGACCGTGGGACCCGACGATTCGGCCATGGCTTCTTCGAGCTGCTCAATTCCGACGGCGACGGACTGGCCCACCGTGAGCGAGGTCAACCCGGTCAGCGGCCACGCCTGGGCCGGCCACTCGACGCTCACCCTGGTGTCATCGGCATAGCGGCCGCCGAGGACGGCCGCCATTTCCGCATCGCTGAGGACGGGCTGACCCTTACCGCCGATCATCAGAACCGTTGCAGCGGGAGTGAATTGGATTCCCGGGGCTATGAATGAGACGAATATCGCAAGAGAGACAACTAGGGGCGCAGTGACTCTCGCCAAGACCATGGGCGCGGAGGCGTACATAACCGATCTCCTCGAGCGTTAGGCGGCCCGGACTGACGAGTCGTGATGCGGACACCGTACGAGGTTGAGCGCCCGCCGGTACTTGAATCGGCAACAGAACGGCCGTGAGAACGACGTGGCTCAGAGCCGCCCGTCGACCCGCAACTCTGGGTGCACCCAGTCGGGTGACCGCCGCTCCTTGAACGACAGGAAGCCTTCGAGCGCCTCGGGCGAGGAGTAGCTGGCCTGCATGCCGATGCGGTCGAACAGGCCGAGGTAATTGTCCAGGCTCGACTTCACCACTCCCCGGGCTCCCGGCGCCGTCCGGCAGCACTGGCCGAGCACCTCGCGCGCACCGGCAAGCAGTTCGTCGTGCGGAATCACCCGGGCGACCATGCCCCAGTCCAGCGCCTCCTGCGCGGACAGGGTGCGGCCGGTGAACATCAGGTCGCGGGTGCGCACCGGCCCGATCAGGCGCGCCAGCATCTGGCTGTAATACGTGTCGGCGATGCCGCGCAACAACTCGGGCACCCGGAACGTCGCGCGGTCGCTGACAACGGCCATGTCGCTGCACAGCGCGATCTGCAGTCCACCGCCCTGACACAGCCCGTTGACGGCGGACACCACTGGTTTGACCGACTGGCGCAGCGTCTCGAACGGTGTCACGTCCATGCCCAGCGCTGACCCGAACGTCAGCCAGTTGTCCGAGCCGTCGCCGCCGCCCATGTCGCCGCCGGGGGCGAAGACGTCGCCGGTGCCGGTGATGAGCAGACCAGCAAGATCCGGATCGGCGTCGACGTGCCGAACCGCGTACCTGATACCGAAGTACATCGCCGGCGTCATCGCATTGCGGGCCGCGGGGCGGTCCAGCGTGCACACACCGAACGGCCCCTCCCGCGTGAAGCGTAGATACGGCGTGCCGAGCCAGTCGCCATCCGGCGGACGCGGTGTGCTGGTGGTGGTCGTCATATCTGTCGGTCCCGAGCCTCTCTATTGGAAACAGCGTCATCGATGGCCTCCGCGTACGGCGCGCAGTCGCCCGCCCCCGGCACCAGCGTCGACAAGGCACCGGCCGCGCACGCCCGGCGCAGCGCGTCCTCGTGCCCGTCGAGCCACCCGGCGGCCAGGACGCCGGCGAACACGTCACCCGCGCCGGTGGTGTCGATCGCCTCGACTGGGGGCGACGGCACGTCGAAACGTTCATCCGCGCCGAGATAGCTCGCGCCGCGCGCACCGCGGGTGATCACCAGATGCGGCACCGGCCAATGCCATTCGCGGGCCTCGGCCTCGTTGACGACGACGACGTCGGCCAGCTCGGACAGCCCTAGCAGCTCGTGAGGTTTGGCGCCCGTAGGAGAGGCGTTGAGGATGACAACCGCGCCCGCGGCTCGCGCCACCCCTGCAGCGGCGACGGCAGTCGCGACCGGGATCTCCAACTGCAACAGCACCACGTCGCTGTCGGCGATCACCGCGCGAATGTCAGCGGAGTTCAGGCTCAGATGCGCGTTCGCGCCGGGTGCCACCACAATCGTGTTCTCGGCCGACGAGTCGACCACCAGAACCGCCGAACCACTCGGCCCGGGCACGGTGACCACCCCGTCGAGCCCGACGTCGTTGGCGCGCAGGTGCGTCCGCAGTTGCTCGGCCGCCGAATCTGTACCGAGTGCCGCGACGAGTTGCACAGACGCACCGGCCCTGGCGGCGGCAACGGCTTGATTGCCGCCTTTGCCTCCCGGCGACGACGAGAGTGACGATGCGAGAACGGTTTGTCCCGGCCGCGGCAGGGCATCGACTGTGAACGTCAGATCGGCGTTGACACTGCCCACCACGCAGACTCGCGCCACCATAATCATCAAAAGTAGACCAGCGGCGGCCCGCGCTGCCTCAGCGGCGGGGCGCGTGGCGACCTGACAGCTGTCGAGCCCCGCAAGCAGGTCCGATACGCTGGGCTAATGAGTCTGCAAGCATCGCCGGTTGCCGACTTGCGCCAGCAGGTCCACGACGCCGCCCGCCGAGCGCGCGTCGCAGCCCGCACGCTCGCCACGCTGAGCACCGAGGTCAAGAATCGCGCGCTGAACACCGCCGCCGACCATGTGCTCATGCACACCCGCAGCATCCTCGAGGCCAACAAGCGGGACCTCGACGCCGCCCGCGCAGCCGGTACGCCCGACGCCATGCTCGATCGGCTCGCGCTGAACCCGAACCGCATCGACGGCATCGCCGACGGGCTGCGACAGGTCGCGGGTCTACCCGATCCCATCGGCGAGCAGATCCGTGGCCGCACCCTGCCCAACGGCCTCGCGCTGCGTCAGCAACGCGTTCCGCTCGGCGTGGTCGGAATTGTCTACGAAGGCCGGCCCAACGTGACCGTCGACGCGTTCGGGTTGACCCTCAAGTCCGGCAATGCCGTCTTGCTTCGCGGCAGCTCGTCGGCGGCGCACTCGAACGCGGCACTGGTATTCGCCCTTCGCGCCGCGCTGGCGACCGAGGGCCTCGAGTGCGACGCCGTGCAGCTGCTGCCCAGCGACGACCGCGCGAGCGTCACGCACCTGATCCAGGCGCGCGGTCTCGTCGACGTCGTCATCCCACGCGGGGGAGCCGGTCTGATCGACGCGGTGGTGCGCGACGCGCAGGTGCCGACGATCGAGACCGGTGTCGGCAATTGCCATGTGTACGTTCATGAATCGGCCGACCTCGACGTGGCCGAACGCATCCTGCTCAACGCCAAGACCCGACGGCCCAGCGTGTGCAACGCGGCCGAATCGCTGCTGATCGATTCGTCGATCGCCGACCGTGCGGTGCCCCGGCTGACGAAGGCGCTGCAGGACGCAGGCGTCACGGTGCACACCGATCCGTCCGAGGAAGAGCTGCGCGCCGAGTTCTTGTCGATGGACATCGCGCTGGCGGTGGTTGACGGCATCGACGCCGCGATCGCACACGTCAACGAGTACGGCACCGGGCACACCGAAGCCATCGTGACGACGAATCTTGCTGCCGCGCAACGCTTCACCGAACGGGTGGACGCTGCGGCAGTGATGGTCAACGCGTCGACCGCGTTCACCGACGGCGAGCAGTTCGGTTTCGGCGCTGAAATCGGCATCTCCACACAGAAGCTGCACGCCCGCGGGCCTATGGGTCTGCCAGAATTGACGTCAACCAAGTGGATTGTGTGGGGAGACGGCCACACCCGCCCGGCCTAACAGGAGTAGTTCGTGAGCGTCCCCGCCCGCCCGGCGCCAATGTTCGCCGACATCGACGATGTCGCGCGGCGACTGGCTGAAACCGGCTATCTGCCCGATACCGCAACCGCCACAGCGGTTTTCCTCGCCGATCGACTCGGCAAACCGTTGTTGGTCGAAGGCCCCGCCGGCGTCGGCAAGACCGAATTGGCCAGGGCGGTCGCGCAGGCCACCGGATCTGGGCTGGTGCGGCTGCAGTGCTACGAGGGTGTCGACGAGGCCCGCGCCCTCTACGAGTGGAATCACGCCAAGCAGATCCTGCGGATCCAGGCCGGGCACGGCGACTGGGATCAGACGAAAACCGATGTGTTCTCGGAGGAATTCCTGCTGACGCGTCCTCTGCTGACGGCGATTCGCCGTACAGAACCGACCGTGTTGCTGATCGACGAGACCGACAAGGCCGACATCGAGATCGAGGGGCTGCTGCTCGAGGTGCTCAGCGACTTCGCGGTGACGGTGCCCGAACTCGGCACCATCGTTGCCGAACGTCCCCCATTCGTCTTGCTGACCTCCAACGCCACCCGGGAGCTGTCCGAGGCGCTCAAGCGCCGGTGCCTGTTCCTGCATATCGACTTTCCCGACCCCGAACTCGAGCGCCGCATCCTGCTGTCACGCGTACCGGAGCTGCCCGAACACCTTGCCGAGGAGCTGGTGCGCATCATCGGGGTGCTGCGCGCCATGCAACTCAAGAAGCTGCCGTCAGTGGCCGAAACCATCGACTGGGCGCGCACGGTGCTGGCGCTCGGGATGGACACCATCAGCGATGCGACGATCGCGGCCACCCTGGGTGTGGTGCTCAAACATCAATCGGACCAAATCAAAGCGTCCGCGGAGTTAAGGCTGAACTGATGGCAGTCCGCCGCACCCGCCCGCCGCAGCCCCTGGCGCCGCATGGCATCCCCGGCCATCTGGTCGGCTTCGTCGAAGCGCTACGCGGGCAAGGGATTTCGGTGGGACCGTCGGAGACGGTGGATGCCGGGCGGGTGATGTCGGTGCTTGGCCTCGGCGATCGGGAGGTGCTGCGCGAGGGCATCGCGTGTGCGGTGCTGCGCCGCCCTGATCACCGCGACACCTACGACGCGATGTTCGACCTGTGGTTCCCCGCGGCGCTCGGGGCGAAGACGGTTCTACTCGACGATGACGACGACGCCGAAGACCGCCCTCAGGGCCTGCCGCCTGAGGACGTCGAAGCGATGCGTGCGGCCCTTCTGGACATGTTGGCCGACAACGCCGACCTGGCCAACTTGGATGACCGGCTGGCGGCGATGATCGCCCAGATCGTCGAGGCATACGGCCGGTACAACTCCAGCCGCGGACCGTCGTACTCGTCGTATCAGGCGCTCAAGGCGATGAACCTCGACGACCTGGAGGGCCGGCTGCTCGCGGGGTTACTTGCGCCGTACGGGGACGAGCCCACCCCAACGCAGGAGCAGATCGCTAAAGCACTTGCCGCCCAACGTATCACGCAGCTGCGCAAGATGGTCGAGGCAGAGACGAAGCGTCGCACCGCCGAGCAGCTCGGCCGCGATCACGTCCAGATGTATGGCGTGCCCCAGCTCGCCGAGAACGTCGAGTTTCTGCGCGCCTCGGGGGAGCAGCTGCGTCAGATGCGCCGGGTGGTGGCGCCGCTGGCCCGCACGCTGGCGACGCGGCTGGCCGCGCGGCGGAGGCGGTCGCGAGCCGGCGAGATCGATATGCGCAAGACGCTGCGCAAGTCGATGTCCACCGGCGGAGTGCCGATCGATGTGGTGCTGAAGAAGCCGCATCCGGCGCGCCCGGAGCTGGTGGTGCTGTGCGACGTCTCCGGGTCGGTGGCAGGGTTCAGCCACTTCACGCTGATGCTGGTGCACGCGCTGCGACAGCAGTTCTCACGAGTTCGGGTCTTTGCGTTTATCGACACCACTGACGAGGTCACCGAGTTGTTCGGGCCCGACGCGGACCTCGCCGTTGCCGTGCAGCGGATTACGCGCGAGGCCGGCGTGTACACCCGCGACGGCCATTCCGACTACGGCAATGCGTTCGCGTCGTTCATGGCGAACTGGCCGAACGTGCTTTCGCCACGTAGCTCATTGCTGGTGCTCGGTGACGGCCGCAACAACTACCGGAATCCGGAGACCGACCTGCTTGCGCACATGGTCAACGCCAGTCGCCACGCGCATTGGCTGAACCCCGAACCCAAGCACCTGTGGGGCAGTGGTGACTCGGCGGTGCCGCGCTATACAGACGTCATCACCATGCACGAATGCCGGTCGGCCAAGCAGCTGGCGACGGTGATCGACGCGTTGCTGCCGGTCTAATTTCTCTGCGCGAGCAGCAGCCAGGGGAGCTTCGCTCCGCGGTCCAGGAAGAAAATCGCGCCGAGAGTAGGAAAGATGACGGGATCCGGTGCAGATTCCGTCATCTTCCCTACTCTCGCGATGCCCTGCCACCGCACAGCGTCCACCCAGGGCATATGGCCCGTTTTCGAGAGAGACGCAAGACTGACCTAAACGACCGGTCTAGTTTCCCGGCTCAGGCCAACAGCTCGACGTCGACGTCTAGCGCCCGATACACGTCAAGCGCACGGCGGTCGCAGGTAACGAGCGGTAGCCCGTGCTCCTTGGCCGAAGCGCCGACGAGCGCGTCGTATACCGCGCCACCCGAAATGCCTGCCGTACCAAGCTGAGCGAGCAGCGACGCTGCAGCTGATGCGCTGAGGAACTTTGTTTCGGGGAAGGTCGCTGCAAAAAGGCGCGTGACTGCGGCAGCGGTCAGGCGGGCCGGCGCAGGCAGACGCGTGAGTACCGAAAACGTCTCGAAGGCCGCGTGTCCGGCGAGGCCACGAGGCCGAGCACGAAGCGACGCCAATGCCGCCTCATGCAACTCGTGGTCGGTGAGCACGAGCGCGACGGCGGCGCTGGTATCGACCAGGACGGGTGCTGCTTTAGCGCTGGCCGGCATCTCGCACTGACCGGACCATTTCGGCGTCTATAACCAGTCCCGCCGCGGGGATCACGAGCATGCCATCCCGCTCCTCGAGCCTGTCGCTCGCGAGAGGTTCGACGCGAAGTCCAGCGCCGTCGGCAGTTACCTCAACCTCGCCCGGTCGCAGCCCGAGATGTTCGCGCAGCTGTTTTGGGATGACCAATCGGCCTGCCTTATCAATGGTTGCGCGCATGCCTGAACGATACCAACGCACTGTCTCCCGCCGGTCGAGTGGCCTGTGTCACTGCCGTAAGCTGGCTAATCGTGGTTTCTCGACGCAGGCTGGGCGTGATGGGTGGGACGTTCGATCCCATCCATAACGGCCACCTGGTCGCGGCCAGCGAGGTTGCCGATCTGTTCGAGCTCGACGAAGTGGTATTCGTCCCGACGGGCCAGCCGTGGCAGAAGCATCACCGGTACGTCACCGCGGCAGAGGACCGTTACTTGATGACAGTGATCGCGACCGCGTCCAACCCGCGGTTCTCCGTCAGCCGCGTCGACATCGACCGTGCCGGCCCCACCTACACCAAGGACACCCTGCGCGACCTGCGTGCCCTCAACCCGGACGCCGAGCTGTACTTCATCACCGGCGCCGACGCGCTGGCATCGATCCTGTCGTGGCAGAACTGGGAGGAACTGTTCTCCATCGCGAGGTTTGTGGGAGTGAGCCGGCCCGGTTACGAGCTGGACGGCAAGCACATCGCGGCCGCGATGGAAGAGCTGCCTGCTGACGCCCTGACCTTGGTCGAGGTGCCTGCGATGGCGATATCGTCGACCGACTGCCGCAAGCGGGCCGAGGAGTCGCGGCCCATCTGGTACCTGGTGCCCGACGGTGTGGTGCAGTACGTGTCCAAGCGCAAGCTCTACGCCGCCGAGCCGGTGGCGACCAAGGGGGAGTTCCGATGAGCGCTTGCGCGAAGAGCAGAGGGCAGCGATGAGCGCTTGCGCGAAGAGCAGAGGGCAGCGATGAGCGCCTCCGAGGAAGCGATCGGCATGGCGACGGTGGCCGCCCAGGCAGCCGCAGCCAAACTCGCCGAGGATGTCGTCGTGATCGATGTGTCCGGGCAGCTGGTCATCACCGACTGCTTCGTCATCGCGTCGGCGTCCAACGAACGTCAGGTGAACGCCATCGTCGACGAGGTCGAAGAGAAGATGCGCGTCGCCGGCTACAAACCGGCACGCCGCGAGGGCGCCCGCGAGGGCCGGTGGACGCTGCTCGACTACGTCGACATCGTCGTGCACATTCAGCATCAGGACGAACGCAACTTCTACGCCCTGGACAGGCTGTGGCGTGACTGCCCCGTCGTGCCGGTAGATCTGGACGGCCAGTCATGAGGATCCGCCGCCTTGTCATGCTGCGGCACGGGCAGACCGAGTACAACGCCGGCAGCCGGATGCAGGGCCAGCTCGACACCGACTTGACTGACCTGGGCCGCGAGCAGGCCGCGGCGGCCGCCGAGGTGCTGGCCAAGCGGCAACCGTTGCTCATCGTGTCCTCGGATCTGCGGCGAGCGCTGGACACCGCCGTTGCGCTCGGCGAGCGGTCCGGGCAGCCGGTGCTGGTCGACCCCCGGCTGCGTGAGACACATCTGGGCGACTGGCAGGGGCTGACCCATCTCGAGGTCGATGCTGTCGCACCGGGCGCGCGGCTGGCGTGGCGGGAAAACGCGCGATGGGCGCCGCACGGCGGCGAGAGCCGGGTCGACGTCGCCGCACGCAGCAAGCCGCTGATGGCAGAACTGATCGCCGAACAAACCGAGTGGGGCGTCGATGAACCGGAGCGGCCGGTAGTACTGGTCGCGCACGGCGGCTTGATCGCGGCGCTTACGGCCGCGCTGCTGGGCCTGCCGGTCGATAACTGGCCGATCCTGGGCGGCATGGGCAACGCCAGTTGGGTGCAGCTGTCCGGACACGGGGCACCCGATGCCGCGCCAGAGGACATCGGGTGGCGGCTCGACGTGTGGAACGCCTCGGCACAGGTCGCCAACGATGTCCTCTGACTCGCGGCCTACCCTGCTCGTATTCTGCGACTCGTTGTCCTATTACGGCCCGACCGGCGGGCTGCCGTCCGACGACCCGCGTATCTGGCCGAATATCGTTGCCAGTCAACTGGGTTGGGACCTGGAATTGATCGGGCGGATTGGTTGGACGTGCCGCGACGTGTGGTGGGCGGCCACCCAGGATCCGCGGGCCTGGGCGGCGCTGCCGCGGGCAGGCGCGGTGATCTTCGCGACAGGTGGGATGGACTCGCTGCCGTCGCCGCTGCCTACCGCGCTACGTGAGCTGATCCGCTATGTTCGCCCACCGTGGCTGCGGCGATGGGTGCGCGACGGTTACGGGTGGGCCCAGCCGCGGTTCTCGCCGCTGGCCCGGGCGGCGCTGCCCCCGCAACTGACCGCCGAATATCTCGAAATGACCCGCAATGCAATCGATTTCAATCGACCCGGTATTCCGATTGTGGCGTCGCTGCCAGCCGTGCACATCGCGGCGACCTACGGCAAGGCTCACCACGGGCGGGAAGGCACCGCGAGAGCCATCACCGAATGGGCCGAGCAGCACGATGTCCCACTGGTCGACCAGAAGGCGGCGGTGGGCGAGCACATCCTGAGCGGTCGGGGGAACCCGGACGGGATTCACTGGAACTTCGAGGCGCATCAGGCAGTGGCCGAGCTGACACTCAAGGCACTGGCCGAAGCCGGTGTGCTGCCTGGAGATTCACGCGGCTAGCTATGGCTGTCGTGGTGGTGACGGACTCATCGTCGCGCTTGGGTTCAGATGACCTCAAGCATTGGAACATTCGCCAGGTGCCGTTGCATGTGCTTGTCGACGGTGATGACATGCGCGACGGTGTCGACGACGTGCCCTACGACATCCATGACCGCCCCCGGGTCAGCACGTCAGGCGCGTCGCCCGCCGAACTTGCCGACGCATACCGGCGGGCGCTGGCTGACAGTGATGGTGACGGTGTGGTGGCGGTCCACCTCTCGGCAGCGCTATCGAGCACCTTCAGCTCGGCGGTTTCAGTGGCGCGCGAGTTCGGACCGTCGGTGCGAGTGGTTAATTCCCGGTCGGCGGCCATGGGTGTCGGATTTGTTGCGCTGGCTGCGGCGAAATCGGCGGCATCGGGTGCTGATCTGAATACTGTTGAAGCCGTGGCTCGTTCGGCCATCGACCGCGGCCACGTTTTCGTCGTCGTTCATCGATTGGACAACCTGCGGCGCAGCGGCCGGATCGGGACGGCGGCGTCATGGCTGAGTACGGCGCTCTCGCTAAAGCCGCTGCTGTGTCTCGACGTGGATGGGCGGCTGGTGCTGGATCAACGCATCAGGACCATCACCAAGGCGCATGCGGCGATGGTCGATCGCGTTGTGGAGCTCGTCGGCGACAGCAGGGCCGCCATCGCAGTGCACCACGTCGACAACCACGACGCCGCAGACGAAGTCGGCGCGGCACTCACGACGCGGCTTCCTCAGATCGAGTCGCTCACCGTCGCGGACATGGGCCCGGTTCTTTCGGTTCACGTCGGTGGCGGTTCGGTCGGTGTGGTCGTGCAGATCGCCGATCAGTAAGTCAGTGCTAACGGTTGACATAGACTTACCGTAAGTTGTAACTTACCAGTGTGCCTGCAGCTGCCTCCGCCGTCCTAGACGCGCTCGGTGATAAGACCCGCCGGTCGATCCTCGAGAAGTTGGCCGACGGCCCGGTCGCCGTGGGGGTGCTCGCCGAACAATTACCGATCTCCCGGCCCGCCGTCTCGCAACATCTGCGTGTCCTCAAGGAGGCCGACCTCGTTGTCGAATCGGTGGCCGGGACGCGGCGGCTCTACCGCATCAATCAGGCGGGATTGATGGCGGTGCGTGAATATCTCGACCGGTTCTGGAGCCAGACTCTGGCCGGATTCAAAGAAACAGTCGAACGTCAAGAAGGAGACGAACGATGACCCGAGCCCAATCGTCAACCGTCCGCCATGACGTTGTCGTCAACGCGCCTGTCGACCGGGCGTTCCGGGTGTTCACCGAGCAGTTCGGCGATTTCAAGCCCCGCGAGCACAATCTGCTGAGTGTTCCTATTGCCGAGACGGTATTCGAGCCCCGCGTCGGGGGGCACATATACGACCGTGGGGTCGACGGCAGCCTGTGCAGGTGGGCACGCATCCTGGCCTACGAGCCGCCGACCCGCGTCGTCTTCACCTGGGACATCGGTCCGACGTGGCAGCTCGAGACCGATCTCACACGCACCAGTGAAGTCGAGGTCCGCTTCTACGCCGAGTCTGACGGGCGCACCAGGGTCGAACTCGAGCACCGTCATATCGAACGGCACGGTGAGGGCTGGGAGTCCGTCGCCGCCGGAGTCGACGGCGAGGCCGGGTGGCCGCTGTACCTGCGGCGCTACTTCAGTCTCTTCGAAAGCGGGGCGCCGCAGCCGTGACGGCCACCGACCAACTGGCGCGCGAGGAACGCGAAGAGTTCGCCGCACTGCTGGAAGGACTGACGCCGCAGCAGTGGGAGAGCCCGACTCTCTGCGAAAAGTGGCGGGTCCGCGACGTCGTGGCCCATGTCATCGGTTATGACCCGTTGAGCCGCCTGCATCTGATGCGTCGGATGGCCAAAGGCCTTGTTACTCGAGGCGGTGCGAACGCGGTCGGAGTGGCCGACTATGTCGACAAGTCACCAGAAGAACTCACCGCGTTGGTACGTCAGTACGCCGTTCCTCAAGGACTGACTGCCGGGTTCGGCGGCCGAATTGCGCTCACTGACGGCATGATTCACCAACAGGATATCCGCCGGCCGCTCGGCAAACCACGCACCATTGACTCTGAGCGGTTGCGCGTCGCGTTGGATTTCTCCAAGTTTGCACCACGCATCCTCGGTGCCTTGCGCGCCCGCGGAGTGCAGCTAGTGGCCACCGATCTCGATTGGAGCTACGGCCGCGGTTCGGAGGTGCGGGGTCCGGGCGAGGCGCTACTCATGGCGATGGCCGGCCGGCGGGCGGCTTTAGACGATGTCGATGGTCCGGGCAAGACCAAACTGGCACAACGCGTTTGAGGTCGGTTACCCGGCCGAGCGTCCGGTGACCGGTGGCAGATCCTTGAGCGTGACGATTCCTGGCGGCGCCGCCACGACCGCGGGCACGGCGTTGGTGACGGGCATCGCGGTATAGATCATGCCCAGGCCCATGAACCCTGGCTCGGTCCAATCCTTCGGCGGTAGGCAATGCAGAACGGTGCGCATATTGGGCAGCCCGAACACCTGGATGACGTGGCCGTGCTCGAGCGGCTTCGGCGGAGTCACGTGGTCACCCATGGTCCAGTTGAATCCGACACTGACGACATTGCGGTCGCCGACCCAGCCGCGGTGATAGCCGTACACACCGCCCACTGTGCCCTTCGGGATCTGCATGAAGCCCAGGTCGGTGTCGCCGGTGGCTGCGGTGAACGTGACGTCGAAGGTGATCCGGTCGAGCTTGGCGCCGATCGCATCGGCCATCATCGCCGCGGATTCGGCGAACACCTCGCTTTCGCGACGGACGCTTTCGGACAGCCCGGGGGTATCGGGATCCTGCGAGAAGCCCATCGCGGTTTGGGTGCCCGCCGACTCGTACGTCGAGCAGTCGACCGACTCGGTGATGCGGATCTCGTCGACCCGTTCGCATGATCCGCTGAGCACCATCCCGACCAAGTTGGTCATGCCCGGATGGGCTCCGCTGCCGAAAATCGTGGAATTGCCCTTCTCGCAAGCCTTTCGGATGCGTTCCAGGTCCTCGGGCGACTGCTTACCTCCGGTGATCCACGCGGCGCTCGAACACACGTTGATCCCGGATTCGAGCAGGCGCGCCAGTTCGTCGATGTTGGGCCACAGGGGGTTGTAACAGCAGGCGTCGGGCTCCAGGGCGAGCAGCGCGTCGATGTCGTTTGTGGCCGTCACACCGGTGGGCTCAGGCCAGCCGGACAACTCTGCGGCGTCGACGCCGACCTTGTCGGCGCCGTGCGCGTAGACGCCGACCAACTCCATGTCGTCGCGCCCGATGATCGCGTGCAGCGATCGCCGCCCGATGTTGCCGGTTGTCCACTGGATGACGCGAAGCGGCTGGTCAGTCATGGCATCTCCTCGATGAGTGTCCGGTGCGCAGTAGACACTATCGAGCGAATGTATATACCTACTTGGCGGCGGTCACCCTCGGTTGCCCTGATGACTTGCGGGGGATCAGTGTGGGTAGCGCACGGCGGATCGGATTGTCGAGAGGTTCTCGTCGCAGCATCAAATCCATTGCCGTGGTCGCAATCTGATCGAATGGTGTCCGCACGGACGTCAGCGGGACAGGTAGCAGGTGTGCGAGTGGAATGTCGTTGTACCCGACGAGCGCGAGATCCACGCCGACGGCGAGCGAGTGCTGGTGAGCCGCTGCCATGACGCCTAGCGCCAGGTTGTCGTTTGCGGCGAAGACGGCCGTAGGTCGAGGTGTCGCGCTGAACAGGCGATTACCGGCGTCCATGCCGCTCTCGACGCCGAAGCCGGTTTCGACAATCCAGTCGGTGTTCGGCACCAGACCCGCGTCGCGGAGTGCGCGGGTGCTTCCTTCGAGACGTCCGGCCGCCGTTGACGTGAAAAGCGGACCTGGCAGCACCGCGATATCGCTGTGGCCGAGATCAATAAGGTGGCGCGTCGCGAGATAGCCGCCGAGCTCGTCATCGCCAACAGAGGACGGGCTGATGCCGTCGGTGCGGAGCACCAGCGCATGGGGCACACCTTGGTCGCGCAATTGCCGGGGTAGCGGGTCATCGCGCCGGCTGGAGGCGATGATGAGCCCGTCGACATTTCGCCCGAGCAGCGTCTGAGCGGCTTTCTCTTCCTGCGCTGGATCGTCACCGGCCGTGGCGACGACGGCGAAGTAGCCGCGTTGTTCGGCCGCGCGGCCGATCGCTTCGAACATCAGCGCCATCACGGTGTCGCTGAGGCGGGGCACCAGCACTCCGATCGTCGCAGCCTGGCCGCGGCGCAAGCTGGACGCGAACGTGTTTCGGCGATAACCGAGGGCCTCCGCGGCGGCGCGGACCCGATGCGCGGTCGCGGTTTGTGAAGGCGCGACCCGGTCGTCAAGAACTCGGCTCGCTGTTGACACGCTGACCCCGGCAGCCTTGGCGACCTCCCGCAGAGTCACGGTCGCGGCCGGGGAGTTCGAGGCAGCGTTGTCATCCGTCTCCATCGCCTTCCGCTCCATTCGCCTGCGCCTGTCCATCTTCACCTGAGCGCGTCACGTCACATCGCAGGCTCGGCGTGACCCTTGACACACAACATCATCGTACCGATACTGAGAACGTTCGCGGGAACGTTCCCGGATACGTTCTCACAACCGATACGAAAGAGAAATGCCTGATGAGCACCCTGGACCTCCGCGGCCTCGTGCCCGCGCCCGTCACCCCGTTCGATCGCGACGAATCAGTCGACTTCGCTGCGATCAACCGGCTCGGCTCCTGGCTGGCCAGCATCGATGGCGTCAAGGGCCTGGTCGTCTTAGGGCACGCCGGTGAAGGGACCTTCCTGACCACTGATGAACAGACCGCCGTGATCACTGCGTTCTGCGAAGCCGTCGAGCACCGCATTCCGATCATCGCCGGCATCACGGGCGAAGGAACTACGGTCGCGGCGCGGGAGGCGCAGCGCGCCGTCGCCGCGGGCGCCGCAGCGGGATTGGTTTACCCGTCGCACGGCTGGCTGCGATTCGGCTTCCAGGCGGGCGCGCCACAGGATCGCTATCGCCAGATCCATGAAGAGTCGGGCCTGCCGCTGATCCTGTTCCAGTACCCGGATGCCACCAAAGCCACCTACGACCTCGACACCCAACTCGAAATCGCCGCCCAGCCCGGCGTTTTCGCCACCAAGAACGGCGTTCGCAACATGCGCCGCTGGGATACCGAGATCCCGGTGCTGCGACGAGAAAACCCCGAGCTGCAGATCCTGACGTGCCATGACGAGTACCTGCTTCACACAATGTTCGACGTCGATGGCGCTCTCGTCGGATACGGCGGTCTGGCGCCCGAACCGCTGATTGAATTGATCGCGGCAGGCAAGGCCAAGGATTATCCAGCCGCACGAGCCATCCACGATCGACTGCTGCCAGTGACGCGCACCGTGTACCACCGCGGTTCCCACATGGAAGGGACCGTCGCGCTCAAGGAAGGGCTCGTCGCGCGGGGCATTCTCGAGCACGCCACCGTCCGGTCGCCGTTGCTGCCCCTGCCCGAGGGCGCCTCCGACGAAATCACCCGCGCGCTTCACGCCGCCGGGCTCTCCACCGTCGCGGCGTTCGCGTAGGCCACCAGCGGCCAACGAGGAACAATCACCCCGGAAGGAACTCATTGATGAGTCGCACAACACCACTGACTCCGCGCCGGGGCGATGCGTCGACACCGGCCCGAAGCACGTCATGGGTCAAGACCCTGGCCATGGCCGGGCCGGCGTTCGTCGTCGGCGCTTGGCAGTTTGGGCCAGGCAACCTCACCACGGCGGTCCAGTCCGGCAGCGAGTACGGCTACCGGCTCATCTGGGTCATCGCCGTCTCAACTGTGTTCATGCTGTTTTACGCCGACATGAGTGTGCGGCTGGGCATTTGCACGCCGGTCTCACTCATCTCTTCGATCAAGGACCTACTCGGTCGGCGGGTGGGTCTCGCCGCGGGTCTGGGGGTCTTCTTCATAACCCTCATGTTCTCGGTCGGTAACGCCGTGGGCTCCGGTCTGGGACTGTCGATGGCGTTCGGCGGCTCGCCGGTGGTCTGGACCGTCGTCTGCACCGTTGTGGTTGGACTGATTCTGTTGTTCCGCAACGTCTATGGCGTCATCGAGAAGGTGCTCCTCGTCATCGTCGCGGTGATGGGCATCGCGTTCGTTGCCAGTGCGGTGATTGCCAAACCCGATTGGTTCACGGCTTTCGGGGGCCTCGTGCCGACCGTGCCTGCCGACAGCCAACTACTGGTCGTCGCATTGGTCGGCACGAACTTCTCGATCAACGCCGCGTTCTTCACTTCCTATGGCATCCATGAGCGGCGTCGAAACCGCGACGAATACCGTCAGACGACGATCGCCGATACCATTCCCGGCATCGTCGCACCTGGCGTGATGACCGCGTTGGTGATCGTCGTCGCGGCCGCTGTACTGGGACGAACCAACACCGAAGCGTCCTCGATGGGACAGCTCGCCAAGGTCTTCGAACCCCTTGCCGGGCCGGTGGGTTCGTTCCTTTTCGCCGTCGGCTTGGCGGGTGCGGCGTTCTCGTCGATGATCGCCAACGCCACCGCAGGCGGCACCATGCTCTCCGATGCCCGAGGCAAGGGACCGTCGCCGAGCACACGCGTCGCGAAGACCACGAGCGCTGTAATCCTGGTATTCGGCTTGGTGGTGACGTTGGCGTTCCAGAAGTCACCGGTTCAGCTCATCGTCGTCGCACAGGCGCTGACGATCATCGTCGCACCGATGCTGGCGCTGCTGATGCTCGTCATGAGCAACAAGGGACCGCTGATGGGGAACCTGCGAAATACCTGGTGGCAAAACGTGTTCGGCGTCCTCGGATTCTGCTCGGTCCTGGGCCTGTCGGCGCTGCTGGTCTACGAATTGCTGGCTTGATACCCGGCTACATGTGAGTTCCGCCGTCGACACGCACCTCTGTTCCGGTGACGAAATAGGCGTCCGACGAGCCCAGCATCGCGACGACCGCCGCGACCGCGTCCGGCTTGGCGAACATCCCGCCGTCGTCGAGGGGCAGCACCGGGGTGATCTTGCCGAACAGCGAGAAGTCCGCATCCGTTGGCAGTCCTGGCCCGATGCTTTGTTTGGATTCGCCTGTGCCGTCGGTCATTCCGGAGGAGATCGAGCCGGGCTGAACCGAGTTGAACCGGATCCTTTCCTTGGCGAACTCCAGCGCGAGCGCGTGAGTCATCGCCTGGATTCCTGCCTTGGACGCGGCGTAGGCGGACATGTATGGGTGCGCGAACGTCGCCGATGTGGAACTGAAGTTGACCACGGCGGGATCGTTGCCGTTGCGCAGCGCCGGGATGCACTCCCGGGTCATCAGGAAGGTGCCGATGAGGTTGATGCGCAGCACCTGCTCGAAGTCGGCGAGTGTGGTGTCCATGAAATGTGCTGACCGCAAGATCCCGGCTGCGTTGACAAGCGCGTCCAGGCCGCCCATTGCCTCGACGCCTTGAGCCACCCCGTCCTTGACCGACTGCTCGCTGGCGACGTCGATGGCCACCGTGCTGAGGCGATCTCGGTGCGGTTCGGCCCTGGCCACGGTGTCCTTCAACCCGGATTCGCTGACGTCGGCTGCGACCACTAGGCCACCTTCGGCCAGGATGCGCAGCACGGTTGCCTGCCCGATTCCGGAACCACCGCCGGTGATCAGAACTCGACGGTCGCTGTAGCGCTGCAGAGATGTCATGGGCAGATCCTCCTGGGTGAGTTCGTGCTTGTCAGCTATCTGTGGTTTTGGCGGTCATGTCGAGGGCGGCGAGATGGCTGAACAGCATCGACGCTCCGATCGGGTTACCGCCGCCGGGATAGACGGTTCCGCTGACCGCAGCCATGGTGTTGCCCGCGGCGTAGAGCCCACCGATCGGATTGCCGCCGGCGTCGAGCACGCGGGCGTGGCTATCGGTGACCAGCCCGCCTTTGGTGCCCAGATCCGAAAGTCCGAACGAAGCGGCGTGATACGGAGCGGTCTCGATCGGCACCATCGGTGACCGACCGCCGGAGAACGCGCGGTCATAGGCTTCGTCGCCCCGGCCGAAGTCCTCGTCGGTGCCCGCCGCGACGAATTCGTTGTACCGCTTCACCGTCGACACCAGATTCTCGGCATCCACACCGATCTTGGCTGCCAGCTCGGGCAGGGTGCCCGCGGTATGCCACAGGCCGGCCTCGACGTAGCGTTCGGGCTCGACCATCGAAACGTTCGTGGCCTTCACTGGCGGAACGAGACCCTCTCGGTCGTCATAGATCATCCAGAACGGTAATGTCATTGCACTGCAGTCGATTTGGTTGATGATAACCTTGCCGATCCGATCGTAGGGACCGGATTCGTTGACGAATCGTTTACCGTCCTGGTTGACGAAGATCCCTCCGGTGAACCACAGCGCGAATGCCGAGCGGCCGTCAGGGTGGGTGAGTCCCGGTGACCACCAGGCCTGGTCCATCAGGTCGGTCGCGGCGCCCGCGGCCAAGGCTGCCTGGAGCGCGAGACCGAGATTCGCGGGCGCGCCCATGGTGTCCCGCGCATCGCCGGGCACGCCGAAGCGTTGGCGCAGCGCGGGATTGTTCTCGAAGCCGCCTGCCGCGAGGAGCACGCCGGCGCGGGCGCGGATTGTGCGGCGACGGCCGTCCTGCTCGACGACGGCACCGACCACGCCGTCGTTCTCGGTGACCAACTCGACCAGCGGGGTATTGAGATGAAGGGACACGGACGGATACGTGGTGAGCGCCGCCAGGAAGCGGCCGACGAGCGCCCGCCCGCCGATGAGGTAGTTCGGTGCCTCGGCGCCGAGGCGTTCTCGGTCCAGCGGTCCGCGGATGTGTTGTGCTACTTCGCCGAGGCGTTCGGCGGCAAGGGGTTTCATCACGGTGTGGCGCATACCGTCGAGGCGGGCGTGCGGCAGCTGGCCGTAGTAGTCGGGCCAGGGCAGCATGTCGAACTCGAAATGATCGTCCTCTTCGAGGTATGCGATCAGTTCGGTGCCGCCGTAGACGTAGGCGAGTTGCAGCTCGACCGGGGTGCGGTCGCCGACCGCGGCATGAAAGTACGCGAACGCGGCGTCGAGGGTGTCGTCGCAACCCGCGCGCTGCAGCACCGGATTGCAGGGAAACCACATGCCCCCGCCGCCGGAGTAGGCGGTGGTGCCGCCGAACTGGTCGCTGGCCTCGGCCACCATGACCGACAGCCCTTCGCGGGCCGCGGTGTACGCGCCTGCCAGCCCACCGCCCGTTCCGGCGACGATGACGTCGGTTTCGTCGTCCCAGCTCGTCAAGGCCGGCCCTTAGCCGCTGACCGTCCTGCGCGGCGGCCGTAGAAACTGCCGTCCCCGAGAGAGATGCCGCTGGCGTACCCCCACGCGGCCAGTCCGGAGGTGGCGCGCCCGGCCGCGAACAGTCCGGGGATCGGCATGCCGCTGACATGCAGCACCTCGGAGTCAAGGGTCGTCAGCAGCCCCCCGAGGGTGAATCCCGCGCAGCTGCCCCGCAAGTCGATCGCGCCGACCGGCCTGCCGATTGGCTTCACCCATTCGGATTTCTTGTGCAGCAACGGATCCTCGCCACGCTCGGCGGCGACGTTATAGGCGGTGACTGTGGATTGCAGTGATCCGTCTGGCAGACCGATCTGGTGTTCGAGTTCGGCGACGGTTTCGCAGACCCAGGTGGCCTGGCGCTTGAGGAATGGTGTTGCGGACGTTGCGGCCATGGCATCGTCCTGGGCATCGCTGTCGATGATCAGGAACGCGGTGTCGTCTTGCTGATAGAGCGTGAGTTGGCCGATTCGACCTGAGTACGTGTCCTCGGGTACGTAACGCTGGCCCCGCCCGTTGACGAGAATGCCCCGGACGGTTTGTTGAGGGTCGATCAGGAACGCCACCTCGGTGGCGTCCATATGGGCAAGGTCCGCGCCGAGCGCCTGGGCCATCCGGATGGCCGGGCCGTCGTGCTGCTCGATCGAGGCTGCCGGCCGGCCCGCCAGACGGGGCGCGTACTGAGTGACCATCGCGTCGTTGTACGCGAAGCTGCCGCAGGCGAGCACAACCCCCCGCCGCGCGCGGACAGTGATCGACTGGCCGTACTGGCGGGCGGTCAACCCGGCGACCCGGCCGTCGGACTGTACGACCAGAGACTGTGCGTGAACGTCGTAGACTGCCTGCACGCCAAGGGATGTCGCCGTGTCGACCAACGGTTTCATCAGCATGTAACCGGCACTTGCCTCGCCGGCTCGCTTGTTCGCCATCTGCGGAACATGGCCGCGCGGCGCCGGCGTGGCGATGGTGTTGAACGGATAGGCGTTCTCCCCGCCGGTGTACATCAGGCCTTCGTCAGCAGGCGGCTCCCAACCTGGTTCGCCCCAGAACACCGGCTTGAACGGAACCCCGCAACGCACCAGCCAATCGAAGTGCTCGACGCTGTTCGCGCAGTAGTCAATGATCCGCTTCTCGTCCGCGCCGGGCCCCATCGCCACGTTCAGAAAGCTCGCCATGTTGTCGACGGAATCGTCGAAACCGCAGGCTCGTTGGAGGCCGGTGCCGCCACCAAGGTAGATGAATCCGCCGGCCATCGCGGCCGCCCCGCCCCAGCCGCCCGTGCGCTCGAGCACCAGAACGTCCGCGCCGGCGCGAGCTGCTTCAACTGCCGCGGCGGCACCCGCTATGCCGTATCCGGCGATGACGACATCGGCTTCGTGGTCCCAGTGTTGGACCGTGTCGGCAGACCGGGGGTGGACGTCGCTGGTCACGGCCGCATCGCCACCGGAAGCTCGCCCCTCCACTGGTGGCCCCAGTAGCTGTCGGCGGTGATTTCCTCTGCAGTGTAGTAAGTTTCGTCGACGCGCATGCCGTCGGTGCCGAACTCGATGTCCCACCCGCCCGGTGCCCGCACGTAGAACGACACCATCTTGTCGTTGGTGTGCCTGCCCAGCGTCGAGGACAGCTGGAAGCCCTCGGCATTCACTCGGTCCAACGCCATTCCGACCGCGTCGAGGCTGTCGACCTCGACCATGACATGGATGAGGCCGGGCGCGCCGCCGCGCATCGAGGGAACGATTGCCATGCTGTGGTGCCGTTCGTTGACGCCGAGGAATCGGATCCGTACCGGACCGAACTCCGGTGGAGCCGGCACTCGCCACGCGCCGCGGGATAGGAAACCCAGTACGTCGGTGTAGAAGTCGAAGGCGGCGTTGGGATCTGTTGCGGGCAAGACCACGTGACCCAGTCCCTGTGCGCCCGTGACGAACCGGGCGCCGAAGGGTGTCACGACAGGACTGTGGTCCAGAAGAGCGCCGTGAAACACTTCGACGGTGGTGCCGGTCGGGTCGCAGAACGTGATCGCCTCTTCGACCCGGCGTGCATCGGCCTCTTCCTGTGGCAGCGGTTTGACGCCGACACCAGCGGACTGCAGCGTCTCCTGGAGGCGGAGCAACGCCGGCCGGTCGCGCACCTCCCACCCGACGGCGACGACCTCGTCGGATTCCCCTGGGACCACGACGATCCGGGCGGCGCGTTCGTCCATGCGAAGGTATAGGGCTGACGCGTCCGGACCGGCTCCGTTGGCGAATCCGAGCACATCGAACGCGAAGCTGCGCCATCGGTCGATGTCGTTGGTCTGTACCTTGATGTAGCCGAGGCTCTTGATGTCGCTCATGGTGATTCCTTGTTCCGATCAGATCATCGCCCGCAGCTGACCTTCGGGCTCGATGCCGAGCGAGCTCAGCGCGGAGGAATGAAAGGTGGTGCCGGGCACGTGGATCGCGTGAGCCAGTCCGGCGTGCGCGTCACGCCAGTAGCGCTGCAATGGTTTATCCATCCGTAGTGCGTTGCCGCCCGAGCGCGAGAAGATCTGGTCGACAGCCATCACCGCACGCCATGCAGACCGCACCTGCGTGCGGCGCCCGGCAGCGCGGTCCGCGAACGACACTTCGTTGCCGGCGTCGACGATGTCGTAGATCCGGTCGACGTTGGCGAGCAGTTCCTGCCGGGCCGCGTTGATATCCGCAGCGGCTTCACCGACGGCGTACATGACGTACGGGTCGTCCTTGATCGCGGTCCCTGCGGCGCCGACCCGGTCGCGTTGATAGTCGAGGTGGGCGGCCAACGCGCCTTCGGCGATCCCGATGACCGCTGACGTGATGCCCAGCGGGAACATCGTCGACCACGGCATCAGGTACAGCGTCTCCGTCATGCCGGCATTGTGCTGGGCGGTGCCGTCCATCACCTCGGTGGCATTCATTACGCGATAATCCGGCACGAACACATCCTTGACGATGACATCCTTCGAGCCGGTTCCCCTCAGGCCCACCACATTCCAGGAGTCCTCGACGATCTGGTAATCCTTGCGCGGCAGGATCATGTGGAGCATCTGCGGAGGCATCAGGGGCCTGCCGTCGGCGTCACCGACCATGGCCCCCAGGAAAATCCAGTCGCACGCGTCGGTCCCAGAGCTGAACTGCCATCGGCCGTTGAAGATGTAGCCGCCGTCAACCGGCTTGGCCACACCCTGGGGCGCATAGGGCGAGGCCACCCAGGTATCGGTGTCGGCGCCCCAGATCTCCTCGGCCACCCGAGGATCGGCATATGCCAGTTGGTAGGGGTGCACGCCGACGACACCGCAGATCCAGCCTGACGCGGGATCGAGCGAAGCGACTGCCATTACAGTTTCCGCGAATTCGCGCGGATGTACCTCGAACCCGTTGTACTGCTTGGGCTGTAGCAGCCGGATCGCGCCGACGGACTTGAGGTCCTTCACGGTCTCGTCGGGTAGTCGGCCGAGCCGCTCTGCCTCGGCCGCCTGCTCGCGTAAGCGGTCGGCGATCGCCATCACCCTGTCGAGCACACGTTCGGCCATGATGTGTCCCTGTTCTGTCGGCGTAAGGAGATGATGGGCACGCCCGATGTCATCATGGCGTGCGGTCCCGATCAGTGGAACGGAATCGCTGGCGTTAGCCGCGTCGAAGCAAAAAGTTCAGCACGGTGTCTTCGAACGCGTCCTTGGCCTCGATCATCGCCCAGTGCCCGCAGTTGGGGAACACGTGCAGCTCGGCATTGGGAATCGTGCGCATCGGGATCAACGCCATGTCCAGCGGGCTCACCCGGTCATCACGGCCCCAGGTCAGCAACGTCGGCGCCTGCACTTTGTGCATCATTGCCCACGGCATCGGGGCGTCCGAAGCTCGCATCGCCGACATCATCGCGGCGAAGGCCGCCTTGCCGTACATCCGCCGGGCGCTCTCCAGCGTCGGCGGATCCGTCGCCAACGCCCAACGCTCCTCGATGAGGTCCTCGGTCACCAGCGCCGGGTCATAAACCATCGAGTGCAGCCAGTCGACGAGCCGTTGGCGAGTCGGATTCTCGGTGAACTCCTGCAGGAGTCTGATGCCTTCGCTCGGACCGGGCGTGAAGACGTTGGTGCCGATTCCGCCGATCGTGACGAGGCGTCGAACCTTGGCCGGGTGACGGATCGCGAAATTGATGCCGACACCGCCACCCATCGAATTGCCAATGACGTCAACGGCGTCGAGTCTCAATGCTTCGACAAAGGTGCCCACGGCACCCTGCGCGGTCAGCACCGGGTGGCCTCCGAAGTCGTCGCTGATGCCGAAGCCGGGGAATTCCACAATCAGGCAACGGAAATGCTCGGCGAACGTGCGCAGTATGCCGTTGAAGTTTCGCCAGCCGGTGACACCCGGACCGGAGCCGTGGAGAAGCAGCAGGGGAGCTCCGTCGCCGGCCTCGTGATAGCGCAGGACACCGGCGTCGGTAGACAATTCACGGAGCGTGCCGTCGTAGGTCAATTCTTCTGCCATCACCGATCCCGTCGCTGCCAAGTGGGTCAAGTTTTCAGAGTGGCATCGTGGCACACGGATTCGGCACCGCTGTCCCGATCAGCGGGCGAGTCTCGCTGGTGTAGTTGGCCTTGCAACACAAAGGGGCACCCCTTGTGAGGGTGCCCCTTGTGTTGGGGAGGTGTTACTTGACGTCGACGTACACGGTTTCCGACGTCACGGTCGTCTTGATCGAGCCGCCGCCGCGCGAGTCCGTGGTCTCGTGCGTCTGACCGGGCCGGACCGCAACCACGGTGGCCTGATCAAGCGGGGCATCGCCGATACGGTTGACGATCACGTTGTAGCCCTGCTGTTCGAGCTGGCTGATGGTGTCCTGGGCGTTGCCAGGACCGGACGGTGCGGCGGCGGCCGGAGAGGCCAGACCGATAACCGCGGCGGCCAGCCCGCCGGCAAGCACAGAGCTCAATGTCGCCGCCGCGGCGGCTCCGGAAGCGATTCCGAACTTGTTCATGGGGGTGCCTTCTTCTTCTTGTTTCGTCTTTTGCTTCGAGCCGTCGCTCGAAATCTTCGGTTCGGACGCTGCGCCTGATCTTGTAAACCAACGGGTCAGGGGTTTAATTCCGTTGGCAGTATTTGATTGACAAGTGGCAGTAACGCGTCTGTCGAGGCGACGTCACCTCTGCAGGCTGGCATGATCGGTCGATGGTCCACCAGCTTCCTGCGACGCCGTCGACGGTGCACTGGGGCTACTTCGATCCGCGCCTGCACCCGGTACTCACCGTCGTGTCGGGCGATTTGGTGGCGATCGAAACCCTGACGCACCACGCAGGCGATGCGCCGGACCTGTTGATGGACCCGGGAATCGCCGAGGTCTTCGACGCCGTGCAGGACCGCGGGCCGGGGCCCCATCTGCTCACCGGCCCCATCGCCGTCGAAGGGGCTCGTCCCGGCGACGTGCTGCAGGTCGACATTCTCGAAGCCACGCCGCGGCTGCCGTACGGCTCCAACCTCGCCGCGCACTGGGGTCACCTTTACCGCGAGATTCCGGTCGAGCGAGTGACGATCTACGAACTCGACGTACAGGCACAGCTCGGCCGGGCGCTGTTCGGCTACGACTGGACGGCCACGCCGCTCGCTGATGCGCCTGGCACGATCGTCGCGCCCGATACCGATGCGCGCGAACCCGCGCTGGAGGGCGTCGTCGTCCCACTGCGTCCGCACTTCGGCACCATGGGCGTCGCGCCCGCCAACGCCGAGCGGGTGTCCTCGGTGCCGCCCGGTGACCACGGCGGCAATGTCGACAACTGGCGCATCGGGGCCGGCGGACGGATGTACTACCCGATCCAGGTCGCCGGTGCGCTGCTGTCGATCGGTGATCCCCACGTCTCCCAGGGCGACGGTGAAATCAGTGGCACCGCGCTGGAATCGTCGCTAAACGGCTTGCTGCGCCTGACGGTTCGCCGTGACCTCCCGTTCAGCGTGCCGGTCCTGGAGACCGCGACCGAGCTGCTGATCCACGGCTTCGGCGACACCCTCGACGATGCGATGAAAGCCGCGGCGCTACGCACTCATCAGATTCTGCAGAGCTACTTCGGTCTCTCCCGCGCCGACGCCTATTCGTTCATGTCGGTCGCCGTGGACTTCTCCGTCACTCAGGTCGTCGATCAGCGCCAGGGCGTGCACGGCCGCATCGACAAGCGCTGCTTCCCACGCTGGCACGGAGTTCCCGCTTGAGCGACAACGGAATTCGTGCGTTCACGTTCACCCCTGACGACGGCGTCCCACCGGCCGTTGCGCCCTTCGCCCATGCCACCTCCGCGGGCCAGACGCTGTATGTCACCGGCCAGATGCCCACCGACGTCACGGGCGCCGTGGTGGGCGCCGACGTCGCCACGCAGACCGACCAGGTGCTGCGCAACTTGGCGCGGGTGACCGAATTATGCGGTGGGGGACTGGCCGACGTCGTGGCGGTCCGCGCCTACCTGGTCGACTGGGAGGACTACGGCGCATTCAATACCGCCTACGCGGCCTGGTTCCCCGACCGGCTGCCGTCGCGCACCTGCGTCGGCGTCACCGGCCTCGCGGTCGGTGCCCGCGTCGAGATCGACTGGGTCTGCTGGCGCAGCGGCGGCTGGGGGACCACAATCGGATCATGAGCCCGCGGGGCTCCAGCGCCGCGGGTTGATCCGTTGAGGAGAACACCATGAGCGCCCTCTACACATTCACCCTCGCCGCAACCGCCTTCTTCGGTGTCATCTGGCTGGCGGCACAGAATATCCGCGTCATCAAGCAGTTCGAACGCGGTGTCGTCTACCGCTTCGGTCGGGTTCAACCGGGGGTGCGGCAACCGGGGCTGACGATGCTGATTCCGCTCGCTGATCGCCTCCAGAAGGTGAACATGCAGATCATCACGTTGCCGGTGCCCGCGCAGGACGGCATCACCCGCGACAACGTGACCGTGCGCGTCGACGCGGTCATCTACTTCAACGTCGAGGATCCGGTGCGCGCGGCCGTCGACGTGCAGGACTACATGTCCGCTATCGGGCAGGTTGCGCAGACGTCGCTGCGCTCCATCATCGGCAAGAGCAATCTGGACGACCTGCTGTCCAACCGCGAGCGGCTGAATCAGGGTCTCGAGTTGTTGATCGACTGCCCCGCGCTGGGCTGGGGTATCCACATCGATCGCGTCGAGATCAAGGACGTGGTGCTGCCGGACTCGATGAAGCGGTCGATCGCCCGCCAGGCCGAGGCCGAGCGTGAACGCCGCGCCCGTGTGATCACCGCCGACGGCGAGTTGCAGGCCTCCGAAAAGCTTGCCCAGGCCGCAGGGGTGATGTCCGAGCAACCTGCGGCGCTGCAACTGCGTCTCCTGCAAACCGTCGTCGAGGTCGCGGCCGAGAAGAACTCGACACTCGTGCTGCCTTTCCCGGTCGAGTTGTTGCGGTTCCTCGAACGGTCGACACCTGACGCGTCCGAGCGCACCGACGAGGCGGTGACGTCACCGGATTCCGACGAGAAGACGCCGGAACTGACGGCGCCGACCGTGCCCGACGACGCCCGTAGCATCGCATTGGAGGAACCGCTGATACGGCGGCCTTCGGGCCAGAACACGTAGCGTGGGTGAGCCGCCACGTCCAATACAGGCGATGGCGGCTCCGAAACGAAACGACACGATGCCCAACAACACAGACACCCGGCCCCCGCACACCGGCGATGAGGAGAAGGCCACCTTGCTGGGCTTCCTCGAGTACCTGCGCGGCGCGATCGCCGCCAAGACCCAAGGTGTGCCGGAGCCACAGATTCGGACTCCCGGTGTGCCCTCGGGCACCAGCCTGCTGGGACTGGTCAAGCACCTCACTTGCGTCGAGCGGTTCTACTTCCTTGGCGAGGACGTCGATGACTGGAAAGCCACTTTGCATCCGACCCCCGACGAAACGATCGGCGGTGTCCTCGCCGACTACCGCGAGGCCGTCTGGCGAGCCAACCAGGTCATCGAGGCCTGCACCGACCTCACGCAGCCCGCCCCGAAGGCCCCGCGACGGCAATCGGCACCGTCGATGCGCTGGGTCCTGGTGCACATGATCGAGGAAACCGGGCGGCACGCGGGACACGCCGACATCCTGCGCGAACAGATCGACGGTGCCGTCGGCCGCTGAATGGGATGATCGATGGATGTCCGTCGACGCCGACGCGGTGAACCGCTGGTTCGACCAATACCTCGACGTCTTCGCTGCCTGCGCCCGCGGCGACCGGGAAATCTCCTCGCTGCTCGGTTATTACGGGGTCCCGCTGATCCTCACCACCGACGACGGTGTCACCGCGCTCATGACCGACGACGAAGCCGCAGCGGTGATGCAAAGCCAGATCGATGGCCTGCGGGCGATGGGTTATCACCACACCGTGGTACTGCATTCCCAAGTGATAGTTCTCAATTCGACGTCGGCGCTCTATCGAGGCACGATGTCGCGGCGCAACGCCGACGAGTCCGAGATCGGTTGCCCGGCAATAACTTACCTGCTCACCGACGACGTTGCCGGTCTTCGGATCGCGGTGCTGGCCGTCCAGGGGCAGTGACGCGCTAGAGCGGGGCGCGTTCGGTTGGCATTGCGGCGTCGAGTGCCGCGGGTGTGGTGAGTTCGAGTTCGACGACCATCGACTCCAGTGCCCTGCCCCAGCTTTCGTAGTACGGGCGCATCGGGTCGTCGGCTATTTCGTCCATCAGCCGTCGGCGAAACGTGTCCCACGGCAGATCGAGGCCTTGCATCAGTGCGACGGCGATCGCCAGGGCCCGCGCCTGCCATGGCTCGTCGAACACGAGCTCGCCGTTGTTGCGGGGCAGCGAATCATCTTCGAGCGGTTCAGGTTTCACAGCCGCTGCACCCCGATCATCGCGTCTCGGGTCACCAGTTCGGCGAGCTGCTCTTCCGAGAGTTCCGCGGATGCCTGCGGGCGCATCGGTAGCACGAGGTAGCGCGCCTCGGCGCTCGAGTCCCACACCCGTATCTCGATTTCGTCGCCAAGATCGGTGCCCAGTTCGGCGAGCAGCTTGCGGGGTTCGCGCACGGCGCGTGCGCGGTAGGCCGGCGCTTTGTACCACTTGGGCGGCAGGCCGAGAATCGGCCACGGGTAGCAGGAGCACAACGTGCACACCACGAGGTTGTGCACGGCAGGGGTGTTCTCCACGACGACGATGTGGCTGCCTTCTGGCCCTTCGAAGCCCAGTTCTTTGACGGCGGCGGTGCCCTCGGCCAGGAGGCGCTCCTTGTACGCCGGGTCGGTCCACGCGCGGGCGACGACCTTCGCGCCGTTCATCGGACCGAGATTGTCCTCGAAATGCCGGACGATCTCGTCGACCGCACCGGTGTCGAGGATCCCCTTCTCGACGAGCACGGATTCGATTGCGGCGACCCGTGCCTCGATCGGCGCCAGCTGCGAGGGGTGGTGGTGATCAGTGGACATCAGGCTCCTGCAGGTAGCGCTCGTACAGATCGACGTGCATGACTTCGCCGTCGGCGCCGCCATCTCCCCACAGCTCGCGCGATGTGAAGCGCACCGAATAAATGGGGTCCGTCACGAATCCGCCGCCGTGCGCCTCGATGTCGGCGACGTTGGCCGCAGCGTCGACGCGCACGATGGTCCCGCGCTTGCCCTGCACATAGCGTGGCGCGCGGGTGTGCCCCGGTGGATGCCACTCACGAACCTGGACGTTGTCGCCGACGGAGTAGCGCGGCTCGGTGCGCGGCGTGAGGTCATCGGGCAGTACACCGCGGTCGGGCCGAGACAGCGGAAACCGGCCGCCTGCGCGGCGCTCGAGTTCGTCGACCGATGCCGCGCCTGCCTCGACGGCCAGGGTCGTGACGCCGGTGAGCCAGTGCTCGTAATACGACGACGACAGGTAATGCGCCGGATCCATCCGTTCGATCGAATGACGGAACATGCCGCCGTTGCCGCCGAGAGGACCAACTGAGCCGACCATCAGCCGGAAGGACCGGCGCTCCCAGTCCTCGGCGAAATAGGGTTCGGTGTGCTGGTGTTCGACCGGCCCGAAGCCGTCAATGCCGCCGAGGTCGTGCACACCGTCCACGCCGTGATCTTACGGCGATCGCATTATCGGCAAACCTTGTTCAGCAATCGAACCTTTCGGCGCCGCGCATCGTGTCATGGATGGATACGTTGCGAAAACCACCGCATTGGGGTCGATATGCGTGCGCATATTCGTTCGTCTGTCATCGCCGGTATTGCCGTTGCGGGAGTGGCGGCACTCGCCATCACACCACTGGCGCCACCGCCGGAGTCGACTGCGCCGCCGACCGCGGTCCGTGACGTCAGGTTGACCGCAGCGCCTGCGCTGGGTGCCATCCCGGCGGCGTTTATCCGCAACCAATTCGAGTACTGCAGCCTGATCTGCCCGTTCGCCGTGCAGGGCGCGATCACGGTGCCGATCGCCGCCGCGCAGGCTCCAGCCACGTTTCTCGGTTCGCTCGCGTCTTCGGGTTCGCTTTTCAAGGCGATCGGGACTGCCGCGGCGTCGGTGACCGGGCCGGCAAACGCTGCGGCAACTCCGCTCTTCAATAACGACGTGTTCTTGGTGGTGCCGAAGGCGTTCCACGCGCTTGATGTCGCCATCGTCGAGGCGTTCAACGTCGGTGCAGCGGTATTCACGCCAGGTGAGTTACTGCAGGCGATCCAGAACGCGCGCACCAACATTCTCGGTGCCCTCGATCAACCAGTGGGGCCGCCAACGACCCCGACGGGCGCCAGGAACATATTGCAGGTCGTAACCGTCGAGGCGGTCAACGTCGTGACGGCTATCGCATTCCAGGCGGGCGAACTGCTTCTGCTCGGCGTCATCCAGACCGCCGACGCAGTCGCGCAGGAACTGGCGCAATCTGGAGACCCGGGGGCGGCGCTGTCGGCCGGTGCCGCACAGGCGGGCAAGGTCATCAACCAGTCCGCTGGAATCGTCGCTACTGCCGTCGACACCGCGGTGACGAACATCCGCAATTCTCTCAACGATCCGTTCCCGTCGGCGACCCCGCCAGAGGTCACGAGTACCGCCGTTGCTGTCAATGACGAACCAGTGAAACCCGACTCGGACAAGCCCACCGAAAAGCGAAGCGACAAAAAGGATTCAGACAGCGAAAGCGAATTTTCGCGCGAGGGTCTGCGCGATGTCTCGCGCGAGGTTCCGCGTGAGGCGGACGAACAAACCGAGGAGAAGCCGAAGCACGACTCACCGAGCGACAGCCCGGGCAAGTCTGATCATGACGACGACGGTTCTGACTCGCAGAGGTCCGAGTAGCACTATCGGCGTCACCCAGAGGGCCAATTGCCGGACAACATCATCGGCCTTGTTCGGCAGGCTTTGGCCATAGAATCGCGCCCAAATGACGAAGATCTTCAACGATCCGGCCGACTTCTCTGGTGAGACATTGTCGGGATTCGCCCGCGCCTTCCCGAAATACGTCCAGCAGGTCCCCGGTGGCGTGGTGCGCGCCAGCCCGCCGACCCCTGGCAAGGTTGCCGTCGTCGTCGGCGGTGGCACGGGGCACTATCCCGCCTTCGCCGGATGGGTGGGTCCGGGACTGGCCGACGGCGCGGTCGTCGGCGATGTCTTCGCGTCACCGTCCGCGCAGCAGATCGTGTCGGTGGCGCTGGCCGCGGACGCAGGCGGCGGCATCTTTCTGAGTTACGGCAATTACGCAGGCGACGTGCTCAACTTCGACGCCGCGCGCGACGAACTCATCGCCACCGGAGTGCCTGCCCGCTCCGTTGTGGTCACCGACGACCTGGCCTCCGCTCCGCCCGAGGACCGGACGCTGCGGCGGGGCACGGCAGGCGACTTGATCGTCGTCAAGGTGGCGGCTGCCGCGGCAGAGGCGGGCTATGACCTCGACACCGTCGCCGCTGTCGCGGGGCGAGTGAACAGGCGCACCTCGTCGCTGAGCGTGGCGTTCTCCGGGTGTACACCGCCGGGATCCGACGCGCCGCTGTTCACATTGGCGCCCGGTCAGATGGCGGTCGGGATGGGCCTGCACGGCGAACCCGGCATTTCGGAGGAACCGGTGCTGCGCGCCGCCGATCTGGCAGAGCTGCTCGTCGCCCGCATTCTGGCCGAACGCCCCGACGACGCGACGCAGGCCGCGGTCCTGGTGAACGGGATGGGCGCCACCCGCTACGAGGAACTGTTCGTGCTGTGGCACGAGGTGGCGCCACGACTGGAGGCCGCCGATGTGGAGATGATCGACCCCGAAGTGGGTGAGCTGGTCACCAGCCTCGACATGGCCGGCGTCTCGTTGACCATCGGATGGCTCGACGACGAGACCCGCGTCTTGTGGAGTGCGCCCGCCAATGCTCCGGCGTACCGCAAGATCACGATGGAACCGGTCACCGCGACGTCGCGGGCGGTTCGGTTGCCCGCCGCAAGGAGCATCCCCGCCGCGTCAGCGGCCTCCCGTCTCGTCGCGAAAAGCATTGTGGTAGCGCTGGAATCGGTAGCCGAGTCGCTTGCCGAGCACGAAGGTGAACTCGGTCAACTCGACGCGTTCGCCGGCAACGGCGACCACGGCCGGGTGATGACACGCGGCGCAAGGGCGGCCGTCGCGGCAGCGCGGCGGGCGGTGGCCGACGACGCCGGCGCTGCGACCACGCTGCTGCTGGCCGCCGATGCGTGGAGCGACCGCGCAGGCGGCACGTCGGGAGCGCTGTGGGGTGCCGGCCTGCGGGCCGCCGCGCGAGTGATGTCCGACGACGAGGTGCCCTCGGGCATCGCCACCACCGCGTTACGCGCGGCACTGGACGCGGTGACCGCCTACGGCAACGCGAGACTGGGCGACAAGACGCTCGTCGACGCGTTCCTGCCCTTCGTCGAGAGTTTCGAGGTCGACATCCTCGCGGGTCTGCCTGTGGGCGCGGCGTGGGTCAACGCGGCAGCAGCCTCCGCACGTTCGGCCGACGCCACGTCGTCGTTGACGCCGAGGCTGGGCAGGGCCCGGCCGCTGGCGGCCCGCAGTCTCGGACATGCCGATCCCGGGGCGGTGTCCTTCGCCATCGCGATGGCTGCAGTCTCGGAACATTTCGCGTGACCCGTTCGCGCAGTGCCGTAGTGATGCGGGCCGCCGAGATGTATTACCTCGAGCATCAGACAATGGACGCGATCGCCGACGCGATGAATTGCTCACGGGCCACGGTGTCCCGAATGATCGGCGAGGCAAGAGCTTTGGGACTGGTCGAGATCACCGTGCATCGACATCGTCGCGCCGCTGCCACGCTCGAGACCCTGATCGCCGAGCGTTACAACGTCGACGTAACCGTGGTGGCCCCGCCGGAGAATGCCAACGATACGGACCGGCTGCGGCACGCGGCGGCACAGGCCGGCACGGTTCTACGGGCGAGCCTGGCGCCCGACCTGTCGATCGCGGTCGCGTGGGGCGTCACCATCGCCACCTTGGCCCGCAGCCTGACGCCGGGAGTCGTGCCGGGACTGCAGGTCGTCCAGATGAGCGGGGCGGGTAACACGTTCTCATCCGGTGCGGAGTATGCGGCGGGCACGCTCGGCAGGTTCGGTGCTGCGCTCGGCGCGCGTGTCCACCAGTTCCCGGTGCCTGCGTTCTTCGATCGGGCGTCGGCTCGCGAGACACTGTGGGGCGAGCGCAGTGTCCAGCGGGTGCTTCGTTTGCAGGAGCAGGCGAACCTCGCGGTGTTCTCGGTGAGCGCGCTGGAGAGCCGGATACCCGGGCACCTGTACCGCGCCGGCTACCTGCAGCGCGACGACCTGCGCGACCTCGCCAGGCGCGGTGTCGTGGGGGAGTTGGGCACCGTATTCCTGCGCGCGGACGGCTCGAGCGAATCCGTCGACATCAACGCCCGCTCGAGTGGTCTGCCCATCGAGTCGCTCAGGCGCATCAGGCGCCGGATCTGCGTGGCCGCAGGCGCTGCGAAGGCCCCGATCATCCGTGCGGCCCTGCTGGCCGGCGCGATCACCGACCTCGTCGTCGACGACGCCGCGGCCGAAATGCTCGTCAGCTGACTGAACGGATTCTCACTCCAGCCGCCGGTGGCCAACGAATTAGCGGCGCTGTAACTGTGTCGATGCAGCTCATTGCTGAACGTGTCTGCAACTTCGTTCACGCGGGCTGTTCGGTCTGGAAACGGTGTGTCTAGCATCACTCCGCGCGCAGTACCTCATACCCACCAGGACTGTAGGAGTCACCAATGGGCACACCGGCCCCGTCGGCCGTGGAACGGTCGGCCATCCGCAAGATCGCCGTGCGGCTGGTTCCGTTCGTCGCGCTGATGTTCTTCATCAACTACCTCGACCGCACCGCCATCTCCTTCGCGGGCCCCAACGGGATGAACGAGGACCTCGGCCTGACCGCGGCCCAGTTCGGCCTGGCCTCCGGCGTGTTCTTCATCGGCTACATCCTGCTGGAGATTCCCAGCAATATCGCGTTACACAAGTTCGGGGCGCGCAAGTGGCTGGCCCGAATCATGGTGTCGTGGGGCATCGTCTCGCTGCTGTTCACGTTCGTGCAGAACGTCGAAGGGCTTTATGCGCTGCGGGTGATCCTGGGTATCGCCGAAGCCGGGTTCTTTCCCGGCGCGATCCTGTTCCTGTCGCTGTGGGTGCCCGCCCGTTACCGCAGCAAGGTGCTGGCACTGTTCTACGTGGCGCAGCCGCTGACGACGGTCATCGGCGCACCGCTGGCCGGTGCGCTGATCTCGGCCGACGGCGTCTTCGGTCTCG
This sequence comes from Mycobacterium sp., assembly GCF_035697385.1. GTDB lineage: Bacteria > Actinomycetota > Actinomycetes > Mycobacteriales > Mycobacteriaceae > Mycobacterium. The sequence continues at coordinate 8,280 of NZ_DASSCY010000034.1, read as the reverse complement.
AGGGCTGGCGGTTCATGTTCCTGTGCGTTTCACTGCCTGCGATTGTCATCGGCATCGTCGCGTGGTTCTACCTCACCGACAAGCCGGCCGACGCGAAATGGCTTACCCCGCAAGAGAAGAAGTGGCTGACGGGTGAGCTGGTCGCCGAGGAGCAGGCCAAGACCGGCCATGGCGGCAAAGGCGCAATGCTCGCGGCCGTCCGCAGCGGCCGGGTGTGGACGCTGGCGTTCATCTACTTCGGCTTCATCTATGGGCTGTATGCGTTGGCGTTCTTCCTGCCGACGATCATCGCGGGCTTCCAGGAGCAGTTCGGCACTACGTTCAACGTGTTCGAAAAGGGCCTCATCACAGCGATTCCGTACCTTCCCGCCGCGGTCGTACTGCTGCTGTGGTCACGCGACGCCACCCGTCGTGGCGTAAGGACCTGGCACATCGCCGGACCAGCAGTGGTCGGCGGGCTGAGTGTGCCGCTGGCGCTGTTCATGGGTTCGCCTGCGGCGACGATCGCCGTGATCACCGTGACGGCGTGCGCCATCTTCGCGGCGCTGCCGAACTTCTGGACGGTCCCGGCGAAGTTCCTCACCGGGGCGGCCGCGGCCGTCGGCATCGCACTGGTCAACACATTCGGCAACATCGCCGGATTCGCGGCCGGCTATGTGACGGGATGGCTGAAGGACTTCAGCGGTTCGTACGTGGTGCCGATGTTCGTCGTCGGTGGGCTCATGCTGCTGTCGGGTGCACTGATGGTGGCGCTGAGTCGGCGCGACCAAACGTCGCAGGACGCAACATCCGCCGCCGCGCAGGCCGAGGATATGGCGATCGTGGGTGCGACCACCAGTGAGCCGGCCCGATGACCCACTTGTTCAACGACCCGGCCGCTTTTGCCGATGAGGTTCTCGACGGTTTCGTCGCCGCCCATCGTGAGCTGGTCCGCCGCGTGGCAGGAGGCGTAGTCCGGGCCGCGGCGCCCAAGCCTGGCGAAGTCGCGGTCGTGGTGGCGGGCGGTGCCGGCCACTATCCGGCTTTCGCCGGTCTGGTAGGCCCCGGCTTGGCGCACGGTGCCGCCGTCGGCAACATCTTCGCCTCCCCGTCGGCGCGACAGATCTGCTCGGTGGCCAGCGCGGTGTCGGCAGGCGCCGGGGTGTTGCTGTGTTACGGGAACTACGCAGGAGATGTTCTGCACTGCGCCGAGGCCGCTGCGCTGTTGACCCAAAATGGTGTCCCCACAAGGACATTGGCCGTCACCGACGACATCGCCAGCGCCGGTACCGACGAGATCGGCAAGCGCCGCGGCATCGCGGGGGATCTGGCGGTGTTCAAGGCCGCCTCGGCCGCGGCGGAGGCGGGGAGGTCACTGGACGAGGTGCAGAGCGTCGCATCGCGCGCCAACGATCGGACCCGCTCCTTCGGCGTCGCGTTCTCCGGATGCACCCTGCCGGGTGCGACCGACCCCCTGTTCACCGTGACACCGGGCCGGATGGCCGTCGGCCTCGGAATTCATGGCGAGCCCGGCATCGGTGAGGTGGCCGTACCGACCGCGGATGCGTTGGCGGTGATGCTCGTTTCCCGGCTGCTGGACGACCTGCCCGCTGATTTGGCGTCCGTGCGCGGCGCGCGAGTCGGATTGGTACTCAACGGCTTAGGCACCGTCAAGCACGAAGAACTCTTCGTCGTCTACCGGCGGGTCGCGCAACTGCTGGCCGGTGAGGGAGTGGAGATCGTGCACCCCGAGGTCGGTGAGTTCGTCACCAGCTACGACCTAGCCGGGTTGTCGCTGACGCTGTTCTGGCTTGACGACGAACTCGAGCGCTACTGGACGCTGCCCGTGCACACGGCGGCATTCCGCAAGGGCGGCGTCGCCTTGGCCGCGCCCACTGTCGATGGGCAGGTGGATGCACTGTCGGCGCCGTTCGCGGATGAAGTCATTCCCGGCAGCGATGCGTCACATGAAGTGGCCAGGACCGTGCTCGCGGCGCTGGTCGCCGTCCGCGACGTCATCGACGAGAACGCCGAGCGGCTGGGCGACATCGATGCGGTGGCCGGCGACGGTGACCACGGCATCGGGATGCAGCGCGGCGCGAAGGCCGCCGTCGACGCCGCAACCGCCGCGTTCGACAACGGAGCAGGGGCCGGCACCGTGCTCACCCTCGCCGGTGACGCATGGTCAGATCGCGCGGGCGGCACATCCGGGGCGTTGTGGGGAATTGGCTTGCGCGCCATAGGATCTGCGATGGGTGATGAGGACAAGCCCGACGCAAGAGCTGTCAGTGAGGGGATCGCCGCCGCGCTGCGCGGCATTCAGCAGGTCGGCAAGGCCAAACTCGGCGACAAGACGCTGGTCGACGTGTTGGCACCGGCAAGCGAAGCGCTGAGCCGAGCGGTGGCTAGTGGCCAAAGTCTCGGTGCCGCCATGGACAACGCCGCGCTCGTCGCCGAGGACGCTGCGCTCGCAACCAGCGCGCTGCTGCCGAGAATAGGCCGCGCGCGGCCGCTCGCCGAAAAGAGCAGGGGCACACCGGATCCTGGCGCTGTCTCGATGGCGCTGGCGTTCGGCGCCGTACGCAACGCGCTCGTGGGCATCTGCTGAGGCATATCGTCATGAAAGAAGAGGAATGATCTTGACCGAAAGATTGCGCATCGTGGTGGGATCCGACGACGCCGGCTTCGAATACAAGGAGGCGCTCAAACGCGACCTCTCGGCCAGCCCGCTCGTGGAGTCGGTGGTGGATGTCGGTGTCGGCGCGGACGATCACCAGCCCTACCCGCGTGTCGCGGTTGCCGCAGCCGAACTCGTCGCCTCCGGGCAGGCCGACCGGGCCCTTTTGGTCTGCGGCACCGGGCTGGGGGTGGCGATCTCGGCCAACAAGGTGCCTGGCATCCGCGCGGTCACCGCCCACGACAGCTTCTCCGTTGAAAGGTCGGTGCTGAGCAACAATGCGCAGGTCCTCACGCTCGGCCAGCGCGTGATCGGTCTGGAACTCGCGCGACGACTCACCCGCGAGTGGCTGACGTACCGATTCGACGAAACCTCGGCGTCGGCCGACAAACTGCAGGTGCTGGCCTCCTACGAGATGAGCGGTTCCTGTTAGATGCCTTCTCTGTTCATCGGTGTCAGCCTGAAGATGTACTTCGGGCGATTCCGCACGGCCGATTGGTGCCGCGCGGTCGCCGACATCGCGAGCACGCATCCGGCCGTCACCGACGGACATGTGAGGCTGGTGGTGCTGCCGTCGCACCCGTATCTTCTTGAGGCGCGCAGCATCTTCTCGGCCACGCCCGTGCAGATCGGCGGCCAAGATCTGTTCTGGGAGGACGGCGGCGCCTTCACCGGCGAGGTGAGCGGCACGCAACTGCGCGAACTTGGCTGTGACTACGCCGAAATCGGGCATGCCGAGCGGCGGCGAATCTTCGGCGAAGACGACGCCGTGATCGCGGCCAAGACTGCTGCCGCGTTTCGCAACGGGCTGACGCCGCTGGTGTGCGTCGGCGAGGCGAATCGATCTTCGGTTGACGGTGCTGCCGCCGAATGTGGTGCGCAACTGACCTCGGCGCTAGCCACCGCTCAGGACATCGCGGGACCCGTCGTGGTGGCCTATGAGCCGCAGTGGGCGATCGGTGCCGCCGAACCCGCTTCACCGCACCACATCACAGCGGTGTGCGAGGCACTTCGTGCCCAGTTGTCACGGACACCGTTCACCGGCAGCCAAATCGTCTACGGTGGCAGTGCCCAGCCAGGACTCTTGACCCAACTGAAATTCGGCGTGGACGGGCTGTTTCTCGGTCGCTTCGCCCACGATCCTGCCGCTGTCGCAACGATTCTCGACGAGGCCGTCGGCCTCGCCGTCGATGGGAGGCCACAATGGCGATCGGCCTGAGCACCTACGCGTTCTTCTGGCGTACCTCGGCCAAGGTCGTCGCGCCGCTCTCGCTGCACGACATGGTCAAACAGACCAACGAACTGGGCTGCACCGTGCTGCAGATCTGCGACTACCCGGCTGTCGAGACGCTCACTCCCTCAGAACTGCTCGACATACACGACGTGGCGGTAGACCTCGGCATCGAGATCGAATTGGGCACGCGGGGCATCGATCCCGCTCACCTGCACCGCTACCTCGAGATCGCGGAGCCCCTTGGCGCGACACTGATCCGGTCCATGCTGCACACCGCCACGCACAAACCCGCCCCTGACGACGCTGTTGCGTTACTCAAGACCGCGATGCGGGCATTCGAAAACCAGGGCGTGGAACTGGCTTTGGAGACCTACGAACAAGTGCGGACTGCCGACCTGCTAGAGGTCGTCGAGGGTGTTGGATCCGATGCGCTGGGGATCTGCCTCGACCCGGGTAACTGTGTGGCAGGCCTGGAGCTGCCGCACGATGTCGTCGAACGGACCGCGCCGCACGTGAAGAACATGCATATCAAGGACTTCGCCTTCACCAGGCAGCCCGGCTGGGTCGGGTTCACGCTGGCAGGCTGCCCGCTGGGGGAAGGGCTGCTGGACTACGACGAGATGATCACCGTCGTGGATCCGGAATCGCGAGGCATCAACCAAATCGTGGAGCACTGGCTTCCGTGGCAGGACGACGCCGATACCACCTGTTCACTCGAAGCCCAATGGACAGAACACAGTATCAACTATCTGAGGAGTAGGACATGACCGACCAGTCAGCCACCGTCACCGTCATAGGCGCGGGAGGCAAAATGGGCCAGCGGATTTCGAACAATCTCGCCAAGAGCGAGTACCGGGTGCTCTACTGCGAGAACTCGCCGCAGGGCCGGGAACTGGTGCTGGGTCTGGGGCGCGAGCTCACCGACACCGACGAGGCCGCATCCCGCGCAGACGTCGTGATCCTGGCGGTGCCGGATGTGGTGTTGGGCAAGGTATCCGCCGGCGTCGTGCCGCTGATGAAGTCCGGTGCCATTGTGCTGACGCTGGATCCTGCCGCCGCATACGCCAACTTGCTCCATCGGCGCGACGACATCGCCTATGCGGTCGCGCACCCATGCCATCCGTCGGTGTTCCTCGAGCGCACCACCAAAGAGCAGCATGCCGATACGTTCGGCGGCATCGCCGCACCGCAGGAGGTTGTCGCCGCGTTCGAGAACGGTGACGAGGCCGCCCGTGACGTCGTCGAAGGCGTCGTGCGGGTGGGTTACGGCCCGGTTCTCGACGTCCACTGGGTGACGGTCAAACAACTCGCCGTACTCGAACCGACGCTGGTGGAAACCGTCGCCTGCATGGTCGGCGGGCTGCTCAAGGAGGCCCTGCACGAGACGGTGCATACCGTGGGTGTGCCCGAAGCGGCCGCCAAGGCAATGCTTTTCGGGCATGTGCAAGTTGCGCTGGCGAACACGCTTCGGGGCTCGAATCCGTTCTCGGATGCCTGCCTGATCGCGATGGACTACGGTCGGGAGAGCATTGTTCGCGACGATTGGAAAAAGATCTTCGACGATTCCGAGCTCGACAAAGTCATCACGCGGATGTTGCGCATCGATCAGATAAACCGCGCGGCGGTCTAGTTTTCATCACCGCTTGGCGCGGCGTCCGGTTCGTCTTCGGCCGTCGTCGGTGCTTCGACCGGTTCTTCCTCCAACGACAGCGCGATGCCAAGGGCGAGGAAGAACACGACGAACAGCGGCCCGCCCACGTAGAAGTTCATCGGGCCGCCGGGTGAAATGAAGCTGCCTGGCGGACCGATGATGGTGATCGTCTCGATCAGCTGCTGGACCGCGAAGACAGCGGCGATAATGCCGAGCCATCGCGGGAACTGGGCGGCATTGGCTGCCAACAGAATTGGCACCGCCACCATGATGTCGGCTGCGGTCAAGATCGGGCCCCACATGGCGACGATGTCCGCAAGGGTGCGGGCAGTCGCCGACCCGAGCTGGTCTGGATGAAGCGCGAGGCCGGCGGTGAACCACATCGCGATGCTCGTTTCGACCAGCACGACAGCCGAGCCGATGGTGAACACGTATGCCGCTGGGCCGCTCAGCCGGTCACGGGCATAACCGAGCACCACCACCAATGCCAAACACCCGAACGTCATCATCAGCGCCTGCGTGCGCATCGCATCGGAATGCTCTCTGAAGTACGAGACGATGTCGTAGCCCGGTTTGTCGATTCCGGGCAGCGTCGGAACCATCAGCAGCGCAGCGGTGAACAGAACCGCAAATGCGATGCCAGCGATCATCGGAGTACGACGATCCATAGCAAATGATCGTAGACCGCTATCCACAGACTCGATTTCATCCACAGGTCCGTCGGCGCGTCGCGGGAGGAGTGCAATCCCGTCTGGCCGCGAGCCTACGTTCAGCGCATGCGAACCGAACTGCCGGCCGAGCGTCTGCATCGTCGTCTCGGCGGAGGAACCGATTCCGAGCCGGGCGCCGAGGACGAGCCCCCGGACACCTCGTTGTCGCGGTGGCTACCGGACAACAAGGCGGGAGGGGCCACCAGCTGGATGGCGGGAGTGCGGGCCGACCCCGGCCGTGCCGGTGTCATCGCGTTGGCAGCCGTTGGGGTGATCGCTGTGCTGGTGACGGTGTTCACCCTGGTGCGTGACAAACCGCCGCCGGTGGTATCGGCCAAACTGCCTCCGGTGCAGATGGTTTCGTCTACCAATCCGACACCGGGCGCTGCGCCCAGTCTCGATGAGTCGGTCGTGATCAGCGTGGTGGGACTCGTCCACAAGCCGGGGCTGGTGACGCTGAAACCCGGCGCGCGGATCGCCGATGCTCTGACCGCGGCGGGCGGCGCGTTGGACGGTGCCGACCTGATGGGGCTGAACATGGCGCGTCGGCTCACCGACGGGGAGCAGATCATCGTCGGAATCGCTGGGCCGCCGGGCCAGCCAGCCGCGATGGGAAGCTCGATCAGTCCCGAGCCCGGCACCGCTCCATCGGCCGGTGGCCCGTCGGCGACTGGAAGTGCCTCGGCGCCAGGCGGTTTGGTGGATCTGAACACCGCGACCGTGGAACAGCTCGACACCTTGCCAGGGGTCGGTCCTGTGACCGCAGCGGCGATCGTCGCGTGGCGGGTTGCCAACGGAAAGTTCACCAGCGTGGATCAACTCGGCGAGGTCGACGGCATCGGGCCCGCGCGGCTGGAGAAGCTGCGCGACCTCGTCCATGTCTGACGTCGGTGGACGGCGCCACAGCCAGGCTCGACCTACGACTGGTTCCCGCCGCGCTGACCTGTTGGGCGGTCACCGCGGCAGGAATCCTCTGGCAGGTAGGCGGTTCGATTGCGGCGGTGATCGCAGCGACGACGATCACCGCCGCTGGAGGGTGGTTTGGTGGCCGCCACGACGGCGAGGCCGACATCCGGGCGCTTCGTGCGGGCGTCGTGGCCGTCGCCGTGGTCGGCGCCGGATTCGCCATCGCGATCGGGCTGCGCGTTGACGAGTTGCGCGATCATCCGATTGTCGAGCGCTATGGCACGGTCGCCACCGTGGTCGTCACGCCCACGGAGAGTCCACGTTCGCTGAGCGGTAGCCGGACGATGTTCCGCGCAACACTGAAGATGCTCGAGGGCCATGAAATATCCGGCCGCACGGTGGTTTTCGCGTCGGCCCGCTTCGCCAACCTGGCTGCGGGCCAACCGGTGAGGTTCCGCGCCCGCATCGGCGCACCGACTCGGCGCGACCTGACCGTCGCGGTGTTGTCGGCTACCGGCGAACCGACACTGGGGGAGGCGGCGCCGATTCTGCGGGTCGCCGATCACGTCCGCACTGGGTTCGGCGATGCGGCGCGCGCGGCACTGCCCGTCGATCAGGCGGCCATGCTGCCCGCGCTGGTATTGGGCGACACCTCGACATTGACCGGACAGACCACCGCGGAGTTCCGTGCGTCGGGATTGACTCATCTGACGGCGGTGTCGGGGGCCAACGTCACCATCGTGTGCGGAGCGGTGTTGCTCAGCGCCGCGCTGGTTGGTCCGCGCGTGGCGGTCGCGTTCGCGGCGTTGGCACTGGTGGCGTTCGTCGTCGTGGTCCAGCCGTCCGCGAGTGTGCTGCGCGCCGCGGTGATGGGCGGCATCACCTTGATGGCGGTGGTGTCCCATCGTCGCCGGCAAGCCATCCCCGTGCTGTCCGCCAGCGTGATCGTGTTGATGATCGCGGCGCCCGAGCTCGCCGTCGATGTGGGATTCGCACTGTCGGCATCGGCGACGGCGGCGCTTGTCGTCCTCGCCCCGATGTGGTCGCGACGCCTGACTGGGCGCGGCTGGCCCAAGCCGCTGGCCGACGCCGTGAGCGTCGCGGTCGCCGCGCAGCTCGTGAC
>NZ_DASSCY010000033.1:0-5289 GCF_035697385.1 Mycobacterium sp. | reverse complement strand
GGCATTGGGGCCACCGCGGTCGCCGCCATGACCACGAGCGCGTGCTCACAGTCGTCCCCGGCCCAGTCGTCGCCACCCCAGCCCGTGTCGCCGCCCCAGCCGCCATCGTTCCGGCCGAACCAGCGCTATCCCGACCCGGCGATCGAGATCATCGATCCGAGCTTTACCAAGAATCGGATCTATTCGAGCACGGTCGAGCAGGTCGGCACTGGCATGCGCTGGGCCGAGGGCCCGGCCTATTTCCCCGACGGCGGATACCTGCTCTTTAGCGACATCCCGAACAATCGGATCATGAAGTTCGACGAGAAGGACAACAGCCTCACGGTATTCCGCAGCCCCGCCAACTACGCCAACGGCAACGCGCGTGACCGCCAGGGCCGACTCGTCACGTGCGAGCACTCGGAGACGCGCCGTATCACCCGCACCGAAAACAACGGCGACGTAACGGTTCTGGTCGACAGTTTCGAAGGCAAGCGCCTCAACGCGCCCAACGACATCGTCGTAAAGTCCGACGACACCATCTGGTTCACCGATCCGTTGTTCGGCATCAACGGCGAATGGGAAGGCAGCCGCGCCCAGCCCGAGCAGGCAACCACCAACGTCTATCGGGTCACCCCGGACAAGCAGATCGAGGCGGTCATCACCGACCTCGTCAATCCGAACGGCCTGGCATTCTCACCCGACGAGAAGAAGCTCTACGTGGTCGAGTGGAAGAGCACCCCGAACCGCAGCCTCTGGAGCTACGACATTGCCGACGACGGCACCGTCGCTAACAAGACCAAGCTGATCGACGCCGCCGACCAGGGCGCGCTCGACGGCTTCTGTGTCGACCGCGATGGCAATCTCTGGTGCGGCTGGGGCAGCAACGGCGCGCTGCAGGAAGAGCCGTCCGACATCGGCGGCCGCAAGGTATACCAACTCCGCGGCAAGCCCGAGGATCTCGACGGCGTCATGGTGTTCAATCCGCAAGGCAAGGCGATCGGCTTCATCCGCCTCCCCGAACGGTGCGCCAACGTCACCTTCGGCGGGCCGGAGAACAACCGCCTCTACATGGCGGCCTCCCATTCGCTCTATGCCCTCTACGTCGAGACCCACGGCGCGACCTGAACCCCTCTCGGCCGGCTGCCCGCAAACCGATCGACGCGGTATTGGCGGGCGGTACCCGGGCGGTTCCAGGAGCTGCTGACCGAGGTGAGGAGCCTTCGTTCGAGCGTTTTGTTCGCTGCCGTGAACCTGGCGAATTCGGTTCCGTAGTACCACTTTTGGAATCCGAGTTAGGGTTGCCAGAGCCAGGTGCAACTGATGGAGTGAAGGGATGGTCAGAACACACACGGTTGTCGCTGGGGAGACGTTGTGGGCATTGGCGTTGCGCTTTTATGGCGACGCAGAACTGAATCGGCTGATCGCCACCGCCAGTGGAATCACCGACCCCGACGCCATCGATGTCGGGCAACGGCTCGTCATCCCCGACTTCACGAGATACACCGTCGTCGCGGGAGACACGTTGTCGGCGTTGGCGCTGCGCTTCTATGGTGACGCGGAACTTTATCCGCTGGTCGCCGCCGCCAGCGGAATCACCGACCCCGACGTGATCGATGTGGGGCAACGGCTGATCATCCCGGACCTTACGAGATACACGGTTGTCGCCGGTGACACGCTGTCGACGTTGTCAGCGCGTTTCTACGGCGACGCTGCGTTGTATCCGCAGATCGCCGCCGTCAACGGCATCGCCGAACCCGCCGCCATCAATCCCGGGCAAGCACTAGTCGTATTCGTCGGCCGCAGCGACGGGTTCGGACTGACGATCGTGGACCGCAACGAGAACGACCCTCGCCTGTGGTACTACCGGTTCCAAACCCCTGCGATTGGCTGGAACCCCGGCGTCAACGTCCTGCTTCCCGACGACTACCGCACCAGCGGTCGCACCTATCCCGTCCTCTACCTGTTGCACGGCGGTGCCGCGGACTTCCGCCAGTTCGACTTTCTGGGCATCCGAAACCTGACCGCCGGAAAGCCGATCATCGTCGTGATGCCCGACGGCGGGCAGGCGGGCTGGTACTCCAACCCGGTTGGCTCGTTCGTCGGCCCGCGAAACTGGGAGACGTTCCACATCGCCCAGCTGATCCCCTGGATCGAGGCAAACTTCCGGACGTACGCGGAGTACGACGGCCGTGCGGTCTCCGGGTTTTCGATGGGTGGGTTCGGTGCGCTGAAATACGCAGCCAAGTACTACGGCCACTTCGCCTCGGTGAGTAGCCACTCCGGCCCGGCGAGTCTGCGCCGCGACGGCGGCCTCGTCGTGCATTGGGCAAACTTGAGCTCGGCCGTCGTGGAACTGGGCGGCGCCACGGTCTACGGCGTGCCGTGGGACGAGTTCAGGGTCAGCTCCGACAACCCGGTCGAGCGCAACCCCAGCTACCGCAACAAGAGGGTCTTCCTGGTGGCGGGCACCAGTCCGGACCCCGTCAACTGGTTCGACAGCGTGCAGGAGACCCAGGTGCTTGCCGGTCAGCGGGAGTTCCGCGCACGACTCAGCGAGTCCGGCATCCCGCATGAAGGTCACGAGGTGCCCGGTGGCCACATCTTCCGGCCCGACATGTTCGTCCGCGACCTCGACGGCATCATCGCCCGGCTGAGACCAGCGGCAGTCGTGTAGTGGCCTAACTCGCGAACACAGACGGGGCGTCGTGTCGGACCTGTTTGGCCCTGCGCGCCCGTCGTTTGTCACTCATGCCGCGGACGCTACGACGCTCGCAGCGAAACCGAGGAGAACGCAGCAAGTCTGGACAGACGACTGTCGGATGAAGTCTGCGCGAAGAACGTTGACTGCATCGTCGACCCGGCACATCACTATGGTGCCGGATTTGTGGGCCGGACTCAGCTCACACTCATGCAGACGCCGCGGCGGCCGGGCCAAACTTCTGTCATGAGCTACAGCGAAGCTGAGATAGGCTCGATTGCGGCGTGTGAGGTCGATGAAGGGTTTGGCGTGGCAAACGAATTGCAGGTGGAGTCGGCCGATCTTCGGGTGGCTGCCGCAGGCAGTGACGCTTTGGCTGGGGCGTTGAGGGCTACGGGCACGACAGGCTCGGTTGGCGGACAGCCCAGCGCTGCGGGCGTTGCGGCACTGGACGCCGCGATCAATGCCGTGCGCGCTCGCCAGTCCGCGCGGGTATCGGGTCAAGCCAGTGACCTGTCGGTGGCTGGCGCTCGCTACGACGACACCGACGGCAGTAACGGAGAAAATATTTCGGTGACGGTGTGAGCCCTGCCGCGTCCTCGTCGGGTGGATTGCCGTCACGTTCAGAAATTGAGAATTGGTCGACGAGCGATCTCGATGAGGCGGCGGCGCGGTGGCGTACGTCAGCGACGGAGTCCGACGAAGCCTTCGCCCAGCATCGGACCAACATCCTCAACACCAGCTGGGCCGGCGACGCCAAAGACGCCGCGGTGAACCGAGTGACCGCCGATGCCGTCGTGGTCAGCAACCAGAGTGCGGTGCAACGTGCGGGCACGCAGATCGCCGAGGACGGTAGCCGCGATATTCAGGCGGCCAAGCGCGAAGCGATGGACGCCATCGCCGAGGCTGAAGCAAACGGGTTCGAGGTTGGCGAAGACCTCGCGCTACGCGACACCCGCGAAGTAGATGAGACCACGATGGCCGCGCGGTCGATGGCCGCGCGCGAGCACGCCGAAGACATCCGCTGGTTCGCAGAGCGACTGGTGCAAGCCGATGAGTTTGTCGGTAAGCGGCTGCAGGAGAAAGCCGTTGAGCTCGAAGGCATCCGGTTCGACGGCGAGGGCGCCGATCGGCGTAACGGCTCGGTTCAGCTGGTGGACAACGAGGTCAAACCCGCCACCGAGGGCAGCTCAGAAGACAAGGACAACAACGAACAGCCCGGCGGGGACGGCGACCGCACCTGGCAAGACATGCTGCTGCCGCCAACGGAATCCCCCGACGCTGAGGGGTCGCCGAGCCCGGAAGACGCGCCGGCAAGTGAGGGCGCCGATCGCGCCGACGGAGCGCCGACAAACCCGCTGGACGTGTTGGCCGGCAAGGGATCCGGCGCCGATTCCGACGACACACCCGCCAACCTGGACGAGGCGCTGTTCGGACCCGGCGCCGCCCCGCCGCCGAGCGTGTTGGACCGTCTGACAGCCCAAGCACGCGGGGAAAAAGCCCCTACCGAAACGCCCTACACCCGGTCCCCATTGGAGGGCCCGATCGTCGCAGCCGACCCGTCGGTCGTGGATCGGCAGGCGGCGCGGGTGGACGCCGCACAGCAATCCGTGGCCGCCGCCCAGGCCGAACTGGATGCTGCCGCTGGGCAGACGGTCATGCAGGGCGCGGGCGCTGGCCCCGGTCGCGATGTCACCGACCCGTTGAGCCAGACGCTGTTCGACGCCCGCGCTGACCTGACCGCGCAGACCGAGATCCTCGAAAGCCTCAATCAGGCTGCAGGCGAAACAGGAGGCAGGCAGGTCGATGTTCCTGCGCTTCCACCCAACGCCGACGTGCAAGCGTTCCCGGCGCCGCCCAGCTTCGCCGAGCAGGCCGCTGAAGGGCTCACGGAGTCCAGCCGCGACATCAGCGAAGCCACTTTCGGGCTTGTGCCCGACTACGCTCACACCGCTGACGTACTCACAAATTGGGGTGAGCACTCCGGGGCCGACCAGGCCGGAGCCGTGCTCGACGCGGCCGGCTCAGTGCCGCTGCCCGGCGCCAAACCCCTCGCCGAAGCGCTCCAACACGGCCTCGACGCGTTCAACGCGGGCCGCCACGCCGACGACGTTGTCCAGCAGGGCATCCCCGACGATGTCATCGACAGCCCAGGCGGAGGGCACACGCCTTCCGACATCGATAACCCGGTCCCACTCAGCGAGGCGCCTGGTAGCCCGCAGACCCACGCACCAGCACCTGACATACCGCCTCCGCTACCACCAGACCATCCGCTGTTCGACGGCTACGACCCGACACCTCCAGGCCCGGAGTTTACGAATCCTGATGGCGGACTCATCTACCCCGACGAAGCCTTGCCCGAGCAGCCATATGCAGTACCGGGCACAGTCATCGACAACGCCCAGCTGGAGCGAGGCACGGTAATTGATCGCTTCGGAAGCCCATACGGGTCGTGGCTGTCCCCAGACGGAACCCCTTTCCCCGACCGGGCGTTACCCCCTGACAGCGCTACGAAGCCCTACTACCAGTATGTCGTGAATGACCCCACGAAACTTCCGCCGGGATGGCGAATAGAACAATCACAAGCGGCGCCGTGGTTTCACCAACCC
>NZ_DASSCY010000032.1:0-23346 GCF_035697385.1 Mycobacterium sp. | reverse complement strand
GTTGGTGGCCGCATCGATGATCGACACGGTGTCGTCGTCGGCGTTCGTGACGTAGACGTGGGCGCCGTCGGGGCTGACCGCCACCCCGTCCGGAAGGTCACCGACGGTGATGGTCGCGGTGACGCTGTTGGTGGCGGTGTCGATGACGGACACGGTGCCGTCGTCGAGGTTGGTGACGTAAGCGGTGGCGCCGTTGGGGCTGACCGCCACATTCGCCGGGTTTCCGCCGACGGTGATGGTGGCGACGACCGTGTTGGTGGCGGCGTCAATCACCGACACCGTGTTGCCTCCGCTTGAGAGGTCGCCGAAGTTGGTGACATAGACGGTGCTGCCGTCGGGGCTGACCGCCACACCGGTCGGGAAGTTGCCTACGGCGATGCTCATCGGTGTGACCGTTACCGCGACCGTGGCGGTGGTGCTGTGGCCGGAGTCGGGTTGGAACAAAGCGCCGATTCCGTGGAAGTGTGTTCCCTGGTCTACCACCTTGACGGTGAACACGTCGGTGCCGCCGGTGGCGGCCAGCTGCGCACTCGGCGTATAGACGAAGGTGCCGTCCGGGTTGACTATTACCGACCCGTTCTCCGGAGTGTCGATGACGCTGAAACTCAGCGGATCACCGTCGGCATCAACGGCATTCAGGTCGCCGGTGATCACGCCGTCGACAGACTGGCTGTTCTCGGCAGGGTTGTAGGCGGTGGTCGGGGTCTTGTTGAACATGGTGCGTTCGACTTCGCGGCGCACCCACGCCAGCAGCCCCCACAGCAGCGGCGCCTGCGCCGGCGCTGCGGGAGCGGTGCTCAGCCCCGGGCTCAATCCCACCCAGGCCAACAGTCCCGACACCAACCCCGTGACCACACTCACCGGGCTCGCCGGGGCAGGCAGCGCCTGCGCGGCGGGAAGCAGTTGCGCCGAGATTACGGTGGCCGGCACCGCAGTAGGTACGGCTGGGGCGGTGCTCCTCGCCGATGTCACCGATACCGTGATCGCGGGTTGGTGCAGATCGTCCGCACCGCCGGTCGACGCGACGGCGCCTGGGTCTGCGGCCTCTGGCAGATCGACGGACACACTCTGCTGCTGGGCTGGGCTGTCGTTGTTCGACGACTCGGTGAGGGCGGCCTCGGTGGCCGGTGGCAGGACCACCGGGTTTGAGACCGGCGGCTGGTCTGGCGTGGTGGATGCTGGTTCGGTTTCGAGTTCGGTGTCTTCCTCGGCGGCCGGCGCTGAGGCTTGCGGCGTGGCCGCTTCGTCCCCATGGTTGTCTGATTCGGAGTCCTCGTCAGTCGGTTCGCCGGCATCGGCGCCCGTCGTCGTATTCGTATCAGGCGAACTATCGTCTGCCGCTTCAGGTTTCGAGTCGTCCGTGGATGTGGAACCTGCGGGAGACGACGTGTCGGCGGACGGTTCGGCGACCGCGACCCACGGAGTGGTGACCACCGCCGTACCTATGCCCAGCGCGACCGCCAGCGCACCGACACGGCCGATGTAGTTCGCATTACCCATCGTGGGACCTCCCCGTACACGCACACCCTGTTGCGGGTTCGCTTGACTACCAAGGAAGTTAGGTTTGTGGCGGTGGCCCGGCTGGAGTAGTCGGCTACCCCAGTTTTGCCAGGTCGGCTATGCCACGTGAGGTAGCGGAACCGAACCCGGGATTGAGGTAGTCGGATTACCCAGCCGAACGTTGGGAAGAGTGTGCATCTTTCGCCGTCACCGATGCGCGAGAACTTCACGCTGATACGCGGTACGTGGGGCGTGTCAGGCTGGGCAGGGTCACACAGCGACCACGTACACGGTGCCGTTGCCTGAGCT
Source organism: Mycobacterium sp. (assembly GCF_035697385.1). Classification (GTDB taxonomy): domain Bacteria; phylum Actinomycetota; class Actinomycetes; order Mycobacteriales; family Mycobacteriaceae; genus Mycobacterium. The sequence continues at coordinate 21,537 of NZ_DASSCY010000032.1, read as the reverse complement.
GCTGACGTAGAGGCGGGTGCCGTCGGGGCTCACCGCCACCCCGACTGGTCCATTGCCGACACTGATGGTGTCGATGACGGTGTTGGTGGCAGTGTCTATCACCGACACCGTGTTATCGCCGAAGTTGGCGACGTAGGCAGTGGCGCTGTCCGCGCTGAAGGCCACCATGGCCGGGATGTTGCCGACGGTGATGGTGTCGATGACGGTGTTAGAGGCGGTGTCGATCACCGAAACCGTGTTGTTGTTGAGCTTGGTGACGTAGACGACGGTGCCGTCCGGGCTGACTACCGGCGCGGCCGCGGGGGCGCCGACATTGACGGTGGTGACCACGGTGTTCGTCGCCGTGTCGATCACCGCCACCGTGCCGGTCACCGAATCGGCGCCCATGGCGACGTAGAGGGTGGTGCCGTCGGGGCTGAGCGCAGCCAAAGCCGGCGCGCCGCCCACGGTGATGGTGTCGATGACGGTGTGGGTGGCGGCGTCGATCACCAAAACCGTGCCGGTGTCGCGCTGGGTGACGTAGAGGGTGGTGCTGTCGGGACTGACCGCAACCCCGTTCGGAACATCGTCGACGTTGATGGTGGCGGTGACCGTGTTGGTGGCGGTGTCGATCACCGACACAGAGGTGTCCTCGCCGTTGTTGACGTAGGCCGTGGCGCCGTCGGGGCTGACCACCACCCCGAGCGGAGTGTCGCCGACGTCGATGGTGGCGATGGCCGATTTGGTGACAGTGTCGATCACCGACACCGTGTCGTCCTGGCTGTTGGCGACATAGACGCGGGCGCCGTTGGGGCTCACCGCCATACCGCCCGGGCCATTACCGACATCGATGATGCCGACGATGGGGCTGATCGAGACGTCGGGATGGGAATCGACGGCGTCCGGGCCGCTGATGCCCACCCCCTGGGCGAGGCGGTGCAGCACGCTCTGGATCAGTCCGGCCGCCCCGGACAGCTGGTAAGAGTCACCGTCATAGGCGCGGACGGTGAACGTGTCCCCGCCACCGGTGCGGAGGAACTCGTCGTTCGGGGTGTAGGTGAAGGTGCCGTCGGAGTTGACCACCACGCTGCCCCGCTCGGGGGCGCGGGTGACTGTGAACGTCAACGGATCCCCGTCGGGATCGACCGCGTGCAGGTCACCGGTGATCACCCCGTCCGCGGATCGGCGATTGTCCGCCGGGTTGTAGGCGACTGTTGGGGTCCGGTTGAAGAACGTGTGCCGGACCATGCGGCCAACCCACTCCAGCAGTCCAAACGGTCCTGACGCAGCATCGGACACCGCGCTCATCTGAATGGCCGGGGTATCCGCGTTGGCCGAACGATCTTGCACTGCAACTACATTCAGCTGCACCGCGGGCACGGCGATCACCGAAACGGTGTCGTCGAAGGAGTTGGTGACGTAGACGAGGGTGCCGTCAGGGCTGACCGCCACACCGGCCGGGTGGTCGCCGACGGTGATGGTGGTGGTGACGGTGTTGGTGGTGGTGTCGATCACCGACACGGTGCCGTCTTCCTGGTTGGTGACGTAGGCGGTGGCGCCGTCGGGGCTGACCGCCACCCCCTTCGGGCCGACGCCGACGGTGATGGTGGTGGTGACGGTATTGGTGGCGGTATCGATCACCGACACGGTGCCGCCGTTGAAGTTGGTGACGTAGGCGGTGGCACCGTCGGGGCTGACCGCCACACCGGCCGGGCCATCGCCGACAGTGATGGTGGCGGAGACGGTATTGGTGACAGTGTCGATCACCGACACCGTGTCGTCCCCGATATTGGCGACGTAGGCGGTGGCACCGTCGGGGCTGACCGTCACGCTGAACGGGCTGTCGCCGACGGTGACGGTGACGGTGACGGTATTGGTGGCGGTGTCGATCACAGACACCGTGTCGCCGCCCCCGGCATTGGTGACGTAGGCGGTCGTGCCGTCGGGGCTGACCGCCACCCCGAGCGGATTATCGCCGACGGCGGCGGTGGTGATGATGGTGGTGGTGACGGTATTGGTGGCGGTGTCGATCACAGACACGGTGCCGTCGTAATGGTTGGTGACGTAGGCGGTGGTGCCGTCGGGGCTGACCGCAACCCCCACCGGAGTGTCGCCGACAGCGATGGTGGCCATGACGGGGTTCACCGCGACGTCGGGGTGGGAATCGATGGTGTCCGAGCCGCTGAGGCCGATCCCCACGGCGCCGCGGTGCACCAGATCCTGGATCAGTCCGACCACCCCGGGCAGCCGGTAAGCGGCGCCGTCATCGAGAACGATGCTGAACGTGTCGATGCCGCCGGTCCGCGCAAAATCGGCGTCGGGGGTATAGGCGAAAGTGCCGTCGCGGTTGACCACCACACTGCCGTGCTCAGGGACTCGGGAGACGGTGAACGTCAACAGATCCCCATCCGGATCGACCGCGTGCAAATCTCCGGTGATCACCCCGTCCACCGATTGGCTGTTCTCCGCCGAGTTGTACGCGATGGTCGGGGTCCGATTGAACAACGTGTGCTGGACCTGGCGGCGCGCCCACTCCAGCAGACCCCATAACAGTGGCGGCGGCGCAGGCGCCGCGGGGGCGTTGGTCAACCCCGAGCCCAAACCCACCCATGCCAGCAGCCCTGACATCAGGTCCGTCACTACGCTCGCCGGCGAGGAAGGGGCGGGCAGCTCCTGCACGGCGGGAACCAGCTGGGTGGGGACCGACATGGCCGTCACGGTGCTGTTCGCCAATGCCACCGGCACGAGGGCGGGTTCGTCGGTATCGCCGCCGGTGGTGTGCATCACGGAGTCAGCTTCGGTGTGCGAGTTGGCGAGCGGCGAATCGGGCGCCGTCGCGGTGGACGCAGGATTCGGTGTGTGGTCGGATCCGCCGGTCGACTCGGCCGTCGTCACCGCGGGGGTCGTCTCAGCCTGTGGGTCGGCAATCATCGGGGTGTCGGAACCGTTCGCCGGTTCGTCGACCGGTGGCGTATCGGCCGTCGGCTCCGCGGTTTCCGCTAAGCCGGGCTGCTCGCCTTCCTCGCCAACCGCTTCGGCGTCGCCGAGTGCGGCGGAGGACGCACCGTCCCCGTCGGACCTACCGAGGGACAAGCTCGACGATTGCTGGGTGTCCGCCGCTGTCACGGCACTACCCGAAATATCCACTGCCGTATCGGGTTTCGAGTCGTCCGTCGATGTGGACTCCGCTCCCGACGACGAGCTCGATGACGAGTTCGATGACGAAGAGTCAGAAACGGACGCCGAAGGCTCGGCGACCGCAACCCACGGCGTGGTGGCCACCGCTGTCCCGATGCCCAGCGCTATCGCCAACGCACCAACGCGGCCAATGTATTTCGCGTTACCCATCGTGGCGCCTCCCCTACTTGAACACCAGTTGCGGATTCGCAATGTGTTTGCCAAGGGAAAATTAAGTCCGCTGGGGTGGGCCGGCTGGGGTAAACGACTACCCCAGTTCGTTCTTCTCGCCGAAATCGCTACCTCAACACCGTCAGCGCGCTGCGCTCCTACATCGTCTTGGCACGGGTGCGCGCACGAAAGCGGCGGGCGTCCTCAAGACACCCGCCGCTTGGATGGTGTGAGCTAGCTGCAGCTCACCTTGATTTCGAACTTCTTGGTGATCATGCCGGCCATCGGGTTCTTCATATCGGCGCCCTGTGCCTCGCCGGTGATGGTGTAGGTGTCGCCGTCGACCTTCACTTCGGCCGAGCCGGTCTTCACGCCCATCATGTCGCTGACTGCCAGCGCATTGCCGTCGACCACCAGGCCCAACGACTCGACCTTCGGCGTGGCCTCGTCGGTCATCACCACGCCCAAGGCCTGCTGAGGACCGGCCGCACCGCTGCCGATGTTGATCTTGCCGCCCTGCTTGACGCAGGTGACCGACGCGGGATCCAACCCCGCCAGATCGGAACCTTCGACCGTCACCTCCGTAGCGCCGCCGGTGCTCACGTCGGCGCCCCCTCCGGTGGTTGTCTCGGCGCCCCCGGCCGCTGCCGTGGTGGCCGGGGCCGGCTCGCTGCCCTTGTCGTCGGAGCAGCCCACCAGCAGCCCGGCGCTGGCGATCAGCCCGATCGCAGCCACTAGAAATCGATTCATCGGTCTTTCCCTTCGTTCATGCGTCGCCTCCATGGCTACGAGAGCAACGTAAAGCGCGCGTTGTCGATCCGCTGGCGTAGCCGACTACCCCAGTTCTCGGCGGCTGGGCTACTCCACCATGAGGTACGGGAATCGGATCCGGATTGGCGTAGCGGATTACCCCAGCCGAACGACCAAGACAGCGGCAACCTAATGTCCGTGGCCACTGATTCGCCCCGGGCCGAGTCCCTGCAGCGGCTGCCGCTGCCGTATGCGACCGCATTGCGGTTGCGCGCTGCCGGCATTGCCGACGATGTGATCGCCGAGTGCGTTGGCGTGGACCTCGACGCGCTGCCCACGTTCATGCGGATTGCCGAAGCAAAGCTGGCTGCCGCATCCGCGGAAACACCGACCTGATCACGCGGCGCTCCCGTGAACTTTCGCGCGCGCCAATTTCGCCTTCATTGAACAAAATTAGGACGCCTGTGCCGGTTAGAATTCGCCGGTGATGCGCCAGTGGCCCCTGGTCGGGCGGTCCGAGGAGCTTACGGCGATCGCCGAGGCCACCCGGATGACCGGCGAGCGCGCAAACGGGATCGTGTTATCCGGCTCGGCCGGTGTCGGCAAGACGCGGGTAGCCCGGGAGGCCGTTGCCAGCTGCAGTGCGCGACGTGCCCGTCCGCATTGGATCATCGGAACTGCATCGGCACGTAGCGTCCCGCTGGGCGCATTCGCCGACATCGCCAGCGACTTCGGCCCCGACCCCCTACGCCGGGTACGCGAGGTCATCGACGGCCTCATCGGCGACCGCCAACCCCACGAGGTGGTCGTCGGGGTCGACGACGCGCATCTATTGGATGACCTGTCGGCGTTCACCATTCACCAGCTCGTCTCACGACGACTGGCCACCGTGATACTGACCGTCCGCTCGGGAGAATCGCCGCCGGACGCGATATCAGCGATCTGGACCGAACAGCACCTGGACCGCCTTGAACTGCAGCCGCTTTCGATGCCCGAGACCACCCGGCTGCTGGAACATGTGCTTGATGGACCGGTGCACTCCTTTAGCGCACAACGGCTTTGGCAGTACACCCAGGGCAATGCGCTCTATCTGCATCACCTGCTCGACAGCGAAGTTGGCGCCGGCCGCGTCGTGCAACGATCGGGCGTGTGGCTCTGGGACGGACAGCCAGCGCTCTCACCCACGCTCGCCGAACTCGTCGAGGCACGCATCGCCCAGGCACCTCAACCGGTCCGCGAGGTTCTCGACGCCCTCGCCGTCGCCGAACCGTTGGACACCGACGTCCTTTCGGCCGTAACCGATCCCGACGCGCTGAGCGAGGCCGAATCACTTGGCCTGATAACCGTCGACTCCAGCACGCGACCGCCGTCGGTCCGGCTGGCGCACCCCATGCTTGGCGAGGTTCGCCGCACCGGCTCACTGCGGCTGCGACGACTGCGCGGGCGCATCGCCACCGAACTGGCTCGCAAGAGTGCGGCAGACCCGCGGGATCAGGTACGCCGCGCAGTGCTCACCGTCGAATCTGACCTCACACCCGACCCACAACTTCTCAACGGCGCCACCTGGGCCGCGATGCAACTACTCGATCTGAGGCTGGCCGAGACGCTGGCGGAGCGGGCCGTCGCCGCCGGCAGCGGCATAGAGGCCAAGTTCACCCACGTCATGGCGCTCACCTGGCAAGAGCGCGGCCATGACGCGGAGCGGGTCCTCGCCGAACTCACCGACCAAACCTCCGGCCCGATGCGCGTCCAGATTGCGCTGCTTCGCGCGCTCAATTTCGCAGTGATTCTCGGTCAAACATCAAACGCCGAAAAGGAACTCGATGAGGAAGTGCCCGCCGACGATGACGCCGCTGCTGGCCTCGCCTCGGCCCTGCGGGCATTGATCGAGGTGGTGCGCGGTCACGCCGGAGCCGCGGTGGACCGAGCCGGTGCCAACCTCGCCGGCACGTCAGCGAACGACCTCGCACACATGCTGTCGGTCTTCGCCTTGGTCCAAGGCCTTGGCGAGCTTGGGCGCGTCGATCAGATCGAGTCCGCAGCGAACAGCGGCTACCGCCTCGCCGACCAGTCCGCGGAAGTATCGCACCTGCGGGTTCCGCTGGCGTTCCTGCACGCCTATGCCTATCGACCGGCCGGTGCGCTGAAACAACTGGACGCCACGATCGCCAGGATCCGCCGCGACACGGTTGACGTTCCGTTCGAGGGATCGTGGCATGTCGCCGAATCATGGCATGCCTTCGTCGCCGGTTTGTCGGCGATGAATCGAGGCGATCTTGCTGAGGCGCGGCGCCTGTGCCAAGAATCGCTGGCAGATGTCGGCAGCGACCACAGCGGACGCATGCGGAAGCGATTCGCGCGACTGTGGTTGGCGACGGTGACGGCAATGGCAGGCAGAGCCGCAGACGCCCGGCGGGAGTTCACGCCAATCGAGCAGTGGGACGCCGATCCGGACGCGCGCGGATGGCACGCAGAAAGGTCCATCGCGCACGCCTGGGTGTGCGCTGCCGAAGGCGCTGTGTCGCAGGCGATCTCGATCGCCCGCGACGCGGCGGCACAGGAACGTCAGCTCGACCGGCCCGCGTGGGAGGTCTTGCTGCTGCAGACGGCCACGCAGTTCGGTGACGTCACAACTGCCCCTAGGCTGGCCGAGTTGGCGGACCGGGTTCAAGGCCCCCGCGCACCGGCCGCCGCGGCCCATGCCGCCGCACTCGCGACGGACTGCGGCGACGGACTCATAGAGGCGTCGCGCCAATACGAGGCATTCGGCGATCGGATAGCCGCCGCCGACGCCGCCGCCCAGGCCGTCATCGTTTACCAAAGCGCCGGGTTGCGTGGCACGGCATTGAACGCCTCGGCCACCGTCGAACGCCTTGCGGCCGAATGCCAACGCGCCCAGACCCCCGCAATACGCGCCGCGACAACGCCGCAACCATTCACCGACCGTCAGCGCGAGATCATATCGCTTGCCGCACAAGGACTATCGAACAAACAGATAGCTGACAGACTCGCCATGGCGACCCGCTCTGTCGAAGGACACCTCTTCCGCGCCTGCCAGCGCGTCGGGGCGCGCAGCCGAGACGAACTGATCTCTATCCTGCGCGGATCCTGAGATTCCCGCCGTCAAAATTCCCAGCCGAAACGCCAGGCAAGCACAGCCCAGATCCAGAAGCTGACACCGATCACGAGAACGAGTGGATCGAACGGCGGAAGGCACGCGACCCCGACAAGCAACAGCCCAATCACCAGCGGCGCTCGCCAGGTCCAGGGCCGGCTGCCATGCTCACGGAGCTCTCCCCGGAAGGCGAGGAGGTGGCCGAGAATGCTCTGCGGCGTGGATTCGTCCGAATGCCTGAGGTGGCGGGGCCCCAGATCGGTTGTGGCGCTGAAGTCCTGCGCGGTGCGCTGCCCCGTACGGCGGGCCAGTTCGATCTCGACGCGGCCAAGAAACTCGTCGACCTCGTCTTCGTTGTAACCCCGCCTTCCAATTGGCGGTTTGGAGAACGCCACATTGCGAATGTCCGCAGGGGTGACACCACCGGTTGCCGCCGGATCTCGCAGCGTCGCCTCGATACGCTCGAGATAACCGTCGACCTCGTCTTCGTTGTAACCGGATCTGCCCCTTGCCGACTTCGAGAAGGCCACATTGTGGACATCTTCTGCAGTAACTCGCGCACCTTCTGTACGTTCCGGCCACGCGGTGTACTTCTGCTCTTCTAATCGGCGTTCCAGAGCCGCGATGCGAACTTCCGGATCGTCCTGGTTCATCATCGAACGGCCCTCCCACACTCGGCGCTCGACCGGTTGCCCGCTACGAACTGGTAGTTCCACGACGACAACGTAAAGCGGTTGCCAGCGGGTGGCTGGGGTAGTCAACTACCCCAGTTCTTGGTCGACCAGGCCGTGATGTGCTCGCTTGAAAGGGCAAGCAGCGCGTCTGTGCCAGTTAGAATTTGCCGGTGATCCGCCAGTGGCCCCTGGTCGGGCGATCCGAGGAGTTCGTGGTGATCGCCGAGGCCACCCGGGCGAGCGCTGACCGCGCTCGCGGGATTGTGCTGTCCGGTGCGGCCGGTGTCGGCAAGACCCGGGTGGCACGCGAGGCCGTCGCAAGCTGTGGGCCCCGGAGCGCGCGCCGGCACTGGATCGTCGGCACGGCATCGTCACGCAGCGTCCCGTTAGGCGCCTTCGTCGACATCGCCAGCGACTTCGGTCCAGATCCGTTACGACGGGTGCGTGAAGTGATCGACGGGCTCATCGGCGATGCCCGGTACGGCGAGGTCATCGTCGGCGTCGACGATGCGCATCTGCTCGATGACCTTTCGGCGTTCACCGTGCACCAGCTCGTCACCCGCCGACTTGCCACCGTGATACTGACCATTCGCTCAGGGGCATCGCCGCCGGACGCGATCACCTCGATCTGGAAAGATCAGCACCTGGAACGCCTTGAGCTGCAGCCGCTCTCGCCACCAGAAATAGCGGATCTAGTTGAGCACGTCCTCGATGGCCCGGTCGACTCCTTTAGCGCACAACGACTTTGGCAGTACACCCAGGGCAACGCCCTGTATCTGCGTCACCTGCTCGAAAACGAGGTGAACGCCGGCCGCGTGACGCAGCGCTCGGGGGTGTGGTTGTGGGACGGTCAACCGCGGCTCTCACCGACGCTCGCAGAGTTGCTCGAGTCGCGCATGACCGACGTGCCGTCCTCTGTCGGAGAAGTTCTCGACGCGCTCGCGGTGGCCGAGCCGCTGGAAACCGACATTCTGGAGGAGATCGCCGATTCCGATGCCCTGGCTGAGGCCGAATCACTGAGCCTGATAAGCGTCGACCACAGCGTGCGGCCGGCGTCCGTGCGGCTTGCTCACCCGCTGCTCGGCGAGATCAGGCACACCGGCTCCCTGCGGCTGCAACGGCTGCGCGGGCGCATCGCCACCGAACTCGCGCGAAAAGGCTCGACAGATCCCCGAGACCTGATCCGGCGTGCAGTGCTCACCATCGAATCCGATCTCGCGCCCGACCCGGAGCTCCTCCTTGCCGCCGCGGCCGCCGCGATGCAACTGCTCGACCATCGGCTCGCAGAGACCCTCGCCGAGCGCGCCGTTGCCGTCGGGGGTGGCCCCTGGGCGAAGATCGCGCACGCGATGGCAATCACGTGGCAGGAGCGCGGCGTCGAAGCGGAGGCGGTTCTGGCCGAACAGGCCGAGCAGGCGTCGGGCATCGAGCGGACGCAGGTGGCGATCCTTCGCGCGATGAACTTCCTGCTCATACTCGGTCGAATCGCCAGCGCCGAACGCGAACTCGAGCTGCTGCCGGCAGACGATCACTCTGCGCAGGAGATCGCCATCGCACTGCGGCCACTAATCGAGTTGGTGCGTGGTCGCTCCGCAACAGCGGTGGAGATGGCGGTCACCGCCGAGGGTAGCTCTCCTGCCAATGCCGTCGCGAAAATCTTCCTGGCTTGGGTCTTCGTCACGGGACTCGGCGACCTCGGGCGTATCGATGAGATCGAATCCGCGGCAACCAATGGCTATGCGGTCGCCGACAAGTCGCCCGAGGTGGGGCACCTGCGGCGCCGGTTGGCGTTTCAGGAGACTCACGGATATCGCCTCGGGGGTGCGCTGACGCGATCGGACGCTGTGGTTGCCCGGATCAGGCGCGACACGCTCGACGTTCCGTTTGAAGAGTCGTGGCACAGGGTGATGGTCGGTCTGTCGGCGATGAGCCGAGGTGCTCTGGATGACGCTCGGCGTGAATTGCGTGACGCCCTTGCCTATCTCGGCACTGGCGGCAGCGGACGGATGGTGAAGACATTCGGGCGGACGTGGCTGACCACGGTCACCGGGATGGCCGGACAAGCCACCGACGCTCGCCGCGAATTCGATGCCATCGAGTGGTGGGCCCAAGACCCCGAAGCCGCGATGTTCGACCCGTATAGATCCATCGCGGAGGCGTGGGTGTGTGCCTCCGAAGGCGCTGTTTCACAAGCGATCTCGCTCATGCGGGAAGCAGCCGCCAAGGAATGTGAGCGCTGCCGGCCTGCGTGGGAAGTCGTGCTTCTGCAGAACGCGACACAGTTCGGCGACCACACCACCGCCGCGAGGCTGGCGGAACTGGCCGGCCTTGTCCAAGGACCGCGTGCGCCCACTGCCGCGGCTCATGCCGCTGCGCTGGCAGCCGGAGACGGTGACAGGTTGGTCGAAGCGTCCCGCCGCTATGAGGAGTTCTGCGATCGCCTTGCGGCCGCCGACGCCGCAGCGCAGGCCGTGGTCGCGTATCTAGCCGCCGGGTTGCGCGGCGCGGCGATGACTGCGTCCGCGACAGCCCAGCGGCTCGCGGGTGAATGCCAAGGAGCCCAGACTCCCGCGTTACGGGCCGCGACAACGCAACAGCCGTTCACGGCCAGGCAGCGCGAAATCATATCGCTTGCCGCACAAGGATTATCGAACAAGGAGATCGCCGACCGGCTCACCATGTCGATCCGCTCGATCGAAGGGCACCTCTTCCGCGCCTCTCAACGCGTCGGGGCCAACAGCCGCGAGCAACTGTGCGCCATACTGCGAGGCTCCTGAGACATATCCGGCCGGTGCTGGCTCAGGCGGTTCGTCAACCAGGGTTGCCGTCGCTCCCGCTCGCGCCGTCGCTGCCATTGCCGCCGTCAGCACCGTCGTCGCCGTCATCGCCCGAGCCCAGACCGCCGGTGCCGCCCGTGCCCGCTGAGCCGCCAGTGCCGGCCGTACCTCCGGAGCCGCCTGCGCCGCCGGATCCTGGTGCGCCGCCAGAGCCCACCGTGACATCGGTGTTCGGGTCGGCGGGAAACAGGACGCTGCCGCCGTGGCCACCATCGCCACCGTCGCCACCATCGGCGCCGTCGCCGCCATCTCCACCGACACCACCGTCGCCCCCGGCTCCGCCGATCCCGAAGTACCCGCCGGCACCACCGTTACCGCCAGCGCCGCCGGTTTGCCCGTCACCGCCGGGGGCGCCGTCGCCGCCGTCACCACCGTTACCGCCGTTGCCGCTGGTCACATTGACGCCATTGCCTTGAGTGATCGCGAAACCGCCGTCACCGCCGTCACCGCCGTCGGCACCCAACCCACCGGGTCCGCCGTCACCGCCGTTGCCGCCCGTTGCGTCACTGCCGAGACTCAGCGCGTCGCCGCCGTCACCACCGTCACCGCCAGGGGCCCCCGCGCCGCCAGCACCCCCGGCGCCGCCGTCGCGCCCGACCGCGGGATTGGGGATCTCGAAATCATCGCCGCCTTCGCCGCCGTCACCGCCGGCCACCCCGGGACCTCCGCTGCCGCCCGGTTCACCAGGTTCGGCTGTGCCGTTCACGAAATCGTCGTCACCGTCGTCGCCATCAGGCGCCGTGCTCACGCCGTCCCAGGCCGGGTTGACGCCGTCTTGACCAGCCAGGCCCGCGCCGCCGTCGCCCCCGGCACCGCCGTTGCCGAACAACAGAGCGCCGTTCCCACCGTTACCGCCGTCCCCACCGGGTCCTCCGGTGCCGCCCGCACCGCCATTCCCAAAGACCAGTCCGGCGCTGCCGCCGGCACCGCCCGCCTGTCCAGGCAAGACGCCGTCGCCGCCGCGGCCGCCATTGCCCCACAGCAATCCGCCGGGTCCGCCCGGGCAGCCGGCGCACGTGGCATCCAGGCCGTCACCGATCAACAGACCACCCGGGCCGATCAACCCCAAGAACGCGCCGCCACCGAAGAACGTGGTGGTGAATGCGGGCGCCGACAGTGGGGTAGGCAGTCCGGGACCCTCGAACGCCGACACTGATGGCCCGCCGCCACCAGATCCACCGGCGTACGGCGTCGCGAAGACAAGCGGCGCAAAGAAATTGGGGCCGGCCGACGAAGGGGTATCACCTGTGCTGATGAACCCGCTTGGCGCGCTGCTGATCAACTCGCCAGGGGTGTCGGCACCATCGGCGCCTGCGGAGCTCCTGCCTGACGGGATCAATCCGAGGACCACCAACGGATTCAACGCCGCGGTCACGCTTTGAATAGGACCGTCGGCTGAAGTATCGGACGATGCCAACACCGCTTCCGCGGATACCGCTGCTGTCGCGGTGCCGGCGTTGTCATTGCCGAGTGTCGACTCCGGGTGCTCTTGGGCCGCAACGCCTATGCCGCCCGTGGCGAGTACACCCGCCGCCAGCGCGGCCGTCACCATGGTGTTCTTCCTGGCAATCGGCATTGCACGGTGCTTTGACATCTCATCCCTCCACACAGTCGTTGGTGGACCCGATCGCCGCGCCGTACAGGCGTCCAGGACGAACTGGTCGTTCTAACGACGGCAACGTAAATCGCTTGCCGCCGAGCAGCTGGGGTAGTCGACTACTCCACTTCCGCTGGGGCGACGCCACCTCGAGGTTTCTCGATCGATCGAGATCGCGGGTTAGCACTCGAATGTTGCTGACAACATCCATCTTTCGCAAATGGCCAGCAACGAGTGCCCCATCGATTCTCAGCTGCAATTGCCGTCGCCCACGCGTCGTGATTCTCCGACGTTTCGAGTAGTCCACTACTCAATACGCGCCTGCTAGCCCGAACCGAAGATATCCGTGCAAAAACAATCCCGGTCATTACGTGGCCGGCCGCCACACCCGCCATATTGGGATCGGTAGCCGTCCCCACCGTCTGTACTGAATGCACCGGCGACGACAAGGAACGCGCACCTCACGAAAGGTGACATGTGATGCCGACGACCACCTCGAGACGGCCGATGATCCGCGAGTGGCCCCTGATCGGGCGGTCGGAGGAGCTTGCGGTGATCGCCGAGGCCACGCAGGCGACCGGCGAGCGGGCCCGCGGGATCGTGTTATCGGGCCCGGCCGGCATCGGAAAGACCAGGGTGGCACGCGAAGCCGTCGCCAGCTGCGGTCCGCGAAACGCGCGCCGGCATTGGATCGTGGGTACGGCATCGACATCCAGCGTTCCGCTGGGCGCATTCGCCGACATCGCCAGCGACTTCGGCCCCGATCCTCTACGGCGCGTGCGTGAGGTGATCGACGCGCTGATCGGCACGGCCCGCAATGACGCGGTGGTCGTCGCCGTCGACGATGCCCATCTGCTAGATGACCTGTCGGCGTTCGCGGTTCACCAGCTCGTCACCCGCCGACTGGCCACCGTCATTCTCACGATCCGCTCGGCGGAATCAGCGCCGGACGCAATCACCGCAATCTGGAAAGACCATCATCTGGAACGCCTTGAACTACAACCATTCTCGCTTGAAGAGACCACGCAACTCATCGAACAAGCGCTGGGTGGTGCGGTGCAATCCCTGTGTGCACGCCGGCTTTGGCAGTACACCCAGGGCAACGCGCTGTATCTGCGTCACCTCGTGGATTGTGAGGTCCACGCCGGACGGATGACGCAGCATTCCGGCGTGTGGTTGTGGGACGGACGCCCCGCGCTCTCGCCGACGCTCGCCGAGATCCTCGAGGCGAGGATCGCGCAGGTACCCGAGTCGGTCAGGGGTGTGCTCGACGCGCTCGCGGTGATCGAACCGTTGGATGTCGAGATACTGGCGGCGGTCGCGGATTCCGACGCACTGGCCGAGGCCGAGTCCCTCGGTTTGGTCAGCGTGGACTCTGGGCTGCGACCGGCAGCGGTGCGGCTTGCGAACCCCATGATCGGCGAGGTCCGCCGCACCGGATCCTCAGGGTTGCAACGGCTTCACGGCCGCATCGCCACGGAGCTGGCCCAAAGAGGGGGCACCGATCCGCGAAACCTGGTGCGCCGTGCGGTGCTCACGCTCGAATCGGACATGACACCTGACGCGGAGCTTCTCGTGGCCGCGGCATCTGCGGCGGCGCAACTGTATGACGCCAGGCTCGCGCAAGGCCTTGCGGAACGGGCCGTTGCCGCCGGCGGTGGCGTGGAGGCGAAGCTCACCCACGCGATGACGAACGTCTGGCTGCAGCGCCCAAGCGAGGCCGAGACCATTCTCGCCGACCTCGCCGACCACACGTTTGGGCCGGTTCGATCCCAGGTTGCGATCCTGCGCGCGGTGAACTTCGCCGGAGGCCTTGGTCATCCGGCCAACGCGGAGCGGGAGCTCGATGAGGCGCTGCCCGCCGACGATGAAGCCTGGCAGCGGATCGCCGCCGCACCGCGGGCGTTGATCGATATGACGCGCGGGCACGCCAGTGCGGCAGTCGATCGAGCGGTCACCGCCCTCGCGCGCCCGCCCGACGACCTTGCACACATGGTGTCGATCTGGGTCGTGGTCAACGGGCTGGGCGACCTCGGGCGCGTCGATGAGATCGAGGCGGCGGCCGACAGCGGCTATCGGCTCGCGGAGAAGTCCGCAGATGTTTCGCACCTGCGGTTCCAACTGGCAGCCCTGCAGGCTTATGCGTATCGACTCGCGGGTGACCTGGAAGCATTGGAGGCCAACCTCGCTCGTATCCGTGCAGATGTCTTCGACGTGCCGTTCGAGGAGTCGTGGCATGGCTACCTTGCCGGCCTGGCGGCGATGGGTCGAGGCGCGTTGGGAGACGCGCGGAGCTGGCTGCAGGAATCCGTTGCGTACCTTGGCGCCGGCGACAGTGGGCGCGTGATCAAAGCCGTCGGGCGGTCGTGGCTTTCGATCGTCACCGCGATGGCCGGCCGAGCGGGCGACGCGCGCAGTGAGCTTGCGGCCATCGAGTGGTGGGCACAAGATGCCGACGCTTGTGTGTGGGACACAGACAGGACAGTCGCCGAGGCGTGGACGTGTGCCGCCGAAGGCGATGTGTCACAGGCAATCTCGATAGCCCGGAACGCGGCGGAAAAGGAATGCGTGCTTGGCCGGCCCGCCCGCGAGGTCTGGCTTCTCCAGACCGCTACACAGTTTGGCGACCACACGACCGCCGCCAGGCTGGCCGAACTGGCCACCCCGGTTCAGGGGCCCCGCGCGCCCGCAGCCGCGGCTCATGCCGCAGCACTCGCGGTCGCAGACGGGGACGCCCTCGTCGACGCCTCACGCCAATACGAGGCATTCGGCGACCGCATCGCCGCCGCCGACGCCGCCGCCCATGCCGTCGTCGCCTACCAGCAAGCCGGATTGCGAGGCGCGGCAATGACCGCGTCCGTCAAAGCCCAGCGTCTCGCCGCGGAATGCCAAGGGGCCCAAACCCCGGCGTTACGGGCAGCCACGACCCGGCAACCGTTCACCGACCGTCAGCGCGAAATTATATCGCTTGCGGCGCAAGGGTTGTCGAACAAGGAGATCGCCGACCGGCTCACGATGTCAAGCCGATCTGTCGAAGGGCACCTCTTCCGGGCCTGCAAACGCGTCGCAGCCAACAGCCGCGAACAGCTGATCTCCCTGCTGCAAGAGTCCTGAGACGACCCAGGCTTCGAGGTTTCGATCCCTAGCAAGGTAGGGGTATGCCGGTGAACAAGTCGGTGCCACACCGCAGATCCCGAATCCCCGACCCCCGCGGAGGAAGCGGAGGAGGCGTTGCCGCTGCGGGTGCCGCCCCCGGCGGAGGTGGCGGCGGCGGTACGGGCTCGATGACACCAGGCGGTCCACCGGCGACGATCGATGGCGCAGTCGTCGTCACCAAACTGCCGGCATCAACCCATGCGAATGCCAATGGGCTCATGCTCATTGCGACGAGCGCGCTTGTCATGACTGTCCGTCTTGCCAATATCCGCGTAACCATGGTCCGAACCTAGGCATTCGCCTTGGCCGTGGCTGGGGTAGTCGACTACCCCATTTCTTGGCGCGGCTACGCCCGTTGCCCTCATCCAGGACTGTCCCGCAAGTGGAGTAGCGCACTACCCCAATAGCCAGCTGGACGCGGACATACGTTGCCGATGGTCGGTCGCGCTGCATTCGAAAGGGGATTCCGATGTCCAAGCGCAGTAACTACCGGGGTAACCGGTCTCAGAAGAAGGCGCGTCCGTTGGCGGCGACGGCGGCGGCAATCGGCGGGGCAGGGCTTGTACTGGCCGCTCCCGCGGCGTTACTGGCCAGTCCTGGCCAAGCGCATGCCGCGCCACTGATTCCGGTGCCACAACAACCCGTCACTGCCCTGTTCGGGTGCAATTTGGGATCCCCCGCGCTGGCCGGAAGCTGCAACTCGAACGGGGTCCCCGCGTCGTCAAGCAACATCGTGAACACTTTCGCGTTGCCGAACAGCAATGTGTCCCTTTTCATTTCACCGAACTTCCTCGCTGATCCATGGGTAGACGCATTCCTCGATCTCGCTGGCGGCATCCCGGGTCTCAATATTTTCATCGGCAACGGCGCCGACGGCAGCGCGCTACATCCCGACGGTTTCAACGGCGGGTTGTTCATCGGCAGCGGCGGCGACGGCTTCAGCCCCACCACAGCCGGCGCGCACGTTGGTAACGGCGGCTCAGCCGGGTTCTTCTACGGCAACGGAGGCGCCGGCGGAAACGGCGCCGACGGAAACGCCACAACTCCTGGCGGTAACGGCGGAAACGGCGGCGCAGGCGCGATGCTCATCGGCAACGGCGGCAGTGGCGGCACCGGCGGAAACGGCGGAAACGGCACCGACGGCGTAAACGAGACGACGTCGAACACGGCCTCGGATGGGCCCAACCCCGGAGATGACGGGGCAAATGGCATCGGGCTCCAGAACGGCGGCAACGGCGCCGACGGCCTCGCACTGGGCGGCGGCGCGGGCGGCAACGGTGGCACTGGCGGAGTCCTCGGTGGTAACGGCGGTGATGGTGGCAATGCCGGCGACGGCCTCATCAGCAGTGGCGACGGCGAGGACGGCGGCACCGGTGGCGACGCCCTCGCTGACGGCGGCAACGGCGGCGATGGCGGCAACGGCGGCGCGGCCGGACTTGTGAATGGGTCCAGCGGCGGCAACGGCGGGAGCGGTGGCAACGGCGCGACCGGTGTGAACGGTGGCAATGGCACCTCCGGCGGCACGGGCGGTGTCGGTGGCAACGGCGGGCTCATCATCGGCAACGGCGGCAGTGGCGGTGCAGGCGGTCAGGGCGGTCAGGGCGGTACGGGCGCGAACGGCGGCAGCGGCGGCTCCGGTGGTACCGGCGGCGGGTCCGCCATCGGCGGTGGTGGCGGCGGCGGCGCGGGTGGCGATGGCGGCCAGAGCGGGACCGGCGGCAACGGCGGCGCCGGCGGCGCCGGCGGCGCGGGTGGCTCTGGCGGCTTCATCGGTGTCGGGGGCGACGGCGGCACGGGCGGGACGGGCGGCGATGGCGGCGGCAGCGCCACCGCTGGTACTGGTGGCAACGGCGGTGCCGGCGGCAACGGCATAGGACCCCTGGATGGCGGCCCTGGCACACCCGGTGACGGCGGCTCCGGTGCCACAGGTGGCGACGGGGGCGGCGGTGGCGACGGCGGCTCTGCCGGGACCGGCGGCAGCGGTGGCGGGACTGCGGGCGCCGGCGGGGACGGGGGCACGGGCGGCGCCGGCGGCGCAGGTGGTACCGGCGGGACCCCAAATGGGTTGGCCGACAACGGCGGTACGGGCGGCACGGGCGGCACCGGTGGGGCCGGCGGGACAAGTGGCAGCGGCAACACCGGCACGGGCGGCGCGGGCGGCTCGTCCGGCACAGGTTCGACGGGCACATCCGGCGGATCGGGCGGCGACGGCGGCGACGGTGGCGCTGGCGGCGCCCCGTAACGCCGTCTCGTCTGCGCGCGAACGTTCGGCGTCAGGTTCGCGGCGTCACGTGCGCCCGGATGGGCCCCTTGGCGACCGTGGTGAACGGCACGTCGACCGGGAAATCGCTGTCCAGGGAACGGATTTCGGTGGACCTGATAATGGTGGCCAGTGCAAGGGTCGTTTCCAGCCGGGCGAAGTGTTCGCCGATACACGAACGCGCTCCGCCTGCGAACGGGACGAAGTGCCAGCGGTCGCGGGCCTTGGAATTTTCCGGGCTGAACCGGTCCGGGTTGAAGACCAGCGGGTCCTCCCACAGGGCCGGATCCCGGTGCAGGGCGTAAATCCCCACTGCCAGAAGCGTTCCCGCCTCCACCCGGTAGCCACCGACCGCAATGTCGCGCACCGCCAACCGGCCGACCCCCGCGGCCGGCGGACACAGCCGCAGTGCCTCATGCAGCACCTGCACGGTGTATCCGAGCCGGGGCACATCCTCGGGAGTCAGCTCGCGGTCACCGAGCGCGGCAGCTTCTGCGGCCACACGGTCTTGCACGTCGGGATGGTGGCCAAGCGCCCATAGCGCGTACGTGAGCGCCGTCGCGGTGGTGTCATGGCCGGCGAGGATGAAGATGAGTAGGTCGTTAGAGATGTCGGCGTCGGAGATCGGCTGCCCCGTTTCCGGGTCCGTGGCGGCGATCAACGCGTGAACCAGCGGTGCATCCCTGGTGGGATCGGCGCGGCACGCGTGCAAGATGTCGTCGGTGATCTGGCGCATCGACGCGACCGCGGCGCGAGCGCGACGGCGCGCGGGGGTCGGCAGCCATCGCGGGGCGCGCACCGGCCGCAGCGCTCGATCGGCGGTGTAGGACGACGCGACGTGCATGTGTTCGGCAATGACGTCGGCGCGTTCGTTGAGATCGATGCCCAGAACGGAGCGGCCCAGCGACTGCATGGTCAGCCGGCGGCTCTCCACGTCGAGGTCGACGTCGCCGCCGTCGCGCCAGTTATCGACGAACGCCTGCGCCGCCCGCGACATGTGGCCGCCGAAGTTGCGGACGTTCTGCTTGGTGAACACCGGCTGCAGCGCGCGCTTGCGCGGACGCCACTGCTCGTTGGGCAGCACGAACAGGCTGTCCCCCGCGGCGTGCTGGACCTCTTCGTGGACGATGCATCGCTCGGAGAAGGCGTCATTGCGGCCCAGTACATCGCGGATTCCGTCGGGCGAGAAGACCGCGACAAGCGGCGGCATCAACCATTTCGGCCCAACCTGCACCCGGGTGATGGGGCCGCCGGCCTCGCGCAACACAACTTGACCCGCGTCGAGGTTGCGTACCGCCTTCAGCAACTGCCCGATGGACAGCGGGTTGCGCGGAGCCAGCGGCAGCAAACTGACATCGGGCGTTTCCCCCGTAACGACCATGGCATTGAGAATTGCGTCAAAACGGCCGAGCCGCAAGCGTTGCGCGCTTATTCCAGCGTGAGGGTGGCTGCGGGCGTCAGCTCGTCGCCACGTGACGTGTCCTTGAGGTCGACGCCCGAGCGTCCCAGCCGCCGCGCACCTGCAACCAGGCCGGTGACAACACGGGCGGCATCGACGTAACCAAGGCCTTCCGGCGGGTGGATGTTGGAGATGCAATTGCGGTCTGCGTCCGTGCGCCCGGCACGCGGCAGGTGCGTGAGATAGATCCCGAGGCTGTCAGCCACCGACAGGCCGGGGCGCTCGCCGATGATCACGATCAGCGTCTGTACGCCCATCCGCTCGCCGATGTGATCGCCCAGCGCCACCCGCGCCTGGGTGGCGATCACCGGCGCGGCGATCGAGTAGCGCTGCGACATCACCGACACCAGCTCGGTGAACAACCCGACGCCGTGATCGGTAAGGGCCCGTGGCGAGAGCCCGTCGGCAAGGACCACGCCGATCTCTGCCGGGTCGGTGGGCACCGAGTCCAAGCTGGCGGGCAGGCGGCCGAGGTCGGGCCGTCGCAAGTACTCGCCGCGGCCGGCGGCCATGCTGGCGACCACGGCAGGCTCGCCGAGGCCCAGCTCCGCGATTCTTGCCGCGAACGCGTCGACGTCGAGCGGGATGTGCACGGCGTCGCGGGCGGCAGCGTGCGCAGCGCTGAACTCGAGCACCCGCGTGGTCGGCAGCGCATTCCCGGCCCGGCCAAGACCGATGCGCGATTGCGTCGTCAACCGAAGCTGATCCCAAAACTCTTGCGCCGCAGGACTTATCACGCGCCGACCTTCCCGGTCAACGCCCGCAGGGGCGACTGGTCCACGTCGACCGGCAATACCCGCCCGTGCGCGTCGCTCATGCCGAGGCCGCGCAGCCATTCCTCGAACTCCGGCGCGGGTCGCAGGCCGAGGACCTGGCGGGCGTAGAGCACGTCGTGAAAGGACAGGCTCTGATAGCCCAGCATCACGTCGTCGGCGCCCGGCACGGCGATCACGAACGCCACGCCGGCGGCACCGAGAAGCGTCAGCAGGGTGTCCATGTCGTCCTGGTCGGCTTCGGCGTGGTTGGTGTAGCAGACGTCGACGCCCATGGGCAGGCCAAGCAGCTTGCCGCAGAAGTGGTCTTCGAGTCCGGCGCGGACGATCTGCTTGCCGTCGTAGAGGTATTCCGGGCCGATGAACCCGACCACGGTGTTGACGAGCAGTGGTTCCAGGTCGCGGGCGACGGCGTATGCGCGGGTTTCCAGGGTCTGCTGGTCGACGGGCTGTCCGCCAGCGCCAAGGTGCGCACCCGAACTCAGCGCCGAACCCTGACCGGTCTCCAGGTACATGACGTTGTCGCCGACGGTGCCACGGTTCAGCGACCGCCCGGCAGCCAATCCCTCACGCAGCAGCGCAATGTCGACGCCGAACGCCTTGTTGGCGCCCTCGGTGCCTGCCACCGACTGGAACACCAGGTCGACGGGCGCGCCCCGCTCGATCAGTTCGATGGTCGTGGTGACATGTGACAGCACACACGACTGCGCGGGAATGGCGTAGCGGGAACGGATTTCGTCGAGCAGGATCAGCAGGTCCGCGGTGGCCTCGGGCGAATCAGTCGCTGGGTTGATGCCGATCACGGCGTCACCGCAGCCGAGCAGCAGTCCGTCCAGGGTGGCTGCGGCGATGCCGCGCGGGTCGTCGGTGGGGTGATTGGGTTGCAGCCGGGTCGTCAGCGTGCCAGGAAGGCCGACGGTGGTGCGAAATGCCGACGTCACGGTCATTGCGCGGGCGGCCGCGATCAGGTCCTGATTGCGCATGATCTTGCTGACCGCGGCGGCCATCTCCGGGGTGATGGCGCGGCTGACCGCTCCGATCGTCGCCGCTGCGACCGAGGGGTCCGGGCCGGCCGCCGCGGCGAGCAACCAGTCGCGCAGACCGCCGACCGTCAGATGCGAGATGCGTTGAAAGCCAAGGCGATCGTGACTGTCGATGATGAGGCGGGTGACTTCGTCGTCCTCATAAGGAACCACCATCTCCTCGAGGAATACCTCGAGTCCGACATCGGCCAGCGCCCACTGTGCGGCGGCACGTTCGGCATCCGACGACGCCGCACACCCGGCGAGTTCGTCACCGGACCGTAGCGGTGTGGCCTTGGCCATCAGTTCGGCCAGCCCGTTGAAGCTGTATGTGGTGCCGCGGACCGCAGCTGTGTAGCGCTTCAGCTGGGGCCTGGTCATCCCAGCTCGTCTTCTGCCGCCGCCAGCGCTGCGAACTCTTCGTCGGGCGAGTTGGCCACCAGCTGATGCCGGCTGTAGACGCCGAAGTAGGCCATGAACGCCGCGAAGACCACCAGGCACCAGAACGCTGCGGTGCTGTCCACCACGAAGGTGGCCACGACCGACAGCGCGGCCACAACGAGTGCG
>NZ_DASSCY010000031.1:0-37470 GCF_035697385.1 Mycobacterium sp. | reverse complement strand
CGTCACTCACCGACGAGGACTGGCGATCGGCGCTCGACCAGAACCTGCTTGCTGCAGTGCGGTTGGATCGAGCACTGATCCCGGGAATGGTGGAACGCGGTTCGGGCGCCATTGTCCACGTCACATCGATCCAACGGCGCGCGCCGCTACCGACCACGGTCCCGTACGCCGCGGCCAAGGCGGCATTGACGAATTACAGCAAGGCACTGTCGAACGAATTGGCGCCCAAGGGCGTTCGTGTCAACGCGGTATGCCCAGGGTTCATCGAGACCGAATCGGCGCGCGCGATGGTCGAGGAGGTTGCCCGTATCGACGGCATCGGGCTCGGCGAGGCGCGAGCACAAATCGCCGAGTCCATCGGCGGAATCCCCCTGGGCGCACCGGGAACCCCGGCAGATGTCGGTGAACTCGTCGCCTTTCTCGTCTCCGACCGTGCCGCCTACATCACCGGGGCCGAATACGTCATCGACGGCGGCAGCGTGCGCGGCGTGTGATCACAGAACGGAGCGTTCACAGATCTCCGCGGGAGAAATCGGCGATCAACTGCGGCACGGCGGAGTCGAACCCTGAAACGCTCAGCGACAACGGATCGGCTGGATCCGTGATCGAGTTGCGGGTGCCGGTCATCGACACGACCACCAACCGCGCCCGCGGATTCACCTTTTCCCGGTATTCGCGCAGCGCCTGGTGCGGATGAATGGAGCCGTACCACGTCTCGTTGTCCGTGATGATTTCGAACACGTCGAACACGGCGCGCCTCTTCAGCGCCCACACCATCGGCAGCGCACAGTCGGTGCCACCCATCGGCAGTTCAGCCGTGTAGCGGCAGATGTCGTCGAGCCGCCGGCGCGGGCTGATGTCCAGCTTTGTCAGGACGGTGTTCGCCCGAAAATCCCAGTTCGAGTTTCGTGCGCCATCGGTGAAACCCACGATCCGGTAATCGGGTTCGGTCGCGGCGGTGACCATCGCCAGCGCGGCGGACGCTTCGCGGCACGTCAACGGCAACCCGGACACCCGCGATCCCATCGAACCGGATACGTCCAGCGCCAGCAGCGTCCGCCGGTTCGCCGGTTCGACGGCGCCGTATGCGTTGTAGAACGCCGCATCCAGCGCGTCGCAGATTCGCGGGTCCGGGGTCCAAGTGCCCTCTCCTCGCGCCGATTGTCCGGAGGCGTAGGTGCGTTGCGCAACAAGCACATTGATGGGGTGCACCCGCGCCCGGATGAGGCGCTGCGGATCCTGCAGCTGCGTGGCCACGACGCGGCCGGCGTCACCCGCCAACACACCCAGCCGCGTCAGCCGAGGCAGCTGCCGCATCAAAGCCGTCTGCGGCAGGCCCTGATCGATCAGCGCATGCCACACCTGTGGCTCCGCCAACGCCGCATCGGGCAGCATCTCCCACGACAGGCCCCGCCCGCGGTTGATGATGTCGACCCATCCCTGAGTCGTCGACTGCGCCTGCGCCGCTTCGAAATCGGCGATGAGCGCCAGCGATTCCGGCACATTGTCCGCAGTCGCCAGTGGCGGCTGCCCGGCGCTGGCTTCGCGGTCCGGGTAGTCGGCCAGGCCCTTGCGGGCGGCCCAGTTGAAGGCCATCCGGCGCGCCGGATCGGTTACACCGCTAGGGCTCGCGAGCCGCAGCAGGTCGTAATGGCTCCAGCCCTCGCGCTGACGGTACTTGACCAGCTGATAGGCCAGCTTGTCGACCGGCATCCCGGTGTACCACTGCGCCACCGCCTTTCGCAGCGTCGGACCCCAGCCACGGAATTGTTCGACATAGCGGGCGAACAGGAACAGATGCGTTCCGGTACGAGCGACCTTTGGCAACGCGGCGAGTGCCGCACGCCGGCCGTCGACGTCCTCGGCGGAGGCCGCGATAGCCAACGCGAACAGTGCTGGATTCTGCCGCGGTGCCCGCCCTGCCGTCGACACATCGACGATCTGCCGGACCAATGCGACGGGATCGGTTGCCGCAGCGCGCAATACGACGTCGGCATTGTCACGGGTGAGTTCCAACGCGTTCGTGTAATACGTTCCGCCATCGGTGCCCAGAGTCAAGAACCGGTGCAGCCGGGCGTGCTCGTCCACCGTGAACGTGTAGCCGCCCGCGGCATTGGTGACCTGACGCGGGTCGGCCGGTTCGCTTTGGGCGGTCCGCCGTGTGCTGATCAAGCGGAGTAGATCCACGGTGTGTTCCTTAGTGTGGTGCGGCAGCGACGTGGGCGTGTGTGTTGTGGCCGGGCTTGGATTCGAACCAAAGTTGCCGGATAACCGACCACATCCGGCTCACGTCGGGCCGCAATAGTGTTGTTGCGCAGTCGATGTGAGTGTGTGAGAGCTCATCACCGCGCGCGTGCTATTCAGTTGTTACGGCG
This sequence comes from Mycobacterium sp., assembly GCF_035697385.1. Taxonomy (GTDB): domain Bacteria; phylum Actinomycetota; class Actinomycetes; order Mycobacteriales; family Mycobacteriaceae; genus Mycobacterium. Next base: position 35,095 of record NZ_DASSCY010000031.1, on the reverse strand, counting down.
GGATGTGGGCGTGTTTGCACCAACCGGAAAAGTGCTCTACCAACTGAGCTACAGGCGCCGAACGCCAGACGGGACTCGAACCCGCGACCACTCACTCAACAGGTGATAACCGATCAGTTCCGGCTCACATCCCCTGGCTCTGTTTGAGACCGGAGCACACTGTAACCCCCACAGCACCGACGCGTCGACGCATTATTTTCCGTCGAGATGTCGTGGCGGCGACTAGGAATTCGGGATGGGATCCAGCGCCTTGAGCTTGCCGTCCTCGATCATGAACCGCACGGTGGCGATCCCAGTCGGGCAGCACGCCGGATCCTGGCCCTGCCGCCACTGGTACTGCACGGCGGCGGTGTTATCACCGGCCGCTGTCACGCTGATGTAGGGCCGCGGCTCGGGGGTGGCCGGTCCCAGCGGGGTGTTGCGGTTGAAGAAGAGCACCTGCTGCGGCCGTTCGGACCCCGTATTACTCAGGGCTACATGCGCCCAGTGCAATTCGCAGTTGCCTGCGTATCCGCGCATGACCTCGATCCATTCGCCGCCGCCTAACCCGGCGATGGCCTGCTCGACGGTCTGCGCGCTGGGCCCGTCGGATGGTGCGCACGCCTTCGGCGGAGTCGCGCTCGGCGGGCTCCAGCCACAACCGGCTGCGATCAGGCCCAGGGTCATCAGCGCTGCGAACATCCGGGTTAGTCGCATGGCCTGAGCTTACGGGCGCGGGGCGATCCAGCGACCAAGCGCGTCGACGGTGTTGTCCGGTGCGGTGTTGAAGCACAACCGGATCCCCGGTGAGGCCGCGTGCACGACGTTGACGATGCGTTCGAAGAGCTCGGTGTGCTCGGGGAGCATCCTGATGCCGCCGCCGATCATCGCCAGCCCGAATGTTGCGCCGTCAAGGGCGTCGCGAATCAGCTGCTCGGCGGTGTCGGGCGAGGTGCCGACCTGGCAGAGGACGACGTCGTACCCCGCCTCGCGCAGCGCCGCGTTGCCGCGCTCGATCCGCGCGGTGAGCGACGCCTCGTCGACCCCGTCCGGCAATGTGCTGTAGTCCAGCGCCCTGGGATGAAGGCCGATCGAGATCACGCGGGTGTCCGCCGCAAGCAGTGAAGCCACGATTCGAGCGTACGGACGCACATATGTGGCTAAGCGCTCCGCCGCTGAGCATGTGGCAGGTGTGGCTGTCCGGCGTTGGACAGCCACAGGACATAACGCGGTCAGCCCGTCACCAACAGATGACGGGCTGACCTGGTTGGACTTCTCACCCAGTCGCGTGCTGCTTCTTGCCGTACACGCGCTCGAGCAACGACGTGTCACCGTGAATCTCAGCTCGGACGGTCTTGCCGTTGCGGATGGTGAATACGTCGGCGTCCTCGCCGGTTTCACCGCCGGCACTTACCTGGGTAATCGCCACAACCGTATCCCCCTCGGCGACAAGTCGGTCAAGCCTCACCGTCAGACCCTTCTCGGCCAATCGTCCGAATTGCTCCGTGACTTCGGTCTTGCCGTGGAAGGTGCCGCTGACTGAGCTCTGGCCAGGCTGTACCCATTCGATGTCGTCGTCGAACAGACTCATCACCGTTTCCAGATCCCCCGCGGAGAAGGCTTCGTACCCCCGCTTGATGAGCTCCTTGTTTTCCTGCTCCGACATTTTGAACCCCCGTTCTGCGCACCAATATTTCGGCCGCGAAAGGCTTGGCCGGTCTGAGGAGTCGCGCAGTAGCGCTCTCAAATCAGTCAGACCATTCGCCGCCGCGTCGATTATCGGGCTCTGCCCGACGGCGATTTGGCCAATCAGCACAAAAGATTTCACGCTGTTGCCGGTGCAACTAGAAATGTTTGCGATTTCAGACATATTGCCGAAATGGCGCGGGCGCCATGCCGTCTCAGACCAATACGGTTACCCCGGCGACGATGCCCACATCGTCGAACGCGCGCTCAATCGCCTGCAGCTGCACCGCACTGAAACCCATCGTGTCCGCGGAGTCGAGGACGGCAACTCGCCCGTCGGCGAACGTGGCGCCCGGGCTCAACCGGTACAGAGCGTGGTAGAAAACCCTCGCCCAGGTCTGCTCCGAGATGTCACCGGTGACGGGATCGGTCATCATCTTGTAGGCGGCGTGGCTGAAGATGGTGCTGTTGAGGTGCTCACCGCCGTCGTCTCCGGTACCGGTGTAGCGGGTGGCGTAGGTTTCGCGATACGGCCCCAACCCCGTCGTAATCGTCGACGGGTCGGCCAGGTTGCGTACCGCGCCGCCGGCGAAATCGGAATCCTCGCCCATCAGCCAGCGACCGGCGCCGGACTTGCCCTCGATCAAACTGCCCAAGATGTCGGCGAAGGCCTCGTTGAGTGCACCGGACTCCCCGTAGTCGAGGACCGATCCGCCGTCACCGACGGCGTAGCTCACGACCGCGTGGGTGTACTCATGCGCGACGACGTCCAGTGCGGCCTGCAGGTTGCCGCCATTACCAAACACGAACTGCTGCAAGCTCGGTGACCAGAACGCGTTGCTGTAGCCGGTGAAGTAATCCGACCAGGTGACGTGCGGGTTGTAGCCGACGCTGACGTTGATCCTTGCGCCGTTGCCGTTGAACGAGGTCAAGCCCAGCACGTTCGTGTAGTAGTCGTATACCTCGGCCATGTTGGCGTGTGCAGAGACCGGCGCGGCGTCCCAGCCGAACCAGCCCTGGCTGACAAGGCTTCCGGGAAGGACCGGGGCGCCCCAGCCGAAGAATTGATACGACGTCCAGTACGTCGCGAGGTTTCGGGGAACGTCAGCGAGCTCGTAGTAGTGGAAGACGAACCAGATGGTCGTGTCAACAATGTTGATCTGTCGGGCCTGGCCCAGCACGTCGTTCGCGGTTGCGGTCGTGGCCAGGGCCTGCGCGTTGGGCGTGTCCACGATCACCGTGCCGGCGTCTGCGCCGTTGGCGTAGATGAAATAGATGTGTCCGGGCTCCGGATCCCTCAGTCCCAGCGATTGTGAGACGTCCCCTGGGTCGACGACAACCCGCCAAGCCAGCCTCGGCGACGCACCCGAGTCCAGCGCAAAGACGACGAGGTCGGGATCGAACGTGGACAAGGCAATGAACGCGGCAAGGGCCGTGCGATCGGACTGCCCGGTCGTCTCGCTGAGGTACGCCATCGCGGCCACCGCGACGGCTTCGGCTTCGTCGTCGATACGCGCATCGGGCGTCAAATCGGTACTGGCGATGCGCCCGTCGTGGTTGTTGAACAGACCCGTCACGGTGCCCTCGGAGTCGGTCACGAGGATCACCTCGCTACCCAGGACTGGCATCCCGTTGACGCTGTCGCGCGCACGATAGATGGTCTCGGCGACGTCGCCGGGTGTCGCGCCGGTCCCGCCGATGCGTTGGACGGTGATGTTGTCCGGGCTCGCGAAGCCAGCGGACGCACCGAGCAAGTAAGCCATCTCGTTGAGCACCGCTGCCGCGTCAGCCTTGGTCGTGACGGTCTTGTCGGTGAACGTGCCGTCGAGGAATCCGACGGCCCCGTCGGGTTTGAGGCTTACAGCCACGTCCGGCCGCGCGAGCAGGTCGGAGAGGTCGACAGGATCGACGCCGATATGCGATGCGGTGCCTGCGGTCGCCACAGCGGGTGCGACGGTCACGGTGACCGTTGCCGAGGTCGGGCCGGCTAGGCCGATGAGTCCGAAGATCCCGTGGATGTGCGCCGGGTTGCCCACGGTGTCGTCGATGGTGATGGTGAAGGTATCGGTACCGCCGGCGGCCGCCAACGCGGAATGAGGTGTGTAGGTGAAGGTCCCGAACTCATCCACCACAAGGGTGCCGCGCTCGGGTGCGCGCGACACCACGTAGGTGAGAGTGGAGTCGTCGTAGTCGGTGGCGTTGAGGCTCCCGGTGATGACGCCGTCGGGGCCTTGGCCAGACGCGGTCGGCTGTGCGACGGGCCGTTGGTTGTTCAGGACGTACTGGGTTTGGCGCACCGCGAGCCACAGCGATTCCACCAGCGAGGAAACCGGAGCAGCAGGGACGGGCAGGCCGTTTGCCAAGGGCCCCAACCCAATCCACGTCAGCACATCGGTGACGATGCTGGCGACAGTCACCGGCGCGGCCGCCTGCGGGCGTACGGCGATGGTTCTCGCCGTCGATTCGGCAGCCGCCGCAGTAATCGGGGTCGCGACGGTGACAGTGGTCGTGGCGGCTGCCGGCGTCGTAGCTGCGGTGGCCGACCTCACCGACACCGTCTGCGCCGACACGTCAGCTCCGCTGTTCTCGTGACCGATTTGCGTGCGCGCGTCTGAATGCGACGAGTCGCCGCCTTGCTCGGTGCTGGGCGTGTTCGCGGTGAGCTCCGGGATCGCGTCCACTGGGTCGTCGGCGCCGGATCCGGTTGAGGCATCGGTGCTTTCGGCGCTGGACATCGTCGCAGGAGCCTCTTCGGCACCGCTGTCGGTGCCCTCGCCGACGGTCGCGTCGGTGTTCTGCTGGGCTGACACCGTCGAGGTGGGACCCACGGAGGACGCTGACGTCGACGTTGTCGCCGAGGACGGCGGCGGGGCCCCCGATGTGCCGGTGCTGGTCGTTGCGCCATCGTCGGCGCCGTTGTCGGTAGTGGCCGCCCCTGTCGTGCTGGTGGATGCCGTCGAATCCGTCGTCTCCGGAGAGGCCGTGGCGACCGCCTGGCCGGCGGTGACTGCGGCACCAAGCCCAGCAGCTAATGCGCCGACGCGCAGCCAATGCGCGCAGGCCCCCGCAGGACGGCGGCGGTAACCACAGGCCAACGTCGTCCCCCTCGGTGCTATGCGCTGTGAGCGGCAAAGCTACCAGGAGTTAACAGCAAAATATTGTTTTCGACGTTAATTTCATTCGGCGTTTCGCTTGGCGTTCGAAACGGGCGTTTGAAGAAGAAGCTTGCTCCCCCGGCTGGACTCGAACCAGCAACCCTTCGGTTAACAGCCGAATGCTCTGCCAATTGAGCTACAGGGGACCGCTGCGCCGCGTCAGATTCTGCCGCGGACCGAGGGATGACTCTAGCGTATGTGCGGTTCCCGTCGCCAATGCGCCGCCACCCGGCGCGCACCGGCGCAAGTGAGGCAGGATGGACGCATCGAACCGTCGTCTGGGAGGGGCCTCGTGATCCGGTATCTCGTCGTATTGGCTGTCGGCTACGTGATGGGCACGAAGGCCGGCCGGCGTCGCTACGAACAGATCGCTGGGACATACAAGGCCGTAACCGGCAGTCCGGCAGCCAAGGCCGTGATCGACGCTGGGCGCCGCAAGATCGCCGACCGGGTTTCACCCGATCCGGCGATGGTCACGTTGACGCCCATCGACTCCGACACATCGGTGCTGGAGCCGGAAGTGGCAGCTCGAAACGAGCGTTAGGGGCCGAAGCCCTCACGGATGGTCGTGCCGGGCAACAGCGGGCCGGTGTAGAAGCCACTGTTCGGGCTGTTGCCGCCGTAGTACCCCGGGGCTCCGACGTTGATGCCATTGCCGTTGGAGTAGGACAGGCACTTGCCGTCTTCGGCGTTCCCGAACCACGCCAGGCACGGCGGTCCCGCGGTGACCTGCGGGGCGGCATCCGTCGCCATCGCGGCATAGAGCGGGACAGCAACGGCGGCGGCCGCGAAGGCTCCTGCCACCAATCGCCGAGTTCGGTTAGTCATCGATACCACCTGCTGCTCTCCTAACGGGTCCCCGACAGCCCACCCACCATAGCCTGTCGTGGTGTTTCACGCAGTAAGGTCGTCGCCGCTGGCCTGCTCAAGCAGGCTGCGCCGATAGGCTTCCATGGCGACGAGGTCGCCGAATAATGCGTGGTACTCGTCGCCCTGCTCCACCGGCGACATGCGCTGCAGCTTCGACTTCACCTCGGCGATCTGCCGGCCGACCCACACTTCCTGCAGACGAGCCAGCACACCGCTGATGTAGCGCAGCAGTTTGTCGTCGTCGACGACGTTGATGGCTTCCACCCCGAGCTCGTTGATCAGATTGGCAGCCGGCTCCGACGCCGCCTGTTCACGCACCGCCTCGATCCACTGCCCACCGGACAGCCCCACCGACGCCCCGCCAGCCGCCGCGATGGACGCGCGGACCGCGGCGTAACCGGGATGGGTGAAGCTCTCCACAGTCAGCGAGTCGAACACCGGCCCGGCCAGCGCCGGATACTGCAGAGCCGATTTGAGCGCCTCGCGCTGCGGCCACAACGTGGGATCGGCGGGATCGGGGCGAGCCGCGGACTCCGGAACGCGGACCGGCCTTGGCTTGGCCTGCTCCGGTACGCGACGCCGGCTCCGGTCGGGCAGGCCGCGCTTCTGCGCCTCCTCGCGCACCCTGCTGATCACCTGGCTCTCATCGGCCCAGCCCACCCAGCCGGCCAGCCGACGGGAGTACTCGTCGCGCAGCATGGGGTCCTTGATCCGCGCGACCATCGGCACGCACCGCCGCAGCGCCGCCACCCGGCCTTCGGCGCTGTCCAGATCGTGATCGGCCAGCTCTGTGCGAATTGCGAACTCGAACAACGGGGTCCGCCGCGCCACCAGGTCGCGCAATGCGCCGTCTCCGGACTTCAGCCGCAGATCACACGGGTCCATGCCGTCGTCGGCAACTGCGACGTACGACTGCCCCGCCAGATTCTGTTCGCCCTCGAACGCCTTGACCGCCGCGGCTCGGCCGGCGGCATCGCCGTCGAACACGTAGATCAGCTCGCCGCGAAAGAAGTTGTCGTCCATCATCAATCGGCGCAGCATCGCCAAGTGTTCGTCGCCGAAGGCGGTGCCGCACGACGCCACCGCGGTGGTCACCCCCGCCAAGTGCATCGCCATCACGTCGGTGTATCCCTCGACGACAACGGCCTGATGCCCCTTGGCGATGTCGCGCTTGGCCAAGTCGAGGCCGAACAGCACCGAGGACTTCTTGTACAGGACCGTTTCGGGGGTGTTGACGTACTTCGCTTCCATCTGGTCGTCGTCGAAGATCCTGCGGGCCCCGAAGCCGATGACTTCTCCGCCGCTGGCCCTGATTGGCCACAGCAGCCGGCGATGGAAACGGTCCATCGGCCCGCGGCGGCCCTCCCGTGACAACCCCGCGGCCTCGAGCTCCTTGAACTCAAACCCCTTGCGCAGCAAGTGTTTTGTCAGTGCTTCCCAGCCCGACGGGGCAAATCCGCAGCCGTAGCGCGCCGCCGCTTCGGCGTCGAAGTTCCGGTCAAGAAGATACTGGCGCGCGGGCGCGGCCTCCTCGGACTGCAGCGCGGCGGCATAGAACTCCTGGGCGGCCGCGTTGGCGGCCAGCAGCCGGCTGCGGCTGCCGCGATCGCGCTGCACGTTCGTGGCGGCCGCGCCGGAGTACGTGATGGTGTAGCCGACGCGGTCGGCCAGCAGCTCGACGGCCTCAACGAAACTGACGTGCTCGATCTTCTGAAGGAACGCATAGACGTCGCCGCCTTCGCCGCAGCCGAAGCAATGGAAATGACCGTGGTTAGGCCGCACGTGAAACGACGGCGACTTCTCGTCGTGGAACGGGCACAGCCCTTTCATCGAATCCGCCCCGGCGCGCCTCAGCTGCACGTAGTCGCCGACGACGTCCTCGATGCGAATTTTCTCGCGAATGGCCGCGATATCGCGATCAGGAATACGGCCGGCCACCGGGCCAGTCTAGAGCGCCCGGCGACGGGCCTGATCACGCTTCAGCGGGTTCCAGGCGCTCCAATCGCCCCTCTGTGTAGGACGCGATCTGATCGATGACGACGCGTAGCCGGGCGCCGTCGTCGGCGGCGTAATTGAACGCCGGGACGAAGATCGGATCCAGGGTCGCGGGGGCGCCGGCCAGCAGCCACTGAGCGACCCGGTGAATGCGTTCGCGCTGCTGTGCCTGCAATTCCAGATGGCGCGGGTCGGACATGATGAACTGCAGCGCCAGGATCTTCAGCACGGCGACCTCGGCGCGCACCAGCTCCGGCACCCGCAGGTCGGACATGTAGCGCACCAGTGGTCCGGGGCCGGCGACTTCGCGCGTCGCGGCGATAGCGGCCGACGCGAACCTTCCCACCAACTCGCTGGTCAACCGCTTCAGCGCAACGGATGCGGCGAGGGTGGCGTCGTATTTGCCGACGGCGGCGACCACCGGCAGGTTCGACAGCCGCTCGGCCGCGGCCACCAGGTCATCGGCGTGCAGACCGGCGCCCATGCCGCTGGTCTCGCCGAGCCGGCCCAACTCGGCCGCGGCGTCGTCGTCGGCGAGTACACGCATGTCGATGCGTCCGGACACCACTCCGTCCTCGACGTCATGCACCGAGTACGCGACATCGTCGGCCCAGTCCATCACCTGGGCCTCCAGGCACGGCCTGTTCTCCGGGGCGCCGGACCGCACCCAATCGGCAGCGTCGACGTCGTCCTCGTAAAACCCGAACTTGCGTTTGTTCGCCCCGCGCCGCCACGGGTACTTGGTGACCGCATCCAGCGCGGCTCGGGTCAGGTTCAGACCCGCGCTGTGTTCTTGTGCGTCAAGGACTTTCGGCTCCAGGCGGGTCAGGATGCGGAAGTTCTGCGCGTTGCCCTCGAAACCGCCGTAATCGGTGGCCACCTCGTCGAGGGCGCGTTCACCGTTGTGGCCGTAGGGCGGATGACCGATGTCGTGGGCCAGGCCGGCCAGGTCGACAAGATCAGGGTCACATCCCAGCCCGATCGCCATGCCGCGGCCGATCTGGGCCACCTCCAACGAATGGGTCAGCCGGGTGCGCGGCGTCTCGCTCTGGCGCGGTCCGACCACCTGCGTCTTGTCGGCCAGCCGGCGCAGCGCCGCACTGTGAAGCACTCGCGCCCGGTCGCGGGCGAAATCGGTGCGATGTTCCGTGTCGGTGCCCGGTATCGCGGCACCCTTGGGCGGTTCGACCACCAGACGCTGCCGGTCGAACTCGTCGTACGGATCTTGTTTCGCAGCCACCGACGCACAGTCTGCCAGTACTACATTGTGGGCCATGCGCATCGCCCGTTTGCTCAGTGTCGTGCTCGCGGTACTCGCCGTCGCTGTCCTTGTGGCGCCGACCGCGGCGGCCAAGCCGCCGTTCCGCCTGCCGAGTTATGTGACCGACGATGCGAACGCGCTCAGCGGCTCTCAGATGAACGATGTGCTGCAGGCCGTCGACAAGCTCTACACCGATCGCAACACCCGACTGTGGGTGGTCTACGTCGACACCTTCTCAGGTCAGGACGCTGCGGGCTGGGCTCAAAGTACAAGGCGGGCCAGCGATTTGGGCGATTTCGACGCGCTGCTGGCGGTAGCCACCGTCGACCGTTCGTACGCCTTCCTTGTGCCCGACAGTGCGACCGAGCTCAGCGAGAGCGAAGTCGACGACGTGCGGCGTACGAGCATCGAGCCCGCGCTGCGGACAGGAGACTGGGCCGGCGCGGCCGTGGCGGCGGCCGACGGGCTCAATGCACCGGCCAGTTCAGGCGTGGGAATCACCTGGGTGGGCATGCTGACGATGCTGGCCGTCATCGCGGTCATCGTGCTGCTGCTGTTCTTGTGGACGCGGCGTCGGCGCCGCAAGCGCCGCGAGGCGGAGTTCGCCGCCGCGCGCCGCGTCGATCCGACCGATCCGCAGGCGCTCGCCGCGGTGTCGCTCGACGGTCTGGACGACCTGTCGAAATCGATGGTGGTCGAGGTCGACAACGCGGTACGCACAAGTGCCAACGAGTTGGCGCTGGCGGTGGAGGAATTCGGGGAGAAGCAGACCGAGCCGTTCACCCGTGCGGTGGACAACGCGAAGCTGACGCTAGGGCAGGCCTTCAACGTTCGCCAGCAGCTAGATGATGCGATCCCCGAGACGGCGGCCCAACGACGCGACCTGCTGACACGCGTTGTCGTCGCAGCAGCCAAGGCCGATCGTGAGCTCGACGCGCAGGCCGAGGCGTTTGCGAAACTACGTGACCTGGTGATCAACGCGCCGTCTCGGCTGGACGCGCTGACCCAGCAACTTGTCGACGTCACCGCCGAGGTCGGCCCGTCGGAACAGAAACTGGCCGCGCTGCACAACGAATTCGACCCTGCGGCACTGAGTTCGGTAACCGACAACGTGGATGCGGCCAAAGAGCGGCTGGCATTCGCCGACCACAACATCACTCGCGGCCGCGAGTTGGCGACCCGCCCGACAGCAGGCCAGCAGACCGAGCTGGTCGAATGCGTTCGGGCCGCCGAATCCGCTCTGGGACAAGCACGCTCGTTGCTTGGTGCGGTCGACAGTGCGGCCAGCGACATCCGGCGAGCCGCGGCGACGCTGCCCTCGGCGATCGAAGACATCCAGGCCGGCATCAAGCAGGCCGGTGCGTTGCTGGCGCAGGGCAACGTTCCGCAGGCCGCCGAACTGGCCTCGGCTCGCGATGCGGCCGTGACGGCCGTCGCTGCGGCGCAGGGCACCGGGTCCGCCGATCCACTCGGTGCCTTCACCCAATTGACCACGGCCGACGCCGATCTCGACCGGTTGCTCGCCGCCGTCGAAGAGGAACGCGAGGCCGCCGAGCGGTTGGGCCGCGCGCTGGACGAGGCGTTGTTCGCCGCCCGGTCCCGCGTGCGATCGGTGTCGGATTTCATCGACACCCGCCGGGGCAGCATTGGGCCGGAAGCCCGAACGCGGTTGGCCGAGGCGGTCCGGCACATCGCCGCCGCGGAGTCCAAGCGAGAGTCCAACCCGTCTGAGGCGATCGCCCATGCCAACGGTGCCGCGATGCTCGCCAACCAGGCACAGGCGGCAGCCAATGCTGATGTACAGGCCGCGCAGCAGTCGTATATGGGCCACTACGGCGGCGGTGGTGGTCGCGGCGGCGGCGATATGGGCGCGGTGATCGGCGGCATCCTCATCGGAAACATGCTGGGCGGGGTCTTACGCGGCGGGTTCGGTGGTGGCTTCGGTGGCGGCGGCTTCAGCCCGGGATCGTTCGGCGGATCAGGCGGTGGCGGCGACATGTTCGGCGGCGGCGGCCGGTTCTAGACCTCGCGTATGAACAGCACTCCGTCGACGCCGTCGAGATGCAGGGCCTCCACCGGAAAGTAGCCCTGTCGCGGTGTTTGGTCGGTGCGCGGCGGAGCATCGCCGACGGCGTTGGCCAGGGCCGCTGCTGTAAAAACGTAGCCGGTGGCCGGCAAAGCGGCGAGCGTTCCCTCCACCGTTTCGGGTGAAGGCGCGTCGAGTCCACGTTCCGGTGCCGCACCGAACGCGATGGCCAGGGTGGCGTATTCGTCGCCAAGATGCGCAGCGGCAGCGATCGCACCGGCAGTCCACCACGTGAGCTGCATGTCGGCGAGCAGCCAGCGGCCAGGGTTTTTCTGCAGATGGCCGTTGTGAGCGAACACCAAGACCGGGCCGCGTTGCCTTTCACGGGCCGCGATGTCGAGAAGGTTCTCGGCCATCATCGCATCACGCAACGCCATCAGCCGCCCCACTCGGTTCGGCGCGGTGTCGGCCATACCTGCGTGATAGCGAAGCAACCCCGACGCCGCGCGAGCCCACAGCGTGGCGCGCCACCAGTCGTCCTGTGACGTCGCGGTGACAAGCCGGGGAGTCTCTGAAAGAAGCTGTGCGCCAAGGTCGTCCGCGATGACCCGGAGCCGGATCACCTCATCGGATGCGCCGACCGATTGGGTCGGGTCCATCGCCGCCGCCGGGTTGGTCCACCGGTCGTCGTCGCCCACGAGCGCCGCGATGGTGTCGCGTCCGTGCGTTACCGCGTCCAGGTGCGTGGCGAGGTAGTCATGCAGCGCGATCAACGCGGCCCGAGGACTGCTGGCGTACATCATCTCGGTCGGGGCGTCGAACCCGTAGAACCGCAATCGGTCTCCCGGGTCGCGGGAGCGGTTCTGCTCGGCCATCCACGCGACGAGTTCCCGGTTCGCGGCGGATTCACCGAATCCGTGGCTGAAACCGGCGCGCATCGTGCCGTCAAGGGAATCGGTTGCGCCGCTGATGAAGTCGTCGACGATCAATCCGGCCAGACAGTCACTCTCCAGCGCGACGGACCGGTAGCCCTCATGCTCAACCAGGTGCTCGATGATGCGGTTGCGCAGTCGCGGTAACTCGTCCAGGCCGTGCGTCGGCTCGCCCAGCCCGAACACCTGCGGCCTGGCAGTCAGTGAGTTGAGGAACGACGTCACCGCGTTGCCCGGCCCCTCGGCGTCGCCGAATGGCCAACCGACCCTTTCGAGTTGGGTGGTGCTGTCACTTGGATTCATTGCTTCAATTTTATCGTTGAATATACGGTTTAAACTTGTCGCATAGTGTCGTGCTTATTCGCAGCGCTAACCTTAAATGCCTATTTCACGGAGGCTCACGATGAGGCCGGCAGACCTCGCCAACGAGCACGGGATGTCCGCTCAGGCGATCCGGAATTACGAGCGCGATGGCATCCTGCCGCCGAGCACGCGCTCGGCCAACGGCTACCGGCAGTACACGTCAGTCCATGCCGCGGCCTTGCGGACCTACTTGGCACTTGTTCCTGCGATCGGGTACCGAGCCGCCGCCGACCTGATGCGTGCCATCAACGACGGCGACACGCCCGCGGTGCTCACCCAACTCGACGCCGCCCACGCACAGCTGTCGAAAGACCGCGAAACCCTGACGCTGGTGAGGGGAGCGATTTCACGGCTGGTACCCGAGGCGCCCCGTTCGACAGCGCCGTCGCTACGGGTCGGTGATGTGGCCGCACAACTCGGTGTCCACCCGGCCACCCTGCGACAGTGGGAAGCCGCAGGCATCCTCACGCCGCGTCGGGACCCAGCTACTGGGCAGCGCTTCTACACCGCAGCGGACCAACGCGACGCCCATCTGGCCCACCAGCTGCGCCGTGGCGGCTATCTGCTCCGCCACATCGCAGCGGTCATCAGCCAGATTCGGAACCAAAGCTCCCTAGAGCAACTGAATGACACACTCGCCCAATGGAATCGCCGCCTGCAGGACCGCGGGCTGGCCCTGCTGCATGGCTCGGCGTCGATCTCGGACTACTTGCGGGTCAGCAGCCCTTCAAGCGCGCCGCCAGATAGTCGCTGACGCCGTCGATCGCGACGCGATCCTGGGTCATCGCGTCTCGCTCCCGGATGGTCACCGCATGGTCGTCGAGCGAGTCGAAGTCGACCGTCACGCAGAACGGCGTGCCGATCTCGTCCTGGCGGCGATACCGCCTGCCGATCGCGCCCGCGTCGTCGAACTCGACGTTCCAGCTCTTGCGCAGTTCGGCGGCGAGGTCGCGTGCCTTCGGCGACAGGCTCTCGTGCCGCGACAGCGGCAGCACCGCAGCCTTGATGGGCGCGAGCCGAGGATCAAGCCGCAGCACGGTGCGCTTGTCCACGCCGCCCTTGGCGTTGGGCGCCTCGTCTTCTGCGTACGCGTCGACGAGGAACGCCATGAACGAGCGCGTCAACCCGGCCGCAGGCTCGATCACATACGGGACATACCTGGTGTCAGACGCCTGATCGTAGAACGACAGGTCGACGCCGGAATGCTTTGAATGCGTTGACAAGTCGAAATCGGTGCGATTGGCGACGCCTTCGAGTTCGCCCCACGGGTTGCCCTGGAAGCCGAACTTGTACTCGATGTCGACGGTGCGATCCGAGTAGTGCGACAGCTTGTCCTTGGGGTGGTCATACAACCGCAGATTGTCCCGGTCGATGCCGAGGTCGACGTACCACTGCAGGCGCTCGTCGATCCAGTACTGGTGCCAGTCGCGGGCGGTCGAGGGCTCGACGAAGAACTCCATCTCCATCTGCTCGAACTCGCGGGTGCGAAAGATGAAGTTGCCGGGCGTGATCTCGTTGCGGAAGCTCTTGCCGATCTGGCCGATGCCGAATGGCGGCTTGCGCCGTGACGTCGTCACCACATTGGCGAAGTTGACGAAGATGCCCTGCGCGGTCTCGGGCCGCAGATAGTGCATGCCCTCCTCGGTCTCGATCGGGCCGAGGTGGGTCTTGAGCATCATGTTGAATTCGCGCGGCTCGGTCCACTGGCCGGGTTCGCCGGTGTCCGGGTCGCGAATATCGGCCAGTCCGTTGGCCGGCGGATGTCCGTGCTTGGCCTCGTACGCCTCGATGAGATGGTCTGCGCGGTAACGCTTGTGCGTGATCAGCGACTCGACGAGCGGGTCGTGGAAGACCTCGACGTGGCCGGAGGCCACCCACACCTCCCGCGGCAGGATGATCGAGCTGTCGATGCCGACGACATCGTCTCGGCTGGTGACCACCGAGCGCCACCATTGCCGCTTGATGTTCTCCTTGAGTTCCACGCCGAGCGGCCCGTAGTCCCACGCCGACTTGGTGCCGCCATAGATCTCGCCGGACTGGTAAACGAATCCACGCCGCTTGGCTACGTTCGCGACAGTGTCGATGATGGACGCCACGGGTGCACAGCCTAGCGATCGACGTCGCAACGTTGACATGCGCGATCGCGAATGTATTCTGGCTGCATAATGAAAACCGTTTCCACTTTGGCTGAACACGACGATCATCAGCACGGTGGCGCCCCGCCACAGGACCTGCCGTCGCGCGTCGTCCTCGACACCGCAGGAGACCTGCTGCGCGCGCTGGCCGCTCCTGTTCGCATCGCGATCGTGCTGCAGCTGCGGGAATCGGCCCGCTGCGTGCATGAACTCGTCGACGCGTTGGCGGTGCCGCAGCCCCTGGTCAGTCAGCATCTGCGGATCCTCAAGGCCGCAGGCGTGGTGGCGGGAGAACGCACGGGGCGTGAGGTGATGTACCGGTTGGTCGATCACCACCTGGCCGACATCGTCGTCGCGGCGATCACCCACGCGGCCGAGGGCAGCGAGTGAGCACAACCGGGGTGCGCGCCACCAGGCAGCGCGCGGCCATCTTCGCGCTGTTGGAGAACCTGGAAGAGTTCCGGTCCGCACAGGAACTGCACGACGAACTCCGCAAGCGCGGCGAGGGTATCGGCCTGACGACCGTCTACCGGACGCTGCAGTCGATGGCGACGTCAGGCCTTGTCGACACGCTGCGTACCGACACCGGCGAGTCGGTGTACCGGCGATGCTCGGAGCACCATCACCACCACCTGGTGTGCCGGGCGTGCGGTGCGACCGTTGAGGTGCAGGGCCGCCAGGTCGAGGCATGGGCCGCCGAAGTCGCCCGCACACACGGGTTTTCCGATGTCAGCCACACCATCGAGATCTTCGGTATCTGCGGGCTCTGCACGTCCAAGGACGGCTCAGGCAACTAGCGCCCTGCGCACGTCGGCACCCGTCGCCAACACCATCAGAATCAGCGTGCGCAGCGCATCGTCGCTCAGGCCGCCTGCGGGAAAGTTGTAACGCAACATCACATCGGCGGTCTTCTTCGAATCGCGCTTGGCTGCGCTTTTTTCCACCAGCGAGACGGTGCCCAGCAGCGTGTCGTTCGCATGCTTGGCGACCTTCGCGCGAAGCTTGCTGTCCAGCACCAGATCCCACGCCAAAATCTGGGTGAGCGACACCATGTCGAGGCCCTCGGCGATCGTCACCACCCGCAACGAAGCGAACGTGTCGTCGTGATGCACGGTGACCGCGCCGTCGTCTTCCTCCTGTACCGGCAGGATTTCGTTGAGGACGAGCGCGAGCCGCTCCGACAGCGTCATCTGCCGAACCGGCGGTTGCGGTTCACATACTCCTCGCACGCATCCCACAGGTCGCGGCGGTCGTAGTCCGGCCACAACTTGTCCTGGAAGACGAACTCCGCGTACGCGGCCTGCCACAGCAGGAAGTTACTTGCCCGCTGCTCCCCCGATGTCCGGATGAACAGGTCCACATCGGGGATGTCGGAGCGATGCAGGTGCTTGGCGAACGTCGCCTCGCTGATCCGGCTGGGATTGATCTTGCCGTCCACCGCCGCCTGCGCGATCTCACGAGTGGCTTCGACGATCTCCGTGCGGCCGCCGTAGTTCACGCAGTAGTTGATCGTGATGACGTCGTTGTCCACCGTCATCTCTTCGGCGATATCGAATTCCTTGATGACGCTTCGCCACATGCGGGGCCGCGAGCCGACCCAGCGCATCCGCACGCCCATGTCGTTGAGGTTCTCCCGGCGCCGGCGGACCACCTCCCGGTTGAACCCCATCAGAAAGCGCACCTCCTCGGTGCTGCGTTTCCAGTTCTCGGTGGAGAACGCGTAGACCGTCAGGTGTTTGATGCCGATTTCGATGGCGCCGCAGGTGATGTCGATGAGCACCGCCTCACCCATCTTGTGGCCCTCGGTACGGCCCAGACCGCGCTGGGTGGCCCACCGCCCGTTGCCGTCCATCACGACGGCGACGTGGTTGGGCACCTGGTCGGCCGGGATCTGGGGTGCGGCAGCCTTCGATGTGTGCTGGGGAGGGCGAGCGAACCTGCCGTTGGTTCGGCGTGGCAGATCCGGGAAGATGACCGGCCACGACGACGTATCGGGAAAGCTGGGATAGTCGTCAGGCGCCGGAGGCAACTGGGGGTAGGCCGCTTTCGTCATCCGCTTCACCGCCATGGGCCACATCCTGCCCGAATAGCGACACGCGATGCTCAGCGACTGTGCGATCGACCCGATATACGCGTTCGACCAGCGGCAATGTCCGCATTTGACGCTCCAGATGCCACTGCAGGTGCGCCGCGACCAGCCCGCTGGCCTGGCTGCGGTAGGACTGCGGCGCGGACTGTGCGTGCTCCCATTCGCCGTCGTGCAGCGCCGCCATCAGGTCCAGCACACCCTGCGGCGGTGTCACCGACCCGGACGGCCGGCAGTGCACGCACACGCTGCCGCCCGCGGCGATATGAAACGCCCGGTGCGGACCCGGCGCGGCGCAGCGGGCGCATTCGGTCAGCGCCGGCGCCCAGCCCGCGATTCCCATGGCGCGCAGGAGGTAAGCGTCGAGCACCAGTTCGCGTGGGCGGCCGCCGTCGGCCACGGCCCGTAGCGCGGCCACGGTCAGCCGGTGCAGCGCGGGAGCCGGGGCCCGCTCCTCTCCCGCCAGGCGTTCGGCGGTCTCCAGCACCGCGCACGCGCAGGTGTATCGGCCGTAGTCGCTGACGATGTCGGTGGCGAACGCGTCGATGGCCTGCACCTGGGTGACGATGTCGAGGTTCCGGCCGGGGTGAAGCTGAACATCGATGTGCGCGAACGGTTCCAGCCGCGCCCCGAACTTACTGCGGGTGCGTCGCACCCCCTTGGCCACCGCGCGCACCAACCCGTGCTCGCGGGTGAGCAGGGTCACGATCCGGTCGGCCTCGCCGAGCTTGTGCTGGCGCAGCACCACCGCTCGGTCCCGGTACAGCCGCATTAAGACAGTCTCTCACCGTCATCTGACAGTTGCGGGTATGCAGCGCCGATATTCTCGTATGTGATGGTCGAGTCTGTGCGATTCCCAACCCTCACTCAGCAGCTTTTCCAGCTGGCGAGTGGCTCCGTCACGTCGGCTCAACTGGTGCGCAGATCGCTGGACGCGATCGAGGCCAGCCAGCCGACGCTCAACGCCTTCCGGGAAGTGTTGACCGAACGCGCGCTCGCCGACGCGGCGCAAGCTGACCGCAAACGTGCGGCGGGCGTACAACTTCCGCTGTTGGGGATTCCGATCGCGGTCAAGGACGACGTCGACGTCGCGGGCGTACCGACCCGGTTCGGCGCCGAAGGAAACATCCGTCCAGCTGCCGCGGATTCTGAGGTCGTGCGGCGGCTGCGCGCGGCGGGCGCGGTGATCGTCGGCAAGACCAACACCTGCGAGTTGGGTCAATGGCCGTTCACCAGCGGACCGGCTTTCGGCCACACCCGCAATCCGTGGTCGCGCGAGCACACCCCGGGCGGGTCGTCGGGTGGAAGCGCGGCGGCCGTGGCGGCCGGACTGGTCGCCGCCGCGATCGGCTCCGACGGCGCGGGCAGCGTCCGGATTCCCGCGGCGTGGACACACCTGGTCGGCATCAAGCCGCAGCGGGGACGGATCTCCACGTGGCCGCTGCCCGAGGCGTTCAACGGCATCACCGTCAACGGTGTGCTGGCCCGCACCGTCACCGATGCGGCGCTGGTGCTCGACGCGGCGTCCGGCAATGCGGCCGGTGACCTGCACAAGCCGCCGCCGGTGCGGGTGTCGGACTTCGTCGGCCAGGCACCGGGGCCGCTGAAGATCGCGATGTCCACGAGATTTCCGTTCACGATCTTCCGGGCCAGGCTGCATCCCGAGATTCGCGCCGCACTCGAAACAGTCGCCGGCCAGCTCGAGGAGCTTGGGCACAGGGTGAGACGGCACGACCCGGACTACACCGTGGGCATGTCGTGGAACTTCCTGTCCCGCTCGACTTCGGGCCTGCTCGACTGGGCCGACAGCTTGGGCTACGACGTGACGCTGGACAAGCGCACGAAGTCCAATATGCGGCTGGGCCGGGTGTTGTCGGAGCACGTGCTGCGCAAGGCGCGGGCGCGCGAGGCCGCTGCGCAGCGCCGGATCGGCTGGACCTTCAACATCGTCGACGTCGTCCTCGCCCCGACGACCGCACAGCCGCCACCCGTGGTGCACGATTTCGACCATCGCGGCGGGCTGTCGACCGATCGCACGATGATCAAGGCGTGCCCGGTGACCTGGCCGTGGAACCTGCTGGGCTGGCCGTCGATCAACGTACCGGCCGGCTTCACTTCCGACGGGCTGCCCATCGGCGTCCAGCTGATGGGCCCTGCCAACAGTGAACCTCTGCTGATCTCCCTGGCCGCGGAGCTGGAGGCGATCAACGGCTGGGTGATGAAGCAGCCGCCGGTCTGGTGGGCGCCGTCGCCGACCAAGGACTCCGCGCCCGCCGGAGATGAAGCGCCCGTTCAGGACGTTGTGTCAGACGAGGTCGCGTAATGTCGTCGACCATGACACTGCGGCGATGTGTGTATGCGCTTCCCGTCCTGGCCGTTGTTGGCGGCGCGATCGCGGGCATGCCGACCGCCGGGGCGGACAACAAGCGACTGAACGACGGCGTGGTCGCCAACGTCTACACCGTGCAGCATCAGGCCGGCTGCGATACCGAAATCAAGATCAACCCGAAGCTGCGGCTGGCCGCCCAATGGCACACCAACGACGTGCTGAACAACCGCGCGCTGGACGGCGACATCGGTTCGGACGGATCGACGGTCGCCGATCGCGCGCGCAACGCCGGGTACGCCGGCGCCGTGGCCGAGACCGTCGCGATCAACCCGGCCCTGGCCATCAGCGGCATCGAGTTGATCAATCAGTGGTACTACCGGCCCGACTACCACGCGATCATGGCGGACTGCGCCAACGTCGACATCGGGGTCTGGTCGGAGAGCCTTCTGGACCGCACGGTCGTCGTCGCGGTCTACGGCAAGGGTGACGGCGCGCCGCCGGTTCAGTCCCCCGGCAGGCCGTTCGGAACGCCGGGCGCAGGCGTCCCGGGCTGACTTTCTAAAAGCCCAGGCGGCCAAGCTGTTTGGGGTCGCGCTGCCAGTTCTTGGCGATCTTGACGCGCAGGTCGAGGTACACCTTGGTGCCGAGCAGCTTCTCGATCTGAGTGCGAGCGGCGGTGCCCACTTCGCGGAGTCGGGCACCGCCCTTGCCGATCACGATGCCCTTTTGGCTGTCGCGCTCGACGTAGAGGATGGCGTGCACGTCAATGAGATCGTCTCGGCCCTCGCGTGGTTCGACCTCTTCGATGACCACGGCCAGCGAGTGAGGCAGCTCGTCGCGCACGCCTTCGAGCGCGGCCTCGCGGATCAGCTCGGCCATCAAGACTTCCTCGGGCTCATCGGTCAGCTCGCCGTCTGGGTAGAACGCTGGGCCCGGCGGCAGCTGGGCGGCCAGCACGTCGGTCAGCACGTCGAGGTTGTCGCCGGTGGTCGCCGACACCGGAACGATCTCGGCATCCGGGCCGACGAGCTCGCTCACCGCCATCAACTGGGCGGCGACCCTGTCCTTGGGCACCTTGTCGATCTTGGTCACGACGACGGTCAGCTTGGTCTTCGGCGCGACCGTGCGGATCTGTTCATAGATCCACCGGTCACCAGGGCCGATCTTTTCGTCGGCGGGAAGGCACAGACCGATGACGTCGACCTCGGAGTACGTGTCTTTCACCAGATCGTTTAGCCGCTGCCCCAGCAGGGTGCGTGGCCGGTGCAATCCGGGGGTGTCGACGAGGATGATCTGGAAGTTCTCCCTGTGCACGATGCCGCGGATGGTGTGCCGGGTGGTCTGGGGCCGGTTCGACGTGATCGCCACCTTGGTCCCGACCAGAGCGTTGGTCAGCGTCGACTTGCCGGTGTTCGGCCGGCCGACGAAACAGACGAAGCCGGAACGGAATTCGCTCACAGCACCTTTCCCGCACGATCGGTGACGATCACGGCGGCGTCATCGGACAACTCACGCACGGCGGCGACCCCGGCATCGTCGGCCGATCCACCGACAAGCACCGCGGCCTCCAAACCCGTCGCGCCGCTGGACACCGCCGCTGCGACGGCGGCCTGCAACGCCGTGAGTCTGAGCGCGTCGAGCGTGACGGGCGCGCCTGCGTAGGTGCGGCCGTCGGCGTCGCGCACCGCCGCACCGCTGCCCGCCTCTGCTCGGCCCATCGCCCCGCGGGCCAACGTCACCAGCTTGGCGTCCTCGGCATCCAGTTCACTCATCGCCATTCTCCTGCGGCTCGGTTGGGCTGACCAGGACGGTGCCGACCCGCACGCGGCCGCGGTGGTCAGGCCCGCCTTCGGCGCGCAGCCGCAGCCCGTCCCACGTAACTTCGGCGCCCGGCAGCGGGACACGGCCCAGCTCCAGCGCCACCAGCCCCCCGACGGTGTCGACGTCCAGGTCCTCGTCGAACTCGATGTCGTAGAGCTCGCCGAGATCCTCGATCGGCAGCCGGGCCGATACCCGATACTGTTTCTCCCCCAGCTCTTCCACGGGGGCCACCTCGTCGGTGTCGTACTCGTCGGCGATCTCGCCGACGATCTCCTCAAGCACGTCCTCGATCGTCACCAGGCCCGCGATCGCACCGTATTCGTCGACGAGCAACACCATGTGAACGCGATCGCGCTGCATCTCGCGCAGCAACGCATCCAGCGGTTTGGAGTCCGGCACGAACACCGCGGGCCGCATCACCTCGCAGACAAGGGTGTCGCGTCCGCCGTTGGTCGAGTAATACGTCTTCTGCACAAGGTCTTTGAGGTAGACCACACCGACGACGTCGTCGACGTTCTCCCCGATCACCGGGATGCGTGAATGTCCGCTGCGCACCGCAAGCGAGGTGGCCTGGCCCGCCGTCTTGTCGGCTTCGATCCACACCATCTCGGTGCGGGGCACCATCACCTCGCGCGCCGGGGTGTCACCCAGTTCGAAGACGGACTGGATCATCCGGCGTTCGTCGTCGGCCACCACACCACGCTGCTGCGCCAGGTCGACGACCTCACGCAACTCGATCTCGGAGGCGAACGGACCGTTACGGAAGCCGCGACCCGGTGTCAGCGCGTTGCCGATCAGCACGAGCAGGCGGCTGATCGGTGTGAGCACCACCGAAATCGCTTGCAGCGGAAGCGCCGCCACCAACGAGATGGTGTATGCGTTCTGCCTGCCGACGGTTCGGGGACCCACGCCGACCACCACGAAACTGACCACCGTCATGATCGCGGCGGCGGAGATCAGGCCCCAGCGGACGCCGGTGTAGTCGTCGAGGTACGCGGCCAGCAGGACCGTCGCGCTCACCTCGCACATGATGCGCAGCAGCACAACGAGATTGATGTAGCGCGGACGCTCGGCCATGATCCTGTGCAACCGGACCGCGCCTGGCCGCTCGTCGCGGACCAGTTCCTCGACGCGGGCCATCGACACGGTACTGACGGCCGCATCGATCGCCGCGAACAAACCGCCCAAGCCGATGAGGGCGATGGCGCCGATCAGCTGTCCTATGCCGGTCACGGGGCGTCGAAGTATCGAGACTTGTCCAGTAGCCGCCGATCCTTCTCCGTTTGGCGGTCCTGGCGGTATGCCTCGACTTGATCAGCCACCCACTCCTCGAGCAGTTGGCGCTGCAGGGCGAACATCTCTTTTTCCTCGTCAGGCTCGGCGTGGTCATACCCGAGCAGATGCAGGACGCCATGCACGGTCAGCAGGGCCAGCTCCTGGCCCAGAGTGTGTCCTGCTGTGTTGGCCTGCGCTGCGGCGAACTCCGGACAGAGCACGATGTCGCCGAGCATCGAAGGGCCCGGTTCGGCCGCGTCGGGCCGCCCGCCGGGTTCGAGCTCATCCATCGGGAAGCTCATCACGTCGGTCGGACCGGGCAGATCCATCCACCGCATGTGCAGGTCGGCCATCGCCGCGGTGTCGAGCAGCACCATCGAAAGTTCGGCCGCGGGATTCACTTTCATCTTGCGGATGACAAACCGGGCGACGCTGATCAGTTCCTCTTCGGAAACGTCGATGCCCGATTCATTGGACACCTCGATGCTCATGTCGCCTACCGTCGCGGACGACTGCTGCCGGAGGCCCGCCGCTGCGCCCGGTTCATCAATTCGGGCTCCTCGGATTTGGCGTAGGCATCGACGATCTCGGAGACCAGCCGGTGGCGCACCACGTCGGCGCTGGTGAGTTCGGAGAAGTGAATGTCGTCGATGCCGTCCAGAATGTGCATCGCCGCGTGCAGGCCCGACCTGGCTCCGCCGGGCAGGTCTACCTGCGTGATGTCGCCTGTGACAACAACTTTCGATCCGAAGCCCAGCCGGGTCAGGAACATCTTCATCTGCTCACCGGTGGTGTTCTGCGCCTCGTCGAGGATGATGAACGCGTCGCTCAAGGTACGTCCGCGCATGTACGCCAGCGGCGCAACCTCAATTATCCCGGCGTTCATCAACTTTGGAATCGACTCGGGATCCAGCATGTCGTACAGCGCGTCATACAGCGGCCGCAGATACGGGTCGATCTTCTCGCTCAGCGTGCCCGGCAAGAAGCCGAGTCGCTCACCGGCTTCGACGGCCGGGCGGGTGAGGATGATCCTCGTGACCTGCTTGGTTTGTAATGCGTTGACCGCCTTGGCCATTGCCAGATACGTCTTGCCGGTACCTGCAGGCCCGATTCCGAACACGATGGTGTGCTTGTCGATGGCGTCGACGTAACGCTTCTGGTTGAGCGTCTTGGGTCGAATCGTCTTGCCGCGCCGAGACAGAATGTCGAGGGTCAGCACCTCGGCCGGTGATTCGTTGCCGGTGCCCGTGAGCATGGCGATGCTGTGTTGCACAGCCCCAGGGGTCAGTGTCTGTCCGCTGGCCACGATCGCGACGAGTTCGGAAACCACACGCTCGGCCAGTGCGACATCGGCGGGTTCGCCGGACAGGGTGAGCGCGTTGCCGCGCACATGAATATCGGCCGCCAGGATGCGCTCGAGCGCGCGCAGGTTTTCGTCGGCGGAACCCAGCAGGCCCACGACGTGGTCGGGCGGAACATTGATGCTGCTGCGTACCAGCGAATCCGTGGCCGGTGACGAGTCAGCGTTCGTCTCGCGGGGCGTCACGTGGGGTTTTCTGCCTGCTTTCTGTCTTCGTGCCGGTTGTGGTGTTATCGAATACCCAGTTTACCGTCGGGGACCATCGCAGTCCCAGCGGTTAATGCAGAACCGTCTGTCAGGCGGTGCCCAAGTGGCCGGTGTGACGGCTGCGCTGCCGCTGCGCAATCAGTCCCATCGTCGCGTCAACGCTCCCAACGCCCCGAGTGCGACGGCCGCGGCACTCGACGTGCGCAGCACCGTCGGCCCAAGCCGGACGGCCGTCGCACCGGCCGCCGTCAGGGCCGCGATCTCGTCGTCGGCGATCCCCCCTTCGGGCCCGACGACCAACACCAGCGAATCAGCTTGTCCCACCGGCAATTCGGCGAGCCTTCCGTTGGCGGACTCGTGTAGCGCCAGCACCACAGCGCCGTTCGCCACGCGGTCACCGACAAGCGAGACCAGCTCGGCCGTCGACACCACGCCGGTGACCGACGGGATGTACGCGCGCCGCGACTGCCGCGCCGCCGACCGGGCCACCGCGCGCCAGCGCCGCAGACCCTTCTCAATGCGAGCGGATCCCTCCCAACGGGCGACACATCGCCCGGCATGCCACGCCACGAACGCGTCCGCGCCTGCCTCGGTGGCCAGCTCGATGGCCAATTCGGAGCGGTCGGACTTGGGCAGTGCCTGCACGACGGTGACCGGCGGGATCGCCGGGGCAACGGTCTGACTTTCGAGCACGCGCGCCGACAGCCTGCCCTTGCCGACCTCTTCGATGACGCAGTGCGCCAGCGTCCCTTCGCCGTCGCTCAGATCGAGCCGCTCACCGACACGGATCCGCCGCACGTTGGCGGCGTGGAAGCCCTCGTCGCCGTCGACCACAGCGACCTCACCAACCGTGGGCAGGACATCGACGAAAAAGACGGCGCGGCGTGCCGCGCCATGAGGGTCAGTGTCGGTCACCAAAAATCAGCGGCCGCTAAAGGTCTCGCGCAGCCGGGAGAACAGCCCGCCGCCGGTGGCGGTCGCGTGGGTGGACCGCACCTCTGCCGTATCGCGGACGCGCTTTTCCTTCAGCTTGCGCAGCAGTTCGATGTCGTCGTGATCGAGCCGTGAGGGCACGACGACCTCGATGTGCACGTGCAGGTCGCCGCGGACGCCGGAGCGCAGATGCGGCATACCGTGCCCGCGCAGCGTGGTGATCGAGCCTGGCTGCGTGCCGGCCGGGATGGTGATCTCGGTGGGGCCGTCGAGGATTCCCTCGACGGTGACCGTCGTGCCGAGCGCGGCGTCCACCATCGGCACCGAAACAGTGCAGTGCAGGTCGTCGCCGTCACGCAGGAAGATCTCGTGGGGCTTTTCGTGGACCTCGACGTACAGGTCGCCCGCCGGTCCGCCACCCGGGCCGACTTCGCCCTGCGCGGCAAGCCGCACGCGCATCCCGTCGCCGACACCGGCGGGGATCTTGACGCTGATATCTCGGCGGGCGCGGATCCGGCCGTCGCCGCCGCAGCGGTGGCACGGGTCCGGGATGACCTCACCGACGCCGCCGCAGACCGGGCACGGCCGCGACGTCATGACCTGCCCGAGAAGCGAGCGTTGAACGGTCTGGATCTCGCCGCGGCCGCCACACGTGTCGCACGTGACCGGGGTGGACTTGCCGTTGGTGCCCTTGCCCTGGCACAGGTCGCACAGCACCGCGGTGTCGACGGTGACCTGCTTGGTCACGCCGGTGGCGCATTCCTCCAGGTCAAGCCGCATGCGTAGCAGCGAGTCCGAGCCTGGGCGCACGCGGCCGATCGGCCCGCGCGACCCGCCCCCGCCACCGAAGAACGCTTCGAAGACGTCGCCGAGGCCACCAAAGCCACCGAAGCCGTTGCCGGCCGCCGCGGCGGACTCGAGCGGATCGCCGCCGAGATCCACGATGCGGCGCTTCTCCGGGTCGCTCAGCACCTCGTAGGCGACGCTGATCTCCTTGAACCGGGCCTGCGCCTCTTCGTCCGGATTGACGTCGGGGTGCAGCTCACGGGCCAACTTCCGATAGGCGCGCTTGATCTCCGAATCACTCGCGCCCTGGCTCACTCCGAGCAGCCCGTAATAATCGCGTGCCACGCCTGACCTTGCCTGCCTTCTTCAAGCCGAATTAACGGCTACCTAAGACTTCCCCGATATAAAGAGCAACCGCAGCGACATTAGCGATAGTTCCCGGATAGTCCATCCGGGTGGGTCCCAACACACCCATGCCGCCATATACCTTGCCCGAACTTCCGTAGGCGGTGCTGACCACGGATGTGCTCACCATCTTTTCGGCCTCTGTCTCGTGGCCGATTCGTACGGTGACCTTGCCAGCCTCCTGCTGGGCAGCCAACAGCCGCAACACCACGACCTGCTCCTCCAGCGCCTCCAGCACCGGTCGCAGTGAACCGCCGAAGTCGGCGGTGTTGCGGGTCAGGTTGGCGGTGCCGCCCAGCACGAGGCGCTCCTCGCTGTGGTCGACGAGCGACTCCACGAGCACGGTCGCCGACCGGCCGATCGCGTCGGCCAGGCCGCCGTGACCGTTCATATTGGTCGCCAAATCGGACACCGCGATCGACGCCGCGGCCAACGGCTTGCCCTCGAGAGCCTGCCCAAGCCGCTCACGCAGTTGGGACAGCTCATGCTCGTCAATGGCGTCGCCGAGTTCCACGATGCGCTGGTCGACGCGGCCGGAGTCGGTGATCACGACGAGCAGGAGCCGCGCCGGTGTCAGCGCCACGACCTCGAGATGACGCACGCTCGATGTCGACAGCGTCGGGTACTGGACGATCGCGACCTGGCGGGTGAGTTGCGCCAGCAGCCGGACTGCACGGCGCAATACGTCGTCGAGGTCGACGCCCGAATCCAGGAAGGACAGGATCGCGCGCCGCTCCGCAGTCGACAGCGGCTTGATGTCCTCCAGCCGGTCGACGAACTCCCGGTAACCCTTTTCCGTTGGCACCCGGCCCGAGCTGGTGTGCGGCTGGGCGATGTACCCCTCGGCCTCCAGAACCGCCATGTCGTTGCGCACGGTCGCGCTCGAGACACCCAGATTGTGCCGCTCTACGAGTGATTTCGAACCAATCGGTTCCTTTGTGGATACGAAGTCGGCAACGATCGCGCGTAACACCTCGAATCGACGGTCCTCGGCGCTACCCATGTGTTCACCTACCTCTCCCACCTAGTTGGCATTCATTTTACGGTCATCAACAGGTTCGATACGCCGCGAGCGGTGTTCGGGTGGTCGATGGGCCGGTTGCGACTAGCCTTTGCAGGATGACACCGATGGTCGGGGGCAAGAGTCGGGGGACCTCTGCCGGATGATCTTCAAGGGCGTCCGCGAGGGCAGACCATACCCGGAGCACGGGCTGTCGCATCGCCAGTGGGCGCAGATTCCGCCGCGCCAGATCCGGCTGGACGAATTGGTCACAACGACGACTGTGCTGGCGCTGGACCGGTTGCTGTCGGAGGACTCGACGTTCTACGGCGATCTGTTCCCACACGCGGTGAAGTGGAAAGGCATCGTCTATCTGGAGGACGGCCTGCACCGTGCGGTGCGGGCAGCGCTGCGTAACCGGACGGTCCTGCACGCGCGCCTGTTCGACATGGACATGCCATTGGGCCAGCAGGTCTAGCGAACCTCGGTGAGTGTGGACTTGATGCACGGCCTTTCTGCAGATCGCGTGTATTAACTCCACACTCGTCGCCCGCAGCGGCTGGCCGCGACGAACCGACTCAGGACGTCTAGCGGGCGCGCACCGGCCGAACGAGCAAGGCGACTCCGGTCAAGACCTGCCACGCCAGGATCGAATACACCGCGCCGCGCTCCGGCACCCCGCTCGGCAAGCCGGCCTTGGACGTGGTGATGCTCAACGCCGCCACGCAGACGAATCCGATGACCGCGATCGCGATGGACGCGGCCCGATAGCCCTTCAGCGCAACCATCGGCGCCACGACCCATGAGCCGACGACTATCGCGGCATTGCCGACGACGAAGACAAGGCACGCGCCGAGCACATGCATCCACGCGTACCCGTTCTCGACAAGTTCCGAGCCACCGTGCGCGACGGCCACCAGAATGTTGCCCACCGCATTGATCACCGTGAGCAAGACGAACAGCCAGCCCCGGCCGGCTGTCCTGGCGATCAAGACGGCTCCTGCCACAAACATCAGGCCCTGCACCCAGAACGCCGAGTTCATCAGCGCCGCCCTGGGCGACCACGCGGGTACTCCGAGGTCGCTGATGTATCCGTACGCATAGCTGTACGACGGCAGTACCGCCGCAGCGGCCAGCCATTCGAATAGAAGAAAGGTCAGTGCCGCCGCGATCCACAGCACGGCCGCAACCCCGAGGTTCCGCCGTGACGTTGGCACGGCTCCTAACTTAGCGAGGCACCTTCGCGTCCCATGGCTTCGCGCAGGCTGCGCGGGCGCATGTCGGTCCAGTTCGCCTCGACGTAGGCCAGGCAGTCGGCTCGGGTGCCCCCACCGAATACGACGCGCCAGCCTGCGGGAACCTCGACGAACGTGGGCCACAGGCTGTGCTGATCCTCGTCGTTGACCAGCACATAGAAGGTGCCGTTGTCGTCATCGAACGGATTGGTGCTCATCGAGTCTCCTCAGCGATGGGTCGGTCAGGTTGGCGCCCAGGATCCGGTCGGACAGCAGCCCGAGGCAGGACAGGTTCGGAAACCCGGGTCCTTGGGTGAGCCCGGACAGGCCGGGCAGGAACAGTTTCGGGGTGACGCCGGTAATGGCTAGATCGTGTCCGATGGATTCACACAACGCGTCGCCGGTGAGCGGCCCGCCGAGCCCCAGTTCCAGCACATCCAGTGCGTCCTGGCCGAACAGCGGCACGAACCACATCGCGTCGGCGCCCGATCCGTCGATCACCAGATCGAATCCGTGCACCGTCTCCATGCGTTCGGATCCGCGGTTTGTGCTCAGCGTCAACCGGATTCGATCGTCGAGCGCGACCGCATGTGCGACCCGCCCCCGCAGATGCCGGATGCGGTCGTCGGCCAGCAGTGCATCCTGCACCCGCGCAGAGAACACACCGCGGTCGGTGCGCGCGAGCGCGTCTCGCCGTTCAGCCAACGTCAGGCTCGACCAGCCGGTCGGATCGGAGAACAGTGTGTTCTCGAAGAAGCTCTCACCGCGGGTGAACAGTGTTACCTGCGGCGAGATGACCGTGATCGTCGAAACCCGGTGGCGGAACAGTTCGTTGAGCATTGACGCTGCCGTTTCACCGCCGCCGATCACCGCGACGCGTTCGGCCGATATGAGCTCTTGCGCGGCGGCCTGCTGCCAGAACTGCGCGATGGACAGCACCCGCGCGTCGCCGGGCAGTATCGACCGTGCCGCCTGCCCCGGCCCGGTGATCATCACCGCTTCGGCGTGCACAGTGTCCTCGGGTGTGTGCAGCGCCCACCGTTGACCATCTGTCGAGATGCGCTGCACCTCACCGGGGATCACGGTCATACCGACGTTGTCGGCCACCCAGCGCAGGTACTGGCTCCACCTGCGATGGGTGGGCGCGGGCCGGCCGCGGTCGATCCATTCGGCGAACTGGCCGGTGGCGACCAAGTACGCCTGCCAGCTGTGCCTGGTCATCCGTTCGTCGAGTTCGGCATTGCGCCGCGGCACCAGCGACGAGCGATACGGGAAGCCGACATCCTTCTCGGGCCCGGTTCCCAGCCGGTGCTGCCCGTCGGTCCAGCCGCCGACGGCCTGCCAGTTGGCAGCCACCGCAGTGCGTTCGACGGCGACGACGGCGGGAACGTCGACGCCCATGTCGCTCAGTTCGGCGGCCTTGGCGGCGACGGCAACGGCCTTGGCTCCGGCGCCGACGACTGCCAGCGTGGTGCTCACGGTGCGATCTCCCGCAGCGCGTCTTGCCACATCGATTGCAGCACAGCAATATCCGTTTCTGTGAGGATGTCGGGAATGGCACGCCACTGCGTGGCCAACACGGGAGCGTCGCTCTCACCGAGCACCGCCGCCATGATGGTCAGCTCGTGTCGAACCGCCAGATTGGGCTCGGGCAGCGGTGATACGTCCGCCAGCAGCGCGCGATCCATCTTCATGACACCGGCATCCAGTCCGACGTGGACGCGGCCCAGGAAGTTCAGCAGCACCTGGGGTTCACGGTAGGCGGCCAAGCGTTCGGCGGTGTCCGCCCGCAGATAGCGCAGCAGAGCATAGTCAATCGCGTCGCCGGGAATCGCGGCGCAATCCTGTGCCGACTGCACCCGCAGCGGGTATATGGCAGTGAGCAGGCCGACAGTGTCGGAAGTATCGGCGTCGTCGACGAATCCGTCTGCGCGACCGTGGGTTTCCAGCGCCAACAGCGGCGGCTGCGGATCCTGCCCCCGGTGCAGTCGCCAGCGGGTGACGGTACGCGCCGCCGCTGCCGCCAGCAGGTGCGAGGTGGGCTCCGTCGCGCTCAGCAGCCGAGCAGTTACGTCGGCGTCGGCGACTGACATGGTGACGACAAGGTCGCCCGCTCGGTCGGTCTGCGGTCGGACCCGGCGTGACCCCAGTGCAGGGTCGTCGCCGTCGAGTTGCGCGGCCCAGAAGTCGCACGTGTCAAGCGTGGCGGCGCGCTCGCGCAGCAGCCGCGACCATCGGCGATAACTGGTGTGCTCCGGAGCCGGCGACGGCTCTCGGCCGGACATCAACGCATGCCAACCCGCGTCGAGTTCGCCCATTACGATTCGCCACGACGCCGGATCCATTGCGAGCACGTGCGCGGTCAACACCAGCACGCCGGGGCCCTCTGATTGCCGCAGCCATACTGCAGCGATCATCGAACCGTTCTGCGGATCAAGGCGTTCCACGCACGCGCGGGCGTGATGGGCGACCGCATCGGTCACGTCGCCGTCGACCCACACCTCGGTGAGGTAGTCGTGCGGGTCGTATTCGACGAGAGTCATCGTGTCGGTGTCGAGGCGGGCGCGCAGCACCTCGTGACCGTCGATGACGGCGCGCAGCATCCGGTCCAGGTGATCGCGAGTGATCCCCTCGGGCAGCCGGATCGCCTCGGTCTGTGCCAGCCGTCGCGGATCGCCGTGCTCGTAGAGCCAGTGCACGTTGTGCAGCACGGGGACCGGGCCGCTGTCCGCGTCGTCGGCAAGGCCGATAGTGACCGTTTCACTGTCGATTGCGGCCGCCAGCTCGCGGACGGTTCCGCACTCGACCATCAGCCGGGCGCGCAGCGGGATGCCGCGTCTGCGCGCTGCCTGAACCACCGACAGCGCCACGATGCTGTCCAGGCCGAGCTGAAGAAAGTCGGCGGTGACATCGACCTCGGCGCCATCGAGAAGCTCGGTGAGCACCTGGACGAGCGCTTTTTCGGTGTCGGTCTCCGGAGCAGCTGACGGGCCGTCGTCAATGGTGATGGCCGCCAGAGCTGTTTCGTCGACCTTGCCGTGCGATGTCAGCGGCATCTGGTCGACGACAACAATGCTGTGCGGAACCATGTAGCGCGGCAACCGCTTTGACAGCAGGCCCCGCAGCTCGGCTACCGCCGGTGCGGGATCGGCCGCCACGTAGGCGATCAACCGAGGCCCTAAACGATGTTCACGCACCGAAACGTGGGCGTGCCGCACGGCTGGATGACTGTGCAGTACTGCCGCGATCTCGCCGGGCTCGACCCGGAAACCGCGGATCTTGACCTGTGCGTCCGAGCGCCCGAGGAACGCAAGCGCGCCACCCGGTAGCCGTCGCACAACATCACCAGTCCGGTACATCCGCTCGCCGTGCACGAACGGGTCTCCGACGAAGCGGTGCGCCGTCTCGCCTGCCCGGCCCAGATAGCCGCGTGTGAGTTGGTCACCGGCCAGATAGAGCTCTCCTGGCACACCGTCGGGCACCGGGCGCAACCATGAATCGAGGACGTAAGCGCGGGTAGGCCCGGTCGGCAAGCCGATCGTCGGCTGTTCGTGCTCGGAGATCGTGGCGACGACGGCTTCCACCGTGGTTTCCGTTGGGCCGTAGCAGTTGTAAGCCGCCATGCCTGTGCGTGCACATTCGTCGCGGATCAAGTTCCACGCCGGAATGCTGACCGCCTCGCCGCCAAGCGCCAACACGCCAAGCGGGACGGTGGACAACAGCCCAACCGCATGTAGTTGGGCGAACATCGAAGGGGTGGTGTCGATCATGTCGATGCCGTACCGGGCGATGGTTTCCACCAACGCCTCGGCGTCGCGCTGGACTTCGTCGTCGACGATGTGCACGGCGTGCCCCTCGAGCAGCGCGGCCAGCGGCTGCCACGCGGCATCGAAGGTGAACGACCAAGCATGCGCGACCAGGAGTCTGCGCTTCAGCCGGATCGCGGCTGGGCGCAGGATGTTCTCCGCATGGTCCTCGGCGTAGGCGCGCAGCGCCCGATGGGTGCCGACGACCCCCTTGGGTCGTCCCGTGGTGCCCGAGGTGAACACCGCGTATGCGGCTTGATCCGGCGCGACGATCGCGGGACGGAAGTCCGTCGGTGCATCTGGAGCCGCGGCAATCACCGCCTCGTCGACGACGATTCGGGCACCGGACTGGGCGAGGATGTCGGCGATTCGCTCTGCGGGCATTCCCGGGTCGAGCGGGACGATGGTCCCGCCCGCCTTGAGCACGCCCAGCATTGCGACCACGTAGTCCGGACCGCGCGAAAGATTCACCGCCACAGGTGCTTCGGTGCTGACTCCACGTGCGACAAGCGCGGCGGCAAGCCCGTCAGCAGCCTCGTCCAGCTCCCGATACGTCAGTTGGCCATCCGGCCAGCTCAACGCCACCGAACCGAGACGGGAAGACGCCACCTCGGCGAACTTGGTGTGCACGCCTGCCGGATCCGCGACGGTCGAACCGGCGGCCGATATCGACGTCAACTCGTCGTCGAACAGGATGCCGACGTCGCGAAGCGGGCGGTCCCAATGCGACGCGAGCCGCTGGGCGGTGAGAACCACTCGCCTGCCGAGGGTTTCGGGGTTCATCTGCCCCAGTGCGCCGTCGATGACCTCCACCATCACCGTCAACCGTCCGTCGGTCATGTGGGCGGCGATCGTCACGGGAAAGTGCGAAAGGCTTTCCAGCGCCGCGGGCCGGAAGGTGGCATCGCCCGCTCTGAAGTCTCCGCCGCCTACCAGCCCGCCAGGCGGGAAGTTCTCGTACACCAGCAGGGTGTCGAACATCTCGCCGATGCCCGCGAGTGAGCGCAGTTCAGCGTGGGCGAGGTAGCTGTGGTCGCGCAGCATTGCGCCCTCGCGCTGCAACGCCAGGCACTGCGCACCGACCGGCGCGGCCGGTTCAAGCCGCACCCGCAACGGCACGGTGTTGATGAACAGACCGACCATCGTCTCCACGCCTGCGAGCTCCGACGGTCTGCCCGACACCGTCACCCCGAAGACCACGTCACTGGTGTCGGTGCACGCGGAAAGGATTGTTGCCCACGCCATTTGCACAAGCGTGTTGACGGTGACGCCCCGGGAACGAGCGGCCTCCATCAGCTGGCTCGTGGCCTCCTCGTCGAGGATCACCTCCGTCCGTCGTGGCAGCCCGCTCAGCTGCTGGCCCGCGGTGAGCGCGGGCGTCAGCAGGGTCGGCCCCTTGAGCCCGCACAAATGCTCGCGCCACAGCGCCCGGCTGGCGTCCTGGTCACGCGCGGCCAGCCAGCCGATGTAATCCCGGTACGGGCGCGTCGCAGGCAGGACCGCCGGATCCCCGCCTGAGTTGTACAGCGCGATGAGCTCGCCAACGAACAGCGGCAGCGACCACCCGTCGATGATGATGTGGTGGGCGATCACCATGAGATGCCAACGGTCGTCGGCTAATTCGATGAGCAGGAATCGGATCGCCGGGCCGTGCTCGAGATCGAACGGTCGCCGCCGTTCGTCGGCGTCAAGCGCTTCGACTTCGTCGGCGGTGGCGGTGATGTGCCGCCATGGCACGTCGACCTGCCCGGGAATCACCTGCACGGTGCGGCTGAGGTCGCCGCGGTAGAAGCTGGCGCGCAGATTGGGATGACGAGCCATCATCGTCTGCGCGCAGTTGCGGAGCAGTTGAACGTCGAGGGCCCCGGTCACATCGGCTGACATGGCGATCACGTAGGGGTCGGCCCCGTCGTTACCGTCGGTCAGCGCCGCCATGGAGAACAGCCCCTGTTGCAGGGGGCTGAGCGCCATCACGTCTTCGACGGCGGTTGTCGACACGGTGGCGGTCATTGTGCGCTGTCGCCTGATGCCGTCCACGACGACGTGAACGCCGCGAGTTCGTCGGCGGACAAACCCGAAACGGTCATCGGCTCGTGGCTGGTGTCTTCGACTTCGACCACCGCGGGGGCGTCGTCCAGTTTCTTGGCGAGGTCGGCTACCACGGTGTGTTCGAACACCATCCGCGCGGTCAGCGGCAGACCGGCATCGCGGGCACGGGCTGCCAGCTGGACCGCCAGGATGCTGTCGCCGCCGAGTTCGAAGTAGTCGTCGTAGCGCCCGACTTCGGCGACACCGAGCACTTCACCGAGCATTTCGGCCAGTGCGCATTCGGTTTCGGTGCTCGGGGGCTCGAACGCGGCACCGCCCGATGATGGTTGGCGGGCACCGTCCGTGGTGGTGCGCCCGACGAACTCCAGGCGGCCGTCTTCCGTCCACCGGCCCTGCTCGCCACCGCGATACAGACGCGAACCTGGATTAGCGGCAAAGGGATTCGGCACGAACCGCGTCGCGGTCAACCCGGCGCGGTCCCAGCCGGCACGCTCGAGCGCCGCGCCGGTGACATACACGTCGCCGACCACGCCGACGGGGGCGGGTTTGAGCGCATCGTCGAGGACGTAGACCGCTCCGCCACCCCAGTTTAGGAGGCGGGCACTGTCGTCGGGATCCATGATCTCGACGTCGCGCAACACGTTGTCCGGCTGGTCGGCGAACGCGCGCACAATGCGGCCCAACCAGTCGACGAGCCGCTCCATCGTGCTGCGGTGGTACAACTCCGGCCGGTAGATGACGTGTCCGCGGTATCCCTGCTCGCCGGCGAAGAAGTTCAGCGACAGATCGGCATGAGCGACATCGAACGTCGGCTCGAGCGCGGTGAAGGTGGTGTCACCGTCGGGCCCGGTGTCGATGACCTGGCCGGTCGGCAGGTCCTCGCGGACGTGGACGACGACGCTGAACAGCGGGTTGCGCGAAAGCGATCGCACCGGGCTGACGGCTTCGACCACCCGGTCGAACGGCAGATCCTGGTGGGCGTACGCGCCCAGCGCTGTTTCGCGGGCACGGCGCAGCACCTCACGCAGCGTGGGGTTGCCGCTCAGGTCGTTGCGCAGCACCACGATGTTGATGAAGAAGCCGACGAGCTGGTCGAGTTCCGACTCGTTACGTCCCGCTACTGGGGTGCCAAGGGGGACGTCGACGCCGTCGCCTGCCTTGTGAAGCAGGACCGCCACGACGGCCTGCAACAGCATGAACTCGGTGATGCCGATCTCGCGGGTGAGCTCGACCAGTTTGGCGCGGGTGGCGGCATCGACGGTGAACTCGATGGAATCCCCTTCACCGCTTGGCACGGGCGGGCGCGCGAAATCGGGACGCACGCCGGAGTCCTCCGGCAGTCCGCGCAGCTGCTGGGTCCAGTAATCCCGTTGCGTGGTAAGGATTTCCGTGTCATCGCCG